>NZ_CP197418.1:9827107-10143529 GCF_052161655.1 Novipirellula methanifontis
GTCATCGCCCTTGGCTGCATCACCGCATTTGGCGGTGACGGAATGAACGGAGGCTGGTCCGAGGTCGACGCATCCGCCTATCGAATGACGTTAGCCGTTATCGTCGTAGCGTCCGTACTCCAAGTCCTTTTTGGAATGTTCAAGGGCGGGATCTTGACAGAGTTCTTTCCTGTCGCCGCCGTTCACGGAATGTTAGCAGCGATCGGTGTGATTATCATTGCCAAACAAATCCCTGTTGCGATGGGTGTCACTATCAACGGAGGTGCCTTGGAACTACTCCGGGAAATCCCCAACATCGTGCGTCATGCGAACCCCGAGATTGCACTGATCGGAACGCTCAGCATCTTGGCGATGTTCGTTTGGCCAATGATTGGCAAACAACTCTCATTCCTGAAAAAAGTACCGTCACCCGTTGTGGTGTTGTTGATCGCGATTCCAATGGGATTGTATTTCGACCTGACTCATGATCACACCTATCAATTTCAAGGACAAGAGTTCGAGGTCGGCGAAAGCTTTCTGGTCTCGATGCCTGATCGTATTTTCGGAATGTTCCAAGAAGTCACCTATCCCGACTTTTCGGCTCTGAAGCAACCGGTTGCCTACAAGTGGATTTTGATGTGCTTTCTGATCGGAAGCCTGGAATCACTGTTAAGTGCCAAGGCGATTGATTTCATCGATCCCTACAAACGCAAATCGAGTATGAATCGCGACATCATCGCCGTCGGTGTGGCAAATGTCGCCGTAGCAAGCGTCGGTGGCCTGCCAATGATTTCCGAGATCGTGCGTAGCCGTGCCAATATCGACAATGGTGCTAAAACGCGATTCGCGGATCTGTGGCACGGGGTTTTCCTTTTGGTATGTGTCGCGTTTATCCCAATGTTTATTCACCGAATTCCGTTAGCGGCTCTTGCCGCGATGCTGATTTACACCGGATCACGTTTGGCACATCCAATGGAATTCATGAATGTGTGGCGAACCGGTCGTGAACAACTTGTCATCTTCGTTGTGACCTTAGTTGCGACATTGGCAACCGACCTGTTGATCGGAATCGCAATTGGAATTGCAACCAAGATTGTCATCCACTTGCTCAATGGTGCACCTCCCTCATCGATATTTCGTCGCAGCTTTGACGTAGTCTCCACGGACGAACACCAAATCGAAATCCAAGCACGTGACTCGGCTGTGTTTAGCAACTGGATTCCCCTGCGTCGTCAAATCGAAACGCTTGGCTTGATGGAACGCAAAAGCGTGACCATCGACTTTTCGAAAACGCGATTGGTCGACCATAGCGTGATGGACAAACTGCACGAACTTCAAAGTGACTTCCAGCAACATGGGCTAGAACTAACCCTAGTGGGCTTGGAAAACCATCGTCCGCTTGCCGAACATGACCATGCGGCACGCAAGCAGGATCGCTCGACAATCGAAGTGTAGGCGGTCGACTGACCGTTTCGTGCCCTAAATTCACCATAACCCGCTGACAGGTGAAAACCTCAATTATTCTGGTTGGTCTTGTGAGCCAACATACTGACTCGACTTGTCCTTTGGACGATTCTCTTCTTGCATAACCGGGCGATCCTTCGTTTTGACTTGGATCAAGTCTTCGCCCGTCCTGAACAACAAGAAGAGATCGCCAAAGGAATCCGTATGAGCCATATGGACAAGCTGAAGACTTCCATCGTGCTGCTGGTCGTTTTTGCCTGCCAGTTTCAGTCCGCATCCGCCCAATCCGCATCCGCCCAGAATATTTCGTGGACACACTCGCCCGAGCAAGCGGTCCAGTGGGCAAACCAATCGGGACGAATGATCATCGTATCGGTGGGCGCCTCTTGGTGTCACTATTGCAAAAAGATGGATCGCGATGTCTGGCGGAACCCAACTGTGGCGAGGACGATTGCAACGGAGTATGTTCCGCTAAAACTAACCGACAATCGACATCGTGAATTGATCGAATCAATGCAAGTCAGCGGCTATCCCGCAACGCTGATCTTCACTCCCGATCGCCGCTTGGTGGCTCGTATGGATGGTTATGTTGGCCCCGAGAAAGTGTTGCAAACAATGCACACCCTTCGCGCGTCGATCCCGTCGACGCCGCAGATCTCTCGCAGTGTCAATCCGCGACTGTGAATCTGCAATTGATTCTCACGGGTGATTCCCTAACGCCGTGAACGTTTTTTGGCTACGGATCACAGTATTTGCGTTTCGTAGCTACGCTCGCCAGAGCGTGGATTGTTGACGCGCAAATGCGAATCACCACCTTCTGGTGAAGGTAGCTACTAGAAAATCGTTCACGGCGCTGGGTGATTTCCTGGGGAAAGGGAGCCAGTCCCCGCATTTTGCCCAACGAGCATTTCTTCGCCATCTTTTCAAGAACTGTGAACTGTCTCACCGCCTGCCGAGCCCTCCCCAAGGAAAATGCTCAGCAATGTTTCGCGATTTGTTTCGCGAATGCCTTTTCCTGAAACTGCAAAACGCATCGACGCGATTTGCAGTTCGACCCTCTGATGTGAAGTGGTTCAAGAATGAAATCTGTATTGAAGCGAAGTGTGGCTTTTGCGTTGGTAACTGCGGCAACCGTTTGTTTCTCGGCTTCGAGCGTTGAAGCTCAAAGTGGCACTCGCGGTGGATATGCATCGCCCTCGTCTTCCGTGGGTGCGATGCCCGCCGCTCCCTTGCCAGCTTCCCCTGCTCATTCCGTTGTCGACTCTGGCTATCCCGCGGGTGTATCGGCGGCACCGATAGCGACGGGCTCGGGTTGCAGTGGTCCTGGTTGCGCCGGAGCATCCTCAGTTAGTCACCATGCAGCCCCCGCGTTCTATTCGTCGAGTTATCACGGGTACACCGTGAACCGTATAGGAACATGCTCGTCAGGTTGCTCGAATTCACATTCGCGACGCCACTGGTTTCACCGATCACTGCACCGTCGACGAAACTAGATGAGGCGAATCGCTGTTGCCGGTTACTTCATCTCGCGAGGCAAATCGGACGCAACAAACTGTCGCAAGGATTTAGTCTGTGTGAAATGCAGCACAGACAGTGAGCCAGGGCAGGAGCACGATAGCAGCGATGTGTGCCTTTGATCCCCTGGTCTCTTTCATGGAGTAACGGTGTTATGAACCGCCAAGACAATTTCAGCCTCGCCGCAAACTCTGACATTTGGTCTGATTGCCAACCGGGCACGCTTTCCCAATTGGCTCGCCGTCAACGCATGATTCGCCAACGCAAAACGGCACTTCGTAGGGGAACACCAATTCTGTTTGCCCTCGTGCTTGGATTGACAGTTTGGATCGGCAGCAAATCGAATTCGCCCGCGGAATTCGATTTCGCAGGCGTCACCTGTAACGAAGTCCAAACAAGTTTGCAGCAATATGTGATGGGTGAACTGAATGTGGACATGATGTCTTCGTTCGCCCTGCATCTGGAACAATGCTCGGCGTGTTCCGAGAAACTACAAACAAGGCAGAATCCGCCCGCTTCCGTCGCCCAGACGCCAATTCCGAAACGAGCCCATCGCACTTTTGAAGTGATTGCATCTCAGCACTTCGGCGGCTAACAAAGCATCCGGGACACCCATCCGCGTTGTTATGTAAGTTCGCTCACGCTGAAAATCGTCTCATATTCCGATCAAATGGAGGGGCGAATGCACATAGCTTCTTAGCCATCCATTACCCCCATCAACAACGAAGATTTCAACTGAAATAAAGGAATATTTCATGTCGCCATTTCAATTCGCACGAACGGTTCAACGATACGGATGGCTGATCCTTGCTGGTGCGATCTCGCTAATGCTCAGCCCTCAAGCCGATGGCCAGAGTCCGCTGCGATTTGGCGGGCCCGGATTCATATCGCCATCCCAGATTTCGTTTGACGAAGTCTCGCACGAATCCTTCGATTTCTTGCTTGGCCGCTACGTCGATGCCAACGGAATGGTGTGCTATAGCCAGTGGCAACAATACAACAGCGACGTCCGAAAACTGGAATCTTATCTGCAGAGCCTTACTCAGGTCGATCCAGCGTTGCCAGCTCGACACGAAGCCAAAATGGCCTACTACATCAATGCCTACAACGCGATGACCATCTGGGGCATCTTGCAAGAGTATCCAGTCGCTAGCATTCAACGCATTGACGGAAAACGAACAAGTTTCGCAATTTTTGATGACCTCAAACTTTGGGATGGAGAAAGCTATTTGTCGCTTAACGGCATTGAAAACGACGTTTTGCGGCCAATGAAGGATCCTCGTATTCACTTTGCCTTGGTATGCGCGGCGCGTGGATGCCCGCGACTGAGAAACCGAGCTTACAACGCTGAAAAACTCCATTGGCAACTCGATGACAATGCTCGCGAGTTCTTCTCAAGCTACTCAAGGTTCCATGTTTCACGGGCCATGCGAACCGTTCACATGTCTCCCATTTTAGATTGGTACCGCGATGATTTTGGGCAAACCGATCATGAAGTTGTCACCACCGTTTTTCCGTATCTACCGGTGCGTGATCAACAATGGCTAACTCAA
Source organism: Novipirellula methanifontis (assembly GCF_052161655.1). Classification (GTDB taxonomy): domain Bacteria; phylum Planctomycetota; class Planctomycetia; order Pirellulales; family Pirellulaceae; genus Novipirellula. The sequence goes on from NZ_CP197418.1 coordinate 9,831,619, forward strand.
CACCACGATTGGAGGTTCAAATATCTCGGTTACGACTGGTCGCTCAACGCTCAATGCCCGACTGCGGGCGTCCGAATCTCCGCGATTCCTTATCGTGCATACTCAATCATCTCTCCAAAACTCAGGCCTCTAAAGTCCATGTTATTTTCCGGCGACAAACCCGCCACGTCGGAAACTGCGTGCGATTCTCCCACCAGTGGATTGTGAAACTTGTGGGTAGCCCGCCTTTGTTCGGCTAAAAAGTCGTTGTCGTGGGATTGGTGCTAAATCTCACAGACGCGGACGTTCCAAAATGGAACGCTTGGCCAAAAATGGAATGCTTGGGCGGAACATGCCCTCGAATCGCCATTGCGAAGAAGCTGCACACGTAAGGCTGGAAAGGATGCACTTATTTACGGTCATGGATGCCCCGCATGAAACTTTCACATTACCAACACTGGACGATTCGACTCGCTTGGGTCCTCGTTTTAATTGTGCCTGGATGTGCGTTACGAAAGCCGCACTCTACGCTCAATGCTATCTACAGCCCGCTGGCGAAACTTCCTGACTACAAGCGCAACCCAGTGATCGTGATCCCCGGTGTGCTTGGCTCACGTTTGGTCGATGATGAAACGGGCCATACGGTATGGGGGAAATACGATCGCATTCATTTTCGTCGACAACAGGCCGACGACCTCGCGTCGGTCGCGATACCGATGCAGCAAGGTGTCCCGTTGTCGGAGTTAAAAGACAGCGTTCGCAGTGACGGCACGCTCGCCTATTTGGAACTAAAGATCTTTGGTGTGCCAGTCGAATTGCAAGCGTATCAACAGATTCTGCAAACGCTTGGGGTAGGAGGATACCGCGACCCCGATCACCCCAGTCCCGAAGGGGTTGTTTACGGCGACGATCACTTCACATGTTTCCAGTTCGACTATGATTGGCGGCGTGACGTTGCCGAAAATGCCGCGTTGTTGGATCAATTCATTGCTGAAAAACGCGAGTACATTCGCGACGAATATGCGAGTCGGTATGGCATTACCGACGCCGACATCAAGTTCGATATTGTTGCTCATTCGCTTGGTGGATTGCTAACGCGTTACTACCTTCGCTACGGCTCAAAGCCGTTACCGGATGACGGTTCCTTGCCGACGCTGGATTGGGCAGGTGCCGACAGTGTCCAGCGACTGGTGTTTGTTGGCACCCCCAATGCCGGATCCGCTTTTGCGCTGCGAGACCTTGTCAATGGACATCAATTGTCACGATTCCTTCCCTATTATCCGCCAGCAGCACTCGGCACGATGCCATCGCTGTACCAGATGTTACCGCGGCCACGCCATCAAACGCTGGTGGATGCCAATCATCCCGAAATTGCTTTTGACTTTTACGATCCTAAATTGTGGCAACAGCTAAAATGGGGACTGGCCGCCCCGGATCAAGATGATGTTTTACAAGAATTGTTGCCGCAAGCAGCTTCTCGCGAAGAACGTCAGTGCATTGCCCTGGATCATCAAAGCAAATGCTTGCTGAAAGCCAAACAACTGCATCAAGCACTGGACGTCCCCGCGGATCCTCCGCCGGGAGTCACGTTGCACCTGTATGCTGGTGACGCCATCGAGACACCTTCGCAGATGTCGGTCGACACACGCACTGGAAAAATCAAAGTCGCCGGATCGAGTCCGGGCGATGACACAACAACGCGGCATAGCGCAGTGATGAGCGAGCAGCCGGTCCAACTTGCTTCGACGCAACCCAACTCACCGATCCACTGGACCAGTGTGATGTTTCTGCACACCAGTCATCGCAAATTGACCGCCGATCCTGTCTTCACCGACAACGTCCTCGCCCTGTTGCTGCAAGGCCGACGGCACTAAGCAGTATGTTCGGTATATACCGGTGAAACATCGATCCTTTTGTGAGCCGACGGCGCTAGCCGCGGGCCCCTCAATATTGCAGGAAACATGCCCGCGGCTAGCGCCGTCGGCTCAGATCCTTTTGTGGAATGACTCCTATTGACCTGCTTAGTGCACTCAACGCATTTCATCGCTGCGGTCGGGCGACTCACCGCGTCAGATCGAACTTGACTCTTCTCGTGCGTCGTCGATGGTCCAAATTTGCGGTTGCGTGATCCATCTAACAGACACCTAACAGCGGGGACCGCTAAAAACCGCCTACTGCCTTTTCGACTATTCATGTACATGGAGGTACACCGGCTTTGACCGCCTTAAAATCCGACCGTCAGAAGTCGTCTTACTTCGCCACCGTCCCGCCTCAAGAAATCCTACCGATCGTCAATCATCGGTTTGAATCGAGCGTCAAAGGTATCTTAGTGATTGGCGACGTCACGGGACTTCCGTTAGTGAAAGTGGCCGCCAACCAAGGCGCACAAGTAATCGCCAACATGAAGTTTGATGACGCTTCGAGAGCGAATGCCGATCGAGCCGCTGACGATTCGCAACTCGATCTGGTAATCATCGGCGCCGGTCCTGCAGGATTGTCCGCAGCGATGGAAGCACGCCAGCGAGGGCTGCGGTATGTTGTGCTCGAACGCAACAAAATTGCTAGTACGGTGCGTGGTTTTCCGCCCGGCAAGAAGGTCTATGCTGAACCGCAATTTGTTCGCAACCAAAGTCAACTCGATTTTGACGAGGACCTCGACAAGGACGAATTCCTGGATCGTGTCACCCGGCTTGTCAGCGAAAAGCAACTGCACATCAAAGAGGACACCGAAGTTGGCCGTGTGCGAAAAATCAGCGAAGGACGATTCCAAGTCGAGACAAAATCCGGCAAATCCTTTCCGACTCGCTATGTTCTGATCGCGGTGGGACGCCAGGGCGAGTCGCGATTGCTGCAATGCCCCGGTGCGGACGACGCCAACAAAGTCACGTATCGATTGCATTCACCGGACGACTATCACGACGCGGACGTGATGGTAGTCGGCGGCGGTAATTCCGCAATCGAAGCCGCGCTCCTGCTAATGCCCCATAATCGCGTGACGCTTTCTTACCGAGGCGACGACCTGTTTCGTGCCAAGCAAGAAAATCGCGAATTGATTCAACAAGCCGAACGCGACGGTCGCGTGAAGATTCTGTACAAAAGCAACCTCACGGCGATCCGAAAATCCGAGCTCGATATCGACGTCGATGGAACGAGCCACACGCTGCCCAACGATAACGTCGTTGTGCAAATCGGAACCTTGCCGCCCGTCGATTTTCTGATGGACATGGGGTTGGAACTCGATGGCGTTTGGACCGCGAAGCGAGTGGCCATGTCGATCGTCGGATTGTGCATGGGAGTGTTCGTCTATTTCTATTCAAAACATTTTGTGCTGCGTCCCGAAGTTGCCGGAGCTGGAAAACTGTTGCTCCCGGGTCTGGAATCTCTCGCCGGATCCCCACAACTCGATTTTCTATTATTTCTAGCAAAATCGGTGTTGCCGATCGCGTGGCTGGTCCTATTGGCGATCCAGTTGATTAACGGAAACATGCAAGCCCGAGGCCACGCGGCGCTCGTGCCGCTGCGACACGCCACTTCGTGGCTGGTGATTGGTGGCCTGCTGTACGCTTTTTCTTGGGTTGCCCCAGTTGTCTTCACTCTAGATCCATCGCTAGCGGGCGAGGGACCGTATTTTGTGCCCGGTTTCACATGGATCTATCAAGTCATCCCGAAATATTTCAGCAACGCCTACGGGCTTTATTACTTGCTGTACTTTTCCGCAATTGCAGGTTTCGGTCTGTATTGGGCCGTCAAGGCAAACCATCGACTGGTGTGGCGGAGAAACCTAACCATCATTGCAACCCAATGGACGCTTTGGTGGGGGATCCCGACGTTCTTAGCCGTCTTCCTCGGACGCAATCCCTGGACACCACTGCTGACTCGATCCTTAAACGCATGGCCCTTGAACATGGGGGCGTTCAACATCGATCCTGTGGTCGGACCTGGTGATCCCGCATGGTGGCACACGGTAGCCATTGTCGGTGTTGTGTGGGCCGCCGTGCTGACATTCATTGTGATTCCATTGGTCACGATTCGCTGGGGCAAAATTTACTGCTCGTACATTTGTTCTTGCGGTGCGTTGGCAGAGACCGTCGGAAATGGGTTTCGTCATCGCGGCCCCAAAGGAGCGCTGCCCCGCAAGTTCGAGCGAATGGGATTCGTTTTCATTGCCCTCGCATCGCTGGCGACGATCGCGGATTTGTATGGATTCCAAGGTCCACTGGGCTATTACAACGTGTGGGTCGGAACGGCGCTGGCCGGCGCGGTCGCCAGCGGGCTGTATCCATTTCTAGGGCAACGAGTGTGGTGCCGGATGTGGTGCCCGCTCGCATTTTGGATGAATTTCTGGGGACGTTGGTCCCAGTTCAAAATTACGCCCGAGAAAGGTAAGTGCATCGATTGCAACGTGTGCAACCAGTACTGCCAAATGGGAATCGACATTAAATCGAGTGCCCTCAAAGGCGAACCGATCACGCTGAAAGACTCGCCTTGCGTCGGCTGCAACGAATGCATCGTCCGCTGTCCGATGGAGATCCTGCATCTCGGGGACGTGCCCGCTTCCAAAAGTGGTCCTCGATCGTTGCCGGTGATCAACAAACCAAATCCAACATCTCAAACATCTCAACCGGCTGCCTGATGCGATCCGATGGGGCAAAGACACTAGCCTTTCTCGCTAGCGCTGCCACGTTTGACATTCGGCGGTTTACGGTGCCCGACGAAACTCTTGGCGAGTTTCGCTACCGCATAAGCAAAAATCCCAAACCTTTAACCCCGCAAGCTTTTTTCGATGAGTAGCAAAGTCACATCCTACTATGGCCCATTCTTTTGGGTCGCACTGATTTCATTCTTCGTTCCGGTCGTGGTCGCGGGTAAAGCGTTTCAGCAAGTCCAGCTGACAACCAAACCGACGCCACATCCGGACGCATCGGGCGTCGATCACGCGATTTGGGACTACTTGCTGAAAACATATGTTGAAAATGGCTTAGTCGATTACGACGCTATCGCTCGCGACCATTTGTTCCGCACCTATCTGCGACAACTGTCCGATGCGGACCCAGGAAAATTAACTACATCGGCCGACCAATTAGCTTTGCTGTGCAATGCCTACAACGCGTTTGTGATCAACGGCGTCATCACACACAAGATCCGCGACTCGGTGATGAATTACCAAGTTGATGGGACCGAGTTCTTTGATTTGAAAGAACACATCCTGCACGGCGAAACCCTCAGTCTAAATCAAATCGAACATCAACTGATCCGCAAACGATTCCGAGAACCTCGCATCCACGTCGCTTTGGTTTGCGCGGCAAAAAGTTGTCCGGCAATTCGGCCCGAGGCGTATGTGGGCACCCATTTAGCAACGCAATTGCAAGACCAGAGCGTTCAATTTGCAAACAGCACGAGATATGTAACTTACGACTCTCTCGCTGACACGCTGAGCCTGAGTCCTTTACTCGATTGGTACGGCAGCGATTGGGATCCCGTGGGTGGTTATCTGCCGTGGCTCGCAGAACGCGTCAGCGACGCAAACCTGAAACAATCGATTCAGCGGGCCGAGCGAGGTGAGATTCAAGTGTCGTTTCTTGACTACGATTGGTCACTGAATTCACAAGCACCGCCAGGCTCCGCGGCTCCCAAGCCTGCGAGCAAGAAGGGCGAATTCGGCTCGGGCTCGATTCCGAACGAGTAGATAACTGCCCTCGCGATCGAGTGCCAAAGAAGATGTGATTGGACGCAAGCCGAGTGAAATCCGCGTTCAAAACCGGATGGAACTCAAGGATTTTGGCACTAGTAACATTCTGGATCGTCGCAACTTGCCACGGGGGCGATGTCCGGGGTAGACGCTTTGCCGCCTTGAATTCGATTCGTTGCATGCCCCACGACCGCGCCGGCCAAGCGACCTAGCGGGGCTCCGAACGGCACAAACGATGCAAGCTGGCCTCCCCAACTGCTGCCGTAATCGGGCGACAGGATCCGGTGCATCTCTTCGCGATCTGCGGGGCTGCTGAACTGGTCCCCATACGCCATCGCATCGCGAGTCGCACGGGTCTGATGAACCATACCGACGATTGGCAATTCCTGAGTGGCTGCATAAGTCCCAGGATAGGTTTGTGTTCGGATGTCTTTTGCATATGCCGCTCGCGAGATCGCCAGCGGCGCGATATCCGAGTAGACGTGCATCGTGTCGGTAAACGGGTTGTACCAATCGCCGCCGAAAATACGCCCCGGCAACAATGTGTACTCCAGCCCGTTGTACACCCCTACGGTGTACCGCCACGCCGGACTAATCCGCTTGTTTGAGGTTAACCGTTTCCATTCCCCCCACGGGTCATATTGATTGATACGGACCAAACTGCCATTCAATTCATTTCGGTCCATGTAGCGAAGCAGTGCTGATTCGGTTTTGGGCGAAACATCGTGGCTGTCGGCGCGACGATCCCACAATGCCAACTTTGTCGGTATCCCAGCTACCGAACCGATCGAATCTAAAACGACATTGGGACGACCACGCTCCACCCGAATTCCCGTTTGCGGATCTCGATAGGACAACGCTGTTGCAGTCTGATGGTGATGCCCTAGCGAGTGACACCCCGAGAGCACCATGCACCCCACGAAGACGACTGCACAAGTTTGCACTCGTGCCATTGCGATTCGCGGCTGTCGCGATGATGTTTTGGTTTCCATACACGCTTTCATCGTCCGATTCACCGCAAGCAGTCTGTATTGTTGCTCACAATTGTCCGCAGCAGTCATCCCATCACGGTGTACATGCGCTGCAAAAACAATCTCGCTCAACAAGCAGCGAATTCCGCATCCTGCATTTCGCCCTGATCAACAACGCAAAACGCTCCAAAAACCAACGGTGTTTCTCTCGCTTGCTCTTGTATCGTTCGATCCAACCGAACCGTAACACAACCGTTGACCGCGTTCAGCATTCGAATTTTTGTCCCGTCGGCAAACGAAATACTTTGCCCCGTTTGACAACGCATCACGAGAGCACGCGGCCCCCCGAGGGGAAAGAACCAGTGGCAAACCCCTTGGCACCGAACGCCCATCAACGTCGCCATTGCACGTTCGGGGTGCATCGCCTCGGTGACAGTCAGAATCAACCGAACCTCCGCTGGATTGACACGATCGACCGTGATCGCAATACCGTCGACGGCATCACTCGTTTCACCGCGTTTTAGCTTCAACATCAACATACACACGCCTCCTTGAGATGAGTTTGAACGCCTTGAGCCGTTTGAACCATTGAAGCTGAGACGACCGACGTTGTCTGTGATGCTTCTCACGCGAGACGGGCATTTATTTCGCCGGCACACGACCACCAGTGTGAACGTGAACACCACTGTGATGGACGCCCGTGGGGACAATCCGCCACTAAACTCGGAGGGAAGTCTCCCGACAGACGAACATGTGTTTCTGATGAGAGAGGCATCTCGATCACCAAAAGGTGACTGGTGGGTCGTCGCAAAACCGACAAACTCCACCCAACAACAACTTATAAATCGCACGTCCCGAGCGATCAACGACATTGTTCGGCTAGCGACGCGGCACTTGCAGACAACCAAAATGGTCCATCGACATCGACGACAAAATCGATTCGGATTGTGATTGCATGGCAGGATCTAACTGCATCGCCATCGTCGAATGCTCCGCCGCCAAGCGTGTCTTTTGGTGCTCGCGGTAACACTGTGCCAATAACAAATGACTCTCGGCAGTCGGGGCGACTGCGACTAATTCGCGATACGCTTGCTCCTCTAACGTTCGCTGATCAAGTCGTCTGGCGGCAAACCCGATCCCCTTCCATGCACTCGCGAGGCTTGATCGCTTGGTGTCGCTCGCCGGTTGCGTTTCCCAGTAAGCCACCGCCGCCTGATAGGCCTCGAGACTGTCCGACATTTGATTCAACCGCTGCAAACACAGTCCTTTGTAATCCAGACTGATGGGCTGAAAACGATCGCCGCGAGTCAAAGGCTCAAGCAGCCGCAACGCTTCCTCGTTGCGGTCCAAATGCATCAGCACCGTGATTCGACTCCCCAACGCAGCTACCGATGCTTCGGCAGAGATCGGTCGCCGCACTTCCGCGTTGAGTTTTGCCACGATTGCCTCAAGTTCCTGCTGAACCTTTCGCACCGACTTTTCATGAACCTGGCCACCTGGATTCAACTGGGCGAATTGTTCGGCTTGTTGATTAGCCAGTGCAAACCGGCGAGTTTCAAGTGATCGCTCGAGATCGATACGGATTCCGTCGGCAACCGCGTCGGCATAGGCCGCCGGAATCAATAGTGCCAATGCAGCTAGCATCGCAGCGGACAGCCACGCTTGCTCAGCCAACACGGGTAAGCGGTGCGGTGTCATCACGACCGCACCCACCAACGTCAGGGACAGCATCACGGCGATTGCGATCACTGCACGGCAGACCGTCAGCGTGACAACACTTTGGTCGGGAAACTGAGTGATCGATGCGGCAAACACCGTAATCGCCATTGCGACGGCGACGCATCCGAACGCGCTGACTAATTTCTGCCAGCGAGCAAATTCGCGAAACTGCTGGACCCCCCATAACGCCAGTGGCAGGGCCGTCAAAAAAGCACAGGCGACGACGTCCCATCGCCCAAACACTTGCACGACACCATCGGAGATTGAGAGCAGCATGCTGCAGACGGCTACCGCACCCATCGCCATCCCAAAATGGACGAGCCAGGCCCGACGAAATTCAAACGGTGATGGTGTCATGATGCGATCGCCGTTGCGGGGGAAGCTGCCGGTGACGGTTTACGCAACTTCCAAATCATGCCGTCAAAACAGTAATGCCAAAATGCGACCACAATGTTGACGAACACCCACAACTCAAAATAGCCTCGCGATAGCAGGTAGTTCCCAAGTCCAATTACGACCACAAAAATGACCAAGAACAACAACCACATCTTGGAAAGTCGCGCCAGCGCATTCGATTTGCTCGAGCCCCGCGAACCGCTCATCGACCAAGTAACGATCGACATGTATTCCAATGAATGAAAGATCGCCGAGGCCAGTGCTAACTGAACCACCCATTGGTTGTTTTCATAATGCGAAGCCAACAAAAGGGACGCGAACAACGTCATCACGCTCGTCAAATAAGCCACACTCGCCAACGATGCCTTGCCGGTCACCGATAACTGAAAACACTGACGCCCCACAAACGCCACGGGAATCACCAATACAAACCAATCCACCGACGACACCCACTGAAAACCGTCGAAGGGACCTTCGCTCCATCCCCAACCGGCGACGCGAGCGATCACGTAAAGCATGAAGCAGCGAAACACCGCTTTCTCAAATGACACGGCCAATGGTTTGCTCGCAACCGATCCGAAACCGCCTTTTGAACCCGTTTCAGTGGGCGTCTTGGATTTGCGTTGATAGATCCGAAACACACCGTGGTGTTGCGATGCAAAATGCCAAGCGTTCCAGATGTAATCGATCACGCCTAAACACAGCAACGATCCGGTGCCCATTTTCAAACAGAGGCATGCGATCAGAATCGCGGTCCCAAACGCGAGAAACTGCTTTCGCCGATCGATGCCCTTATGGTGATCGACGGTGACCAAAATCAGTGTGATCCAGCGATGTGGGGCCGTCACAAAATAGATTTGCCAGAACAGCAAACTTTGATGTGTCGCAATCCCGCCCAAACGATCCACCAACAATAACAACGGCCAAAACGCGTTGGCGACAAAGAATAAATCGATCGCGGGCGAAAACAAAAATCCTGCCGAAACCGGCGTGCTACGTGGTACGGCGGGAGCAGTCTCGCGACCGCGTACTTCCTGCGGCACATCCGCCACGTTTGTCACGCGAATGCGTTTTCCTGAATCCGCGGGTATCGTCGAACGTGCCTTGGGTTGGGTTTCAGAAACAATCATGCAATCACTTTCCACCGTCATCGTGCAGCGAATCGCTCGCGTTTAGGGTCCCAGAGGAGGTTCGGTTCACAGCGGAATCGACGATGGGGATCTCGTCCGGAATTTCCGCTGGGATGCGGATCCAGTGATCGTGAAACGAGATCCCTGCCGTCCACTCGACCGCGGGCATGTGGCACTGAATACAATCGCCAGCGGGGTGATGCGAACACTCGCTCCGCGATGCATTTCCATGACACTGATTGCATTGATCAATCGAAAGTGCACGATTGTGCGACACGGTGTCGTGCGGGTCGTGGCAAGTGGAACAGGTCATTTTGCCAGAACTCTCCAAATAGCAGCGACTGCGTTTGATTCCATAAGGCTGAAAACGAACTAATTCGTTGGGTGTCGCATCGGGTTTGACCGATGACTCGTCGCGATGGCAAGTGCTGCAAGCATCCATGTAAGCCTCGGCGGTTTCGTACTGTAGCATCGGCTTCGCTTCCTCTGCGTGCCCGAGATGAGCAAGCTCGACGTGTTTTTTCCGCGGCCCGTGACAACGTTCACAGCCGACGTTGGCGACCACCAACGAGTTCATGATCGGCAAGGACGGCGGCGGCGTCAGAGTGCTGTGACACCCCAAACACGCGCGAATATCGGTGGCATCCATTGGACGGCCGAAACATTCAATCGTCCCTACTGCAAAATCATCAAAACGCTCATGATCCGGGGTCAAACCGAGTTGATCGCGATTGGCAAAATAGGACCACCGTAATTCCACCCCGCTCTGTGTCCTTTCGTCGACCGCGATCGGAGTCTGTGCATGCGTTCCCGAACCGAGTAACCATGTCACGGGAACCGCAACGCCAGCGGCATTCGTGGCATCACGAACCAATAACGAACTCTCGGTTTGCGAGAACTCAAAGTTCTGGTCACGCTGTGGGTCTTGATAGTGGCCGATCTCGGCAAGTTTGCTTGCCAACGAGAAATCATGGATCCGGGTCAACGTACGAGAGTGCCCCGAGCGAAGATGGGCCTGGAATTCTTTTTCATGACACTCGGCACACGCTTGATCGCCCGCGAAGTTTGCTGAAATCAATTGATTCCATCCTGATACCGCCTGCTGGAGCCGAGGCGGAAGGTTCGCAGCAAAACGTCGCGAAACATCCGCGGGACTCTCCGCGGAAGGGGTCATTCCCGGGACAGCATCCGCTATCACCGGAGCTGCTTGAAACGCATCCCAAACCATCCAAAACATGCCCGCAGCGATAACCGAAAACAGCGTCGCGGCAGATCCCAGCAAGCTGCGAACACGGAAGTTCTTGGCGGGGTTCTGACTTGAGGGAAGGGAAACGTGATTGATCGCAGTGTTCTCCGGCAGTTTGTGTGATCACGGGGCGGGTCGAACAGTGACAGGCCCGTTATTTATCAGCCACTAAATGTCGTGGATCGCTCCAGACGTTGCTTTATTAAGTGACGCATTCGGTTGTAGCGGAAGTCGTCAAGACTTTCGTTTTCCGGGATGATCGAAACTCTTGACGAGTTCCGCTACCTCAGTGATTCAATCGACGTCCTCCGCGATCCAACGTTCTGATCGCGGAGCGATAAGCGACAGATTCTTTAGCCAAGCGGAGCGTCTTTGATCTTCCACTGACCATCGGTTCGTTGCAGCGTCCAGACCTGTTCCGTTTCGGCGACCGAACTGGCTTTGCCGCCACGTGTATCGCCGGAGGAGGTCGCGTGAACACCGCCAAAGATTTTCACGGGGACGGTAACGCTATCGCCATCAAAGGTAGGCTCGCCGCTGACTTGGTAGCCCCGCTCGCCATAGTCTTTGCGATTTTTCGGCGCCACTCCGGCAACAAACGCACTGGCAAACATTTGATCGTCACCGGCAAGGTCACCTAAACCTTCCACGCTGGCAAATGCATTCTGTTCGTCGGTCGGTTTGACCACACCCGATGAACCACATCCGATCCAAGTCGAGGCGGACAACAACAGAGCGACGGCAAACCAATTATTCAATTTCATTATTCTTTGATCCTTAGGTACGACGATTTCAAATTCGTTTATTGTTCTGTAATGACTTCTTTATTCTGAGCGGTGCTCATTGGTCGCCAGATATTCAGGTTGTCAACCGAGTCGGTAACAAACCGAACGCCGCCATCGGCCATCAACACATTCACACCACCGGTGTGATAACTGCGTGCGGCCGCATAGATCGCTGCAGTATCGCGAACTTCTTCACACGCCAATCGTGGCTTGCTGACATCCGCGATATCCTCGCCACAAGCAGCCAAAATATCTTTTTCACTTGAGTTTGGATTTTGGAACGCCGAGAAGATGGTGGCTCCCATCGCGGGTGACATCCAAACGCCACGAATGTCGGTTTGTGACTCTGCCGCAATGATCTCGCTCATCGCGATTGTGTTACTCAAACCATCGGTAAAATCGCGACTCTGCATTCCATTTCGATTTTGAAAACGATCGCCCGCGGTGGTTGTGCTACCGACTGTCGTGATAATTTTGTCTTGATTGACGTAGTAGGTACCAAACGCGCCGCGTGTCTCCTTTTTCTCCCAAGACAACATGTCGCCGGATCCCCAACACGCGGCATAGTTATTGCCTTTAGCGAGTGCCTCTAGCCCGTAGCTGCCGTCCGAGAATTGACCGCTCACCGACGGTGCCGAGGGACACTTGTCAAAATTAGTCAACTGCTCGCGTCCGAGGTTTCCCAGTGCGTCAATCGCTTCGCAGTGATCACATGGGTTGGAGGTATGATCATCACCGCGGTCGTCCTCACAACGCTGGACCATTTCCCACATCGCAGGCTGTTCCATGTACGGGAACAGCATCGGCAACCAATGCCAACCCAATTCGTTCTGACCGTGCTGCCAACCGCCTGTCTTGAAGCGGTTACCCGACTCGTCATAGTTGACATTCCCCGGTGGAAATGCCCCGAACGCCGACATGTGGTTGTGCATCGCCAAACCAAACTGCTTCATATTGTTTTGGCACTGCATCCGCCGCGCTGCTTCACGTGCCGCCTGAACGGCGGGCAGCAATAACCCCACCAGGACTCCAATGATGGCGATCACCACGAGTAGCTCTACCAGGGTAAAACCGAATCGCTGGCGTGCCTGTGCAGTACAACGCTTGTTAAGAGTAATCCGCATTCACGAATTCCTTGATCGAGAGAGACAAAATGTTTCAACAACAACGAGCGGGATTAAAGCGTTCGCGTGTTGAAATTGAGCGCAGAAATGATGAAGGAATTCTTAAGATGCGCAGCCACTTACTGAATGAAGACTCCGGTCACACTGAATCGGCTTAACGGGCACTTAACGCCCGCTGAGCCGAATTTAAAGTGCAATATTTAACAAGCTATAGACTTACCCCTCTGTCACAAAACGAGCCCTAGCGACTCTTTGAAGGTCGTGCGGTTCTTGGAGTCGCTCGAAGATAGTCATTTAGCATGTTCACCCTCCCCCAACTTGTGAGACTGCTGAAGTAGTACGACATCACCGTACTGATGTTAGCCGCTTGGGCCAACGCTGTGAAGCATTTTAGGCTGCTTGGTTTTGATGGAATTCGGCGAGTTTTTTACGTTCTTCCATGTTCAGTTTTCTTATTTCAGGATCGCCCAACGGTTTCTTGTGTGGGTTCTTTGGACGGTAACGCGCCTTCTTGTCCGTGCCCGCTTGATAGGTCTGGACGAGGGCTTGCGACAGGCTGTGCAGCATGTTGTCACTCGCACTGCAATATTTGTCGAGGCGACGCATGCAGCGTCGCAAGCAACGCATCGTGTTGGCCAAACTTCGTTTTTTCGGATCATAGTCGACTTGCTCGGGAACGTCTTGCTGTTCGGGAATCTGTTCTCGCAGCGCCAGCAGTTCGGCAATCGCCATCGCGCGAATCGACCAGTCCAGTTCCGCCAATGCCCGATCGCTGTTGCGGCAACGTAGTTTGTGCTTGTCAATGGTTTGTTTTAAGCCGCGGAATTCGACTTCGATTCCCCAACGCATTTTGTAGTAACCAATGAGCTGCTTGTGCCTCAGCTTACGAGCGCTCAATACGCTCGTAAGCATCCACATCTTCGTCTTGCCAACTTTCACTTTCACCAGACGCAGCTTCAGCGGCGGGGCGCCAGATTCCATCCTCCCCTTGGGCCAACACAAGACTCGACCTCCACCGAGTTGCTTGATATCAGCCTGCTCGCTGAGCAACTTCACGTTCGCTCCGACACGAACAAGGAAGTCACCACCGGCAGCCAGGATCGCACTCCACAGAGGATAACCTACGAAGCCCGCGTCACCACAAAACAGTGTCTTTTCCGGGAAAGTCTCTTCCTTAAGCATCTCCACGACGTGGCCTCGTTCGCTTGAGTTCGATGGCCCCAAACGCCAAGTCCACGGTAGACGAAGGCTCATGTGCCACATCATCGTGACCCAGATTTGAGGTTCTTGTGGCTGAGGTTTGTTCTTCTGGTTCCGCTTCCGTCGCATCCCCTTGGACTTCTTCTTTCCGTATTTGGCACGCACGCCGCGGCCATAGTTGGGTGCACAAAAAGCTTTCTCATTGGCGGCCGTTCGCGGGACCGTCACGCGTGACCCATCGAAGCCGATCAGTACCCAGTCAGCGGACCTCCAAAAACGTCCGCCCACTTCCTGGGCCAATGACTGATGTCTCTGGCGAAGCCGCGTCGTGAACAGCGATTCGTAGCGATCCAATGCGTTCATGAAGGCCGTGTAGGTTTTGGCGGTGCAGTGAAGCCCCAGCTCTTCACAGATTTCCATCGTCTGATCGAAGGCATCGGTGACGTTTATCTCATTTTGCCAAGACCAGATGAGTGCCTGGATCGCCAATTCTTCGGGCATCCATTTGATATTGCCATGAAATGTATCTTTGGTAAACAATTCACCTTTGGGAACAATCCAACGACACACCTCGTTGAAGATCGTCTTGTTCTTGCGACGAGATTGGCGGTTAGGTTTGCGACGTTGGTTTTGCTTACTACGTTTTGTCTGCTTCTTGCGACTCATGGCCAGATTCCTTTCTGACTGAAGTGTTTCAGTTAGTGTTTGGGGGGAATCTGGCTTTTTTCATATTCGGAGCTTGGTGAAAACCCCGCTTTTTACGTGCTCAAAATGCTTCACAGCGTTGCGCTTGGGCGCTAGCCCCGGTTCAGTCGGTGGCGAGGTAACTGCAACCATCCACGCTCTGGCGAGCGTAGCTACAAAAAAAAATCGCTCGCCGGATGATGCCGGGCAAGCGATTTAAATGTGGTGAAAAATCGTTGCGACTTGACGTAAAAGTCGGTCAATCTAGCTTGGCTCGAACCATTACTGATTCACGATTTCACCATTTTGAGCGGTACTCATAGGTCGCCAAACATTCAGGTTATCCACCGAATCGGTGACAAAGCGAACGCCTCCGTCCGCCATCAGCACGTTCACACCTCCCGTGTGGTAACTGCGGGCAGCAGCATAAATCGCAGCGGTATCTTGCACCTCATCACAGGCCAAACGGGGCTTCTTGCTATCGTCATCGATTTCCGATCCACAGGCAGCCAGCACATCTTTCTCGCTCGAGTTTGGACTCAAGAACGTCGAGAAAACCGTCGCTCCCATCGCGGGCGACATCCACACACCGCGAATATCGGTCTTGGATTCTGCTGCAATCACTTCGCTCATCGCAATCGTGTTACTCAGCCCATCGAGGAAATCGCGACTCTTCATCCCATTTCGATTCTGAAAACGATCGCCTGCGACTCCGTTCTTGAAAATTTTGGATTCATCGACAAAGTAGGTACCAAATGCACCGCGTGTTTCCTTGGACTCCCACGACAACATGTCACCAGAACCCCAGTTGACGGCATAGTTGTTGCCTTTGGCAAGCGCTTCCAAGCCATAGGCACCATCGGAAAACTGATCACGAGTGACCGGCGCCGAAGGACATGAATCGAACGCACCGAGGGGTTCACGCCCCAAGTGCCCTAGTGCTGCGCTGTATTCGCAGTGGTCACAGGGGTTCATTGCTTGGCCGGGAACGGCATCGTCACAGCGCTGGACCAATTCCCACAATGCAGGCTGTTCCATGTAGGGGAACAACATCGGCAACCAATGCCAACCCAATTCGTCTTGTCCGTGTTGCCAGCCTCCCGTTTTGAAACGGTTCTCATGCTCGTCGTAGTTGACGTTTCCGGGCGGAAAGGCGCCAAACGCGGACATATGGTTATGCATCGCCAAGCCAAATTGCTTCATATTGTTTTGGCATTGCATGCGGCGTGCTGCTTCGCGAGCCGCCTGCACGGCGGGCAAAAGAAGTCCCACTAGGACTCCGATAATAGCAATCACGACCAAGAGTTCGACAAGCGTGAATGCCGAACGCTTGCAGTGAGATACGCCACGATTTTGTTGACTCAATTTAATCCCTTCATCAGTTAAGAATTGTTGTTCTAAAAGCTGGGCAACCACCCTTTTTGCAAGGCGTGATTTCCAGCGAGAGCGATGATGATTAAAGAGAGCGGGTGTTGGTTTTCAGCGTGAAGTTTGTGAACGTACCTTTAAGATTCAGTAGCAGACGATACGCACCGAACCAATGCGGGGCTTGCTCACCTCCGCAGCAAAACAAGGGCGACGATGCCTCCCGCAGAAAAGAATTTCCCGAGATAAGAAAATCGATATTCTTACCGATCGCGAAGAGCAGCATTGAGCTAACGCTGGACTGCTAAAACTTTGGTGTTGTCGTGATTTTTGGTTGCGTATTTCTTCTGCCACCTCTCCACCAACTTCGGAGGTCGTGCAGCTTTTAAGCTGTTTGTTTTCCTAGACTTATGGCTCTTTGCTGTAGTTTATCCAGACGCAGGAGATTTTGAGCTAGGACCAACAGACCGGTCTCGCAGCGGGCTCGCTTTATTCCGCGACCGTGAAAGCGGTCCACTCGCCGATTCCCTTTGGCGTCGCCAAAGGAGAGTTCCACGGTTTGCCCGCGTAAACGATAAAGCGTCTTGCAAGATTCACTTGCCATCTTCTCGCGTTGAGCCTCCAGCATCTCTTCGCCTTCGATTCGCTTGATTCGTCGTGGGCCTTTGCCGCTGAGACAGCGTTCGGCCAACGGACAGCCCTCACAGAACTTCGCGTCACACTGATAGGTCGATTGGTAAACATATCGGTCGCCCATACGCATCTTCTTTTCTCGCCACAAATAGGCTAAGCGGTGACCTTGCGGGCACTCATAGCAATTCGATGAGGCTTGAAAACGAAATTCTTCGCGGGGAATTTGAATTTCGCCGCTGCGTGACTTCCGCTTTGCAGCGCTACCGCTGGCCGATGGCGGTGCCAGCAAATCAATGTTCCGATCACGCGCGTCGGTAAGGTCAAGAATGCTGCAGTAGCCGCCATCGGCCAGCACCCTCTTGAGTTGGCCGCCGAATAACTTTTGCGTCTTGTCGATCATGGGGGCCAGCGTGCCCGCATCCGTTGCAGAGGCTTGACACAGATAACTAACAATCAGTCGACTGACCGGATCGACCATAAATTGAACGGTATACAACGGACGATACGTCTTGCGTTTATCGCGGCCCAGCGGCGCAATGGGGTCAGTCAAGCTGACGGTGATCTTGTCAGGATCTTTGCGTTTATCACTCGGCTTTTTAGCGTTTTCATTAATCCGTTGCTCCAGTACGATGGCGGCTGCCTCGATTCGAGAGGCCAAATCTTGTCGGCCTGACTCCGTTGGCGGCACCCATTTGGGAAGAGGATCGGTTCGGCAGTAAGTGCCGTCGATCAGTTCTTTTAAGAGTTCCTGTCGCCTCTGGAGAGTGTTGCGATTGACCATCCGATGCCGCGATGCACAGGCGGCAATCGACGTGCCATCTAGAGCCACCGTGGTCGGGTCAAGATGCCCTTGCTCGATGGCCCGTTGGGTCACGTCGTCATGAAGCCTCTCAATGACGTCGCCGATGCGATCACGAAAATCATACCAAGTTCGACGAGCCGGCGTGTATCCATGACCGAGCCATTGCATCGCTTCGTTGAGCTTGGCTTCTTCCTCCCAACTTGCAGGGCTGAGTCGTCCCTTGAGGAACTGATAGAGAACCATCTGCAAAAGCAGAATGGGATCGTAGGGCTCCTGGCCCCTACCACTGTACATCCGATCGACTTCGCTACGATCAAGTTGTTCAACCTGCCGGCGAACAATTCGTGCAAGATCGTCCGGCGGAAGTTTGGCATCAATTTGTTTCCATCGCTGATCGCTTGCTGGCAGAGGGACGGGGCGATAACTGACTTTTTAATCGTCTCTGAATCGTTTATGCTCATGGCGACCTCCGTATGGCTTGGAAAGAACAGCGACGCACATTCTGTGCGAAATCCCAATCCAAACGAAGGTCAATTTTTTTTGCGCTAAACCCAGTTGTTAAAACAACTTAAAACCTGCACGACCTCTTCGTTGGGGGAGAGGTCGAACGGAGCCTTCAGCGACGTTCGGGTGAGGGAGGCTGACCGAGCAAGCCAATGGCGACGATAACGCCGTTTGCACCGGACTTGCTCGAATGATAGCGCGGTCGCCCCCTCACCCGAGCAACGCCTAAAGGGCGTGCTCGACCTCTCCCCCGACTTCGTCGGTGGAGAGGTAACTGCTATAGGCCGAAAGAAAAACTCACCCCCAATATCCGACGTCAATACTAAAATTTTAGTGGCCCGCGGCTAACGCCGTCGGCTCAGATAAAAACGCTTATGTCCACGCCATTCCTGGCAACTTTGCCAGGCGGCTGTGCTGAATCCAACCACGATCAGTTCACGCTTTGGCGAATGCCTGCGCCGGAGTCATCAATGAAAAATGCATCAAAATCAGGAGCCCCTTCGGCAGTCCCCTCCAGATCATATTCATCCGAGATCAACGTTCCGATGTGTGCCTGCAAACGCTTAGCCCCCTCGGGCAACGCGTGATGCGTGGCAACCTCGCTGGCAAAGTTAACCAGGTCGTACACACGGGCTTTACTGGGCAAAATTCTGCGACGCTTGTCGCTGAGTGCCTCGAGATTCGCAAGTCCATACAGTTCGCTGAGGTTGCCCGCCATGCTGCGGAAACGACCGATCAAACCGTCGCACGTCAGTTGCCGCTCACGCTGGGCGCGGTCCAAGACAACGCCAAGCTGCAGACACTCATGCACCGACGCCCACGAAGTCTGGCTGGATTCAAACCGCTGGCGAATCGCGGCATAACCATCGCCGTTGTCAAACGATTCGAGCGCGCGGGCGATACAGTAATCCATTTTCTTGCCGACCGGGATATCACTACGAAACGCCTTGGCGTAACCAATCATGCCGTTTTGACAAACCAGCCGCAACATTGACAAGAACAATCGAGGATGGCCAAAACCATCCACCGGTGTTTCCAGACAGAAGCGATCATGGAATTGATCACCCCCAATCTGCAGCGATCGCGAACCGCCTCGCGGCTGATGCGTGCTGATCAATAATCCCTCGTGGTACCGCACATCGGTACCACCGAACTGCTCTACCAATTCGGCGATCTCGTTGTAACGAATCACCGGCCGCTTGACATTGGTGACGGCCAGCAGCGTGCCCTCGGTTTTCTGTTTACCCCCAGCATGCTCGGCAATACAGAACCGAAAGGCATCATCGGAATTTTGCTGACTGATCCTCGCAAAGACTTCGTGAGGTGAGAAATAACGAAAGACGTTTTCAGCGATCCCAAAGCGTGTAAAAAAGGACCGCCAAAACCGGCGTGACGCTGTGACCAAACGGCCATCAACCTCGAGATGACGAAGCTTGACGCGTCCGTTATCCGTCCGCTCGACCTTGCGAACTCTCAAATCGGCTACGGTCGCATGACCGTAACAAAATCGAGGTGAGCTTTGGTTCGGGGAGCTTACGGTTGGCAACGAGGTTTGAGCGATTTCAGTAGACATAATGCGGAGACTCCTAAGACAGAAACGGAAAGCGAGCGAGAGGGAACAGAAACATGGGTTCGATTCAGCCAGATCTATTGAGCACGCGAGAACCAGGCTTTGGCGGCTTTGCCACGATGCATCGCCACCAACTTCGGCAGCGAGACTTCGGCAGCCGCCACACGATTGCGGGCGATGGCAGTCATCTGGTTCAGCATTCGATTTGGACGAATGCTTCGCCATCCTTCATCGGTCCACAAATACTGCTCCGCTGCGGCGGCAGTGCGAAGCATCGGATGAGGCGTGCGGTTGCACTGCACCACTTGCTTGATTGGCACTCGATGACTTGACCGCAGCACGCGACCCGCCATTTGGATCGTGCACCCTTTGCCGCTGGGACGGCAAAACACCGTTTTTAACTCAGGACAATCAAAGCCTTCGGTCAGGATCGCCATGTTGATCAAAACTTGAGTCTCGCCGGAAACAAACGACTCGATCTGTTTCTCTCGATTGCTTGTCGCGGTCACCACCGCGCAGGCGATGCCGGCTTGCCGCAGCAACATGTACAGTAACTCGCACTCGGTGCGCCGATGGAAAAAGACCAACGACCGTCCCCACCGCTCGGGTTCACGAATCAAAAACTTGGCAACTTGACTCGGCGTGTATTCAGGAATCGTGTAGTGGTGATAGGAACTGAGGTAGCCATCGGCAATCAATGACGCGATCCCTGCATCACGAATGACTTGGTCAAAACAGAGTTTGATGCGATCACTGCGATACGGAGTCGCGGAGAGCCCGAGTGTCCAAGCGGGCTGAATCTGGCTGTGCAGATTCGCCATGCTGGTTGCCGCATCATGTTGGGCTTCATCCACGACCAACAGGTCGACCTTGGGCGGCGACTTTTCGAACATGCTGATCGTTTGCATGCGAACGCCGAAGCGACGCAATTGATTTTCAGCTTCGGCTTGGGCTAACAAATTTCGCCGCATCGCGACCCAGCCCACGCGAGCTCCGGTGGCACGTTGAATGAGCGCGGCGATCGCCAACCCCATGACGGTCTTGCCGCTGCCGGTTGGACTTTCGATCAAGACGCTGGATGCTTTGTGGGCAAGCTGGCCGTCACGCTTGGCGAATGTTCCGCCCATCATCCGCACAGCCGATTCGATGATCCGGTGCTGGTACGGCCGCGACTGCACTGCACAGCCCGCTAGCATTGCATCGAGTGCGCCACCAGCGCCGACCGAAAAGCCACTGAGTCGGTCAGCGTCAAAACTGGATTGCAAATGCGAACCCGACGCTACGTTTCGCTGTACAAGTAAACCTGTCATCGCCTTCTCCTCCTGAGGATCTGTGATTGTTGATCGCAAGTCAGAAGGCATCATTCCCGCGCGTGATGACACGTCCGGTCAACGCGAGAAGAAAAAGGAAAGTTTTTTTTGGGGGCAGCGAGCTTCGCGAATGCGGCGTTACGTTGGCACTAGCCGGACTGTCTCATTGTGTGAGCCGAACTCGCTAGCGTCGGGCCGCCGCTCGGTAAAACGTTGGCAAAATGAGGCCCGCGGCTAGCGCCGTCGGCTCACAAATACAGGAAAAACGACATCATAGGACAGCGAAACAGATGGGTGCTTTTGTAGCGGAGCAGCAGGCTCTATTCGCTATCTTCTTCGGCGGGCGGTGCACTTTCGATGTGCCCCCCAACGCTCAAGACGTTTAGTTCGTCGGTCAATCGTTGGCGAAGTTCTGCCACGCCGGGGAATCCCATGTGAACCGACTCAATGACACCCGATTTTCCGATGACAACCGTTTGCGGAATCGCATCAGCCCGGAACGCATCGGCAATCTTCCCCTTAGGGTCCATCACTACGTCCAGTGCGCTGTCCTGTTTTTCGATGAAGCTCTTCACTAACTTTAGATCTTCACTGACGTTCACGGCGAGAAAGACGACATCCTTGTCCGCGAATTCACTTGTGACCTCGGTCAACACCGGCATTGCGGCAACACAGGGGGCGCACCACGTTGCCCAAAAATCGAGCACGACAACCTTGTCTTTCAATGAGTCGCGTGAAACCGATTCGCCCGCGAGTGTTTCTCCGCTGAATTTCGGTGCTTTCTTACCTAACAATGGATGTTTCGCGACCGCACCTGACACCGAATTGACGTAATCGTCAAGCGACTTGTATTCCGTCGCGTCCTTCGCCGGGCGAAACGCGAACAACGCATCACTGACCTCACCGGTCATGCGCCACGACAGAAAATCGAATTGAATTTGATACTTGAATCCTTGTGGTACTTGGACCTGCTTTGTTGCTCTCAACATCGCGGTCAAATCAACAAGCAAACGCAATGGCTTCGTCACATCCTCTTCGCTCAACCACAAATCCCAGCTGACGGCATCGTTCTGAGTACCATGGATCTGGACCGAGGGAACGCGACCGCGAAACTTGCCGCGATTGACGATCTCGACTGTTTTCATTCCGCCCAGGAAACTTAACGATGGGTCCACGCCGGCGAGCGACAACGCCATCACAGGTTCGGGATAGGCCCCCATCGCTACAGGCAATTCCACCACCGCTTGCTGCAGGTCGAGCGTGTCATCAATTCGGTAGTAGGCCTCCGGCGAAAGCGCCACCACCATTTCTTCGCCATCACAATAGATCCGCGTTCGCTGATCAGGCTCTTTCAAATAGATGGTGAACTTGTTGGGATGTTTCGATGCAATCTGATACGTCGCCTTGCGAGACTCGACCACCTTGCCTTGGACAATCGACTCGGTCAACATCTCGACGGTCACCCGAGAAATATCGGCCTTGTTGATCGAGGCAAAAAAAGGCTCGAGCACATCACGTACGTCATCGCTAAGCACAAACGCAGGTGGCTCCGACGGGGCCGCATCCGTACTGGAATCCTCTGCGGCTGCGGCTGCTTTGGTGTCATCCTCTGCCCAGGCGACAACAGGACTGATCAACAAGAGAATCAGAAAAAGACGAGCAACCATGTCAAACAGCTCCAAAAATCATGCGTTAAGCGAACGCTCGCATGATAAAGCGATTGACGTGCGGTGACTACACACGGGGAGTGACGAGGCCACCAGAATTGTAGCCATCCGCGGATGGTGGCTGCGGTTTTGATCGCTAAACCAAAAAATGGAGCTACGACAAAACGCTAGAAAGTATCGGGGTAAATCACAAGTTCGATACGGCGATTCGCGGCACGACCGGCCGCGGTCGTGTTAGGCTGGCGAGGATTGTTGGCGCCTTGAGCCACGGTGAACAACTGGTTCGGCGGCATTCCGGCACGTCGGGTCAACAACTCGAGCACACCTGCTGCCTGGCCTGCCGCCAATTGGTGACTGGTGGCAACTTGGCCTCCGTAAAGTGGCGAATCATCGGTATAGCCTTCGACGCCGATCCGTTGCCGAGGGAACAAACTGCGAAGCTGTGCCGCGATCGGATCAAGGGTCATCGATGCTTGCGGCAACATTTGATTGGTGCCAGGTTGGAACAACTGGTCGGCGGGGACCACGATGCGAATAACTTCGCCATTTTGCTCAACAGGAATGCCCCCAAGATTCAGTCGGCTGGCGGCTTGGAGCAAATTGGTATTGGCTTGAATCGAAGCCCCACCTCGCTTTTGAGTGGATGCCTGGAAACCACGGACGCGGTTTTCGGCGTCAGTGGCTGCGATCGCGGTCGACTCTAATTTTGAACTGGTATCGGACAATTGCTTGCGAACCAAATCAAGCTCATCGCGATAGACTAGCGACTGTTGTTCACTCTGAGCCAATTGGGTGTGCAATTGGCGATTGTTGTCGTCGAGCAACTGAACGCGTCGATTCAGTTCGGCAATTCTTGCCTGATTCGGGTCGACGGAGGCGGAAACGCCCCCGGGGGCATTCCAAACACCGCCTGCAGAAGAGGCGAGGTAGGGATTTTGGCTACAGCCGAGCGCACCCAACATTGCAACGACGAGCAGTAACCCGCTCGATTGCTTTGCGATGGTGGAATGATCATTGGTCAAAAACATTGCTCTTCCTGTGCTGTAAGGCGAAAGCCGCCTAACCCCTTATAGTGCGAACACTAAAAGCAGCCGCCAGCTCGTGGCAAGAGCAATTTTTCTTCGCTGCTGCGATTTTTGGAGAGACGAGCAAGATCAGCGTTAGGCTTTTGGCTGGTCTCGACTCGCACAATGCAGCGCTCCGAGCCCCCAAATCAGATCCTGGCAATCAATCGATTCGACATTAGCCCCGCAGGCCAATTCACGAATCACCGAGATTGCGTGCTCATCGGCTGCGGTTTGCCCAAAGGTAGGAACTAGCAAACGATCACGGCCCAGCATCAGGAAATTGCAATAGCTTTCGGGCACACGTTGGCCGTCAATTTCACGCTTTGCAGGAATCGGCAAGCGATGCACGCTGACTTTCGGGTCGGTCGAATTTCCCCACAACCGCAGTTGACGATAATTATCTTCGAGCGGCTTGTGGTTAGGATCGTTTTCATCGTCACAAACGGCAACAACGATGTTGGTGGGATCGAGGAAGCGAGCCAATTGATCGATATGACCATCGGTATCGTCGCCAATCAAGCCGCCGCCGCTGAGCCAGAGAATCTCAGTGACTCCCATCTGAGCATGCAATTCTTGGGAAATCTGATCGCTGGACCAACCTGGGTTCCTCGTCGACGTGACCAAACATTCGGGTGTGGTCAACAGTCGGCCTTGGCCATCGGTCTCCAGCGCCCCACCCTCGAGGCACAGCTTGCTGCGAATTCGGGGGATGCCGACTTTGTCACATATCAAGGATGCCGCAGCGTCATCGGCGTCCCAAGGCGGGTATTTACCGCCCCAGGCGTTGTATCGCCAATCGACCCCGATTAACCCGCCATTTTCGCTGTCATGGACAAAAGTGGGCCCATAATCGCGGATCCAAGAGTCATTCGTAGCGGCAACGACGATCTCGATATTGCCTTTTTTTGGCAGCGCCGCCTCTGCGTCACCCGCCAAAGATTGGGGAACCAGGATCCGAACCCGTGTCGACTCGGCCATCTGGGTGGCCCATTTGGCAAAAAACGAAGGCATGCGGTCGATTCGACCAGGCCAAGTTTCCTGGCTGTGCGGCCATGCCAGCCAAACCGCCTCTTGAGGCTCCCACTCCGCTGGCGTACGACGACTCAAGCCGCTACTCCACCTGAATTTTTGTTCACGAGCTAGCAAAGAGGCCTACTCGAACTTGATTTCTTCTTTGACTTTTTGAATAAAGTGGGGGGATTTTCCGCCCTTACTAAGCTCGACGGCTCGTTTTTCGGCATCTTTTTTCTGGTCAAACTCAAAAACGGCCACACGCTTGAGATTCTGGCTGAAGACTCCCCAGTAAAGCTTCAGTCGAACATCTTCGGCTTGCTTTTTCTTGGATTTTCGAGTCGAGGCCTTTTTCTTGCTGGCTCTATTCTTGGCCGTGGCCAGTTTTTCTGCAGCTTCTGCCTCTGCAGCTTTCGCTTTACGACTGACGACCTTTCGGGCCATGTGAAGAATGAGGGGTATCGAGGAACGAATTAAATGTCATTTGAGCCGCATAGCGTAACGGTAAAGTGGCGAGTTGTCACCGGGGCAGCGGACCACGGAAAAAAAATGCTCCTCCCCTAGTTCCGTCGCAAAGTATCGCTGTTCATTTCATCGAATCTCGCGTATGCTAATTGTTTGTGTCTGGGGTGATCATCCAAGGGTATGGTCAAGACTTCACGACATTTGTCCCCACACAATCACTTTTCTACCGTTTACGGAGAGTCAACACGATGCAGGTTAGCGTCTCGACGCGTCACGGGAGTCTTCAACCTGGCGATCAGCAACTCATTGTTGAGAAGACCGAAAAGCTGCGAAGACTATTTGATCGAATCAACGCGATCGAGGTCACCGTTGACTTAGAGCATTTGGACAAACCCACAGTGGAAATCCGAGTCTCCGCCGAACATGCGGACGACAGCGTTGCAACTGCCGAGTCGACGACCGTAATCGCGGCGTTGGATTCAGCGATACCGAAAGTAGAGCAGCAACTGCGAAGACTAAAAGAGAAAAAAACCGGGCACCGCGCCACCGGGCACAAGCATATCGACACAACAATTGACATGGACGAAGACTGATCGATTGGCCGAAAGCGTCGGCACTCGTCAGTTTCTCGAAAAGCCAATCCAGAAAGGGGTCTGATCCTTTCCGGTGAGGCAGAAAAACCAACGACAACGACTCGCCTCCAAAGGGTCAGACCCCTTTTCGGATAGGCTCTGAGCTGCGATCAACATCGAACATTCAGAACGCAATGTTTTTGATGGCTCGATCCCAGATACATTTTATTATTTGATTTCACAAAGGAATCACATCCTCATGAAGTTTGCAGACTTTATCAGCACCAAAGCCATTCGCGCGGACTTGAAGGCCGTGTCGAAGGAAGAGGTCATTCAGGAACTTGTCCAGTCACTACTGGACTCAGGGCAGATCGACGCGGACCAGCAGCAAGACATCATTTCCGCGATCATGAAGCGAGAAGAGCTTGGCAGCACTGGAATCGGACGGGGCGTCGCTGTTCCGCACACGAAACATCCCAGCGTCCAAAAACTAGTAGGCACGGTAGGCGTCAGCGTAGAAGGAGTCGATTTCGACTCCCTCGATGGCGAACGCGTGCAGCTATTCTTTTTGCTGATCAGCCCTCCGGAACGCCCTGGCGATCACCTTCGTGCACTGGAAAACATTTCTCGCCAACTCCGCGACGAAAACTTCTGTCGATTCCTGAAGCAGAGCAAAACTCCAGAAGATATCAGCCAACTGCTACAAGAAGCGGATGACAACCAGTTCGTATCTGGCTAATGAATACATCCCCATTAACTCGAATCGTTGTCGTCAAGAACCCTCAAGGGTTGCACGCACGTCCCGCCGATATGCTTGTTCGTCTGGCCAGCCAGTTCGAATCGGCAATCAAGATCGGTAAGGGCGAAGAACATGTCGACTGCAAAAGCATTCTTTCGCTTCTAACACTCGGAGCTAGCCACGGCACAGAGCTGGCGCTGAGTGCGGACGGCAAAGATGCAGAAGCTGCGATTCAAGCCATTGCGGATTTGTTTGATTCTGGATTTGACGAACTAGCAAAGAATTAGCAAAGACAGTCGAGGAAGACGTCAGGCCCGTTGCGGACCCCAAATCTCAAGCAACGCCAGAGTTTCAGGCTTAACCGGCGGTAACGGATCAAAAAATCCAGAGCGATGCCGGAATTAAGCAGCAAGGGACTGAGCTTGATCTCTTCAATGATCAACCCAATTCAACCGAACATAACGATGGAGCGTCGTGAGAACGCGTTGAGAAACTTGCCGGCACATTTATTTGGCCGACAACGCTGACAAGCGGATTTGCCAAAAGCTGATTTCGCACGACAGCAGAACCCACGTTTCTTGACTTCTCGCCGACGGTTCATCGACCAACGATGGTCGAACTACAAGGCATTCCCGTCTCACCGGGCGTTGCTATCGGTCCTGCGCTCGTCATGGATGCCGATGGCTATAGAATCCCCCGGTGCCTCGTTGCCGCAGAAGATGCGGAGGGTGAATATACGCGCCTACAAACCGCCGTCGATGGGGTTTCTGCACTGCTAGAAACCAATCGCTTGGAAACATCGGCAGTCGCTGGAGTCAATACAGGCGATATCTTTGCGGCACAGTTACAAATGCTGCACGATCCGCGTTTGCATGCCGAACTGGGCCGCCGCATTCGCGAGGAACATCAATCGTCCGCGTATGCAGTTAGCCGCGTGCTGCACAATTATGCCGCCGCGCTTCGCCGACTCGACAACCCGCTACTTGCCGACCGCGCCGAAGACGTGCTGGACATCGAAAAGCAATTGCTTTTGCAATTGGGCGCCGTTTCACGCCAACCACTATCCGACCTAACCGAACCGGTCATTGTGCTTTCGCACGTTTTGACACCAAGCGAAACAGCGAGTCTGGATCGGCGTTACGTCCGTGGATTCTGCACTGAAACCGGCGGGCCTGGAGGCCATACGGCGATTGTCGCCAAGGGACTTGAACTTCCCGCCGTGGTTGGTATCGGAGCGTTCCTAGAAAACATCGGAGGCGCAGCGACGGTGATTGTCGATGGCGACCGTGGACGTGTCATCATCGATCCCGATGAAGAGACACTGAACCATTACCGTGAGCGACTTCAGCAGCGTGAATCGCTTGCCGCTCGTTTAGCGGAACTAAAGGATCTGCCTGCAGAAACCGCGGATAAGGTACGGATCCAGCTGAGTGCGAACATCGAATTCCCACACGAAACCGAGTCGTGTTTGGATCGTGGCGCTGATGGCATCGGATTGTACCGAACCGAATTCTTGTATCTGTCCAGCGCTGAAGAACCAAGCGAAGAAGACCACTACGAAGCGTATAGCCAAGTGGTCCGCGAGATGAACGGTCGCCCGGTCGTCATCCGCACACTGGACTTGGGGGCCGACAAGATGGGACAACGCCCGCTTGCCGAACAAGAACACAACCCGTTCCTTGGGCTCCGCAGCATCCGGCTGTCGCTTAAAAATCTCGATCTGTTTCGCCCCCAACTTCGTGCCGTGCTTCGCGCCGCGGTCCATGGCGATGTGCGAGTGATGTTTCCGTTAATCACGACGATTGCAGAATTGCGACAAGCTCGCATGTTACTAAACGTCGTCGCCGAGGACCTAAACGAAGCCGGTATTCCGTATCGGTCAGACATTCCGGTTGGCATGATGGTCGAGGTTCCTGCGGCGGTCATTATGCTGGACCGATTTGTCAAAGAAGTCGATTTCCTCAGCATCGGAACGAATGACCTAGCTCAATACACGTTAGCGGTGGATCGCAGTAACGAATACGTCGCCGATCTTTACCAATCTTGCGACCCCGCGGTGCTGAGATTGATCGCGAGCAGCGTTAAGGTTGCCGATGCGAACCAAACTCCGCTAGCCGTTTGCGGCGAGATGAGCAGCAACCCCGGTCGTGCGTTACTGCTGATCGGACTGGGCGTTCGCAACCTGAGCGTTCCACCGTCTTCACTACACCGGGTGAAGAAGGCGATTCGCAGCGTCACGCTAAAACAATGCGTTCAGATCGCAGAACGTGCGATGACGTTTGAAGCAGCACGCGATGTCGACCTTTATCTTCAAGACCGACTCAGCGCCTTAGCACCGGAGCTGATCGTTCACTGATGATCCGTCTGCAAGCGAATGAGTAACGTGACTGAATCCTCTGAAACAACCGAATCAACAATCGGGGAGCCAACCAATATGGCTTCGCTAAGGATTCGGTATCGCGTGCGGTTCCAAAAGACAGGACTACTGCGGTGGATCAGTCATCGCGACTTGGCAGGACTGTGGGAACGTATCGCTCGACGCGCCGCTCTAAAACTATCGATGAGCGAAGGCTTTCACCCCAAGCCTCGTATCGCGTTTCCGTCGGCCCTAGCGCTAGGAGTCGAAGGGCTCGATGAAGTCGTCGAACTTGAACTAGCGGAAAACATTTCGCCTCGCGAACTGTTCGAGCGACTTGAAAGCGACAATCAACCTGGGTTGTTTATCAACAGCGTTAGCCGCCTACCCGACGAACTTGGCAAAGGCCAACTGAAACAGAGCAAATTCTCTGTCTCGCTTCCCGAGAACGCCAACGCAGCGGCCATTCAAGACGCGATCGCCCGACTGCTCAGTCAAACGACGGTTTCAGTCGAGCGCAACAAGAAAACACTTGCGGTCAACGTCAACGAGCAAATCCTAAGCCTCGAACTTTTAAATGACCGACTGCGGTTGACGCTTGCTGCGACCGATTCTGCATCGCTGAAACCGCACGATGTGCTGGACTTACTCGGGTTCGATGACTGGATCGAAAATGGATCCCTCATGACCCGCGAACAAGTTGTTCTCGAACGCGAATTCCAATCGAACAACCCTGCCGAAGTCGCCCGCGCGGCCGACGCCAACAACAACACAACTACCGAATACTAACCCTGTCAGCGTCCATGCGAACGCAACTGATTGGTTCGCACAAAGCTGACAAAACCACCTGAAAGGTGACTTTTTATGAAGAAAGAAATGCTAATCAACGTACTGCAACCCGAGGAATGTCGGATTGCTGTGTTAGCCGATGGCCGACTCGACGAGTTGTACATCGAACGGAAAAGTGTCGAAGCATTTGCTGGGAACATCTACCGCGGCAAGATCGTCAACCTTGAACCGAGCATCCAGGCTGCGTTCGTCGACTTTGGTGTCGGACGCAATGGATTTTTACATATTAGCGACGTCGAGCCCCAATACTTCCGACAAGGTGGCTACGACCCCGAAGAAGTCATGCGTGAGTCGGACGAAATGGCGGAAGCCGCTGCCAAGCGAGCTCGCGATTCAGGCCATGGTAACAAGCACGCGTTCAAAGGCGGCCGACCTCGTGTCAAACCGCCGATCCAAGAAATTTTTCGCCGCGGCGATGAAGTCCTTGTTCAAGTCATCAAAGAAGGCATTGGCACAAAAGGACCAACGCTCAGCACCTATATCTCTATCCCCGGCCGCTACCTGGTATTGATGCCCGCACTTTGCCGCGTGGGTGTTAGCCGCAAGATCGAAGACGAGGACGATCGCAAACGACTCAAACGATGCCTGTTGTCGCTGAATCCACCCAAGGGCCTCGGATTTATCGTACGCACCGCTGGTGCGGGCCGCAGTGAAATTGAACTGCAGCGTGACATGGAATACCTGTTGCGTCTTTGGAAAGCCATCGTCCGCCGCGTCAAAACGCTTAACGAACCAGGCGTGCTGTACGAAGAAAGCGATTTGATCATCCGTACGATCCGTGACATTTACTGTGACGAAATCGACCAGATATTGATCGATGAGCCCGAGTCGTACGAGAAGGCACGTGACTTCCTGAAAATGGTCATGCCTCGCGTGGTCGATCGACTGAAGTTGTACGAAGGAAGCGAGCCACTGTTTCACAAGCACAAGCTTGAAGAAGAGATCATGATGATCAATCAACGTCAGGTGCAATTGCCCGACGGGGGTTCGATCGTGATTGATCCCACTGAAGCTCTCGTCGCGATCGACGTCAACAGTGGCAGTTTCCGCGGCAATGATTCTGCCGAAGAAAACGCCTTCCGTTTAAACTTGGCAGCTGCAAAAGAAATCGCTCGCCAATTGCGTCTGCGTGACCTTGGTGGCGTGATCGTCAACGACTTTATCGATATGCGAAAAGAAAGCTACCGACGCAAAGTCGAACGAGCGCTTCGCGATGCGATGTCGACCGACCGCGCTCGTACCAAAATTTTGCGAACCAGTCCGTTCGGTTTGATCGAGATGACTCGTCAACGCATTCGCCCGAGCTTGAAACGCAGCATCTATACCGATTGCCCATGCTGCCAAGGTCGTGGCTTGGTTAAGACCGCGGAAAGCATGTCGATCGAAGTGATCCGCATGCTGGCGCTCGCCGTTCGCAACAAACACATTGAACGAGTGACGATTCGGGTGAACGACGAAGTAGCGGCTTACTTGAACAACAAGAAGCGTCGCGACGTGATGGAAGCCGAAGACATCGGCAAGATGGCTGTACAGATTCTCGGTAGCGAAGGATTGTTCCCCGAGCACCTCGAAATGGACTGCCGCGACACTCACGGCGAACGGGTCGAAATCGATTCATAGTCAAAGCGAATTTTGAGTCATCTGAAACGCTTGAGGACCTCTGTTCTCAAGCGTTTTTTTATGGACGGTTGGTGACAACACCCTTCCGCTTCGCCCGCTTTCGTGAGCCGACGGCGTTAGCCGCGGGCCCGTTAATCTTGTAGGAAACATGCCCGCGGCTAACGCCGTCGGCTCAGGTTTGCCGCCTCAAAACCGGATTGACCTAAGGATTGCGGCACCAGAACTGGAGAAGTTCCTCAGGTCTGCCGAAAGTCTTGACGACTTCCGCTACGGCGCGGCGAGAGAATTGGCGACTTCGTCAACGACGCTCGCCCAATTGCCGATCTCCGTCTGTCGGACCAATTTCATGCTGGGGTACCACGGCGTTTTTGTGCCCTGATTGAGCCATCGCCAATCGGGAACCTTCCCCAACATCACGGTCACGTCGACGCCGAGGGCTCCGGCCAAGTGAGCAATCGATGTATCGGTGGTCACGACCCCATCTAGGTTTTGCAGAATTGCAGCGGTATCCGTGAACGCAGCGCCCACGGGGTCGATGCCCTGCGGCAAACGCACGATGGACTCAGAAAAGTCACAGTTGTCCAACTGCTCGGCGCCATAACCGAATTGCAAATTGACCAGCGAGATGCCGGCGGTCTTCGCCAGAGGCTTGAGTGACTCGAGAGACATACTTCGATAAACATCGGCATGATGATCGGGATTGCCCTGCCAATTAATTCCTATTCGGCGAGTGCGGGAACCATCCGAATTAGGCACGTTTTGCTGCATCCATTGAGCCCAAGTTTCGGTTCGCGTCGGACTCGCGGCCAAATAACCATTGCCTGCAGAAAACAGTGGGTTCGCCACCGCTAGCTGCTTGGTCTGCTGGTACCAGAAATCAACGACGTCCAAAAACGATGCCTGATAATCGATCGGCGGGACGACGGAACCATCGGGCAGCAACATATCGATCCCAGGCACCGACGAAAACAACGGCATCATCTCGGCGGCACATTGGACGTACACGGTCGCTCCGGCTTGCTTTAAAACCGACGCAACTCGAATGAACTGGATCGCATCACCTCGCCCTTGCTCGGGGTACAACAAGATAGATTTCCCGGCAAGATTTTCGCCTTGCCACACCGGGGTCGCGATTTTGGGTCGATAGGTCCCCGGCATCGCCCATCGCCAACGATACTCGTTCCAGCCGACGTCGTAATTGCCAAGCAACAAATGGATCACGCCGAGGTTGCGGTGCAGCTCCGCGTTTTTCGGATCAACACGCAATCCTTCGGCATACCATTTCAACCCCCGCTCGATCTCACCGGACCAGACCCACAACGTGCCTCGATTCTTGAGCGCCGACAGGTAACCGGGCTGCTGCTGGAGCGCCGTTGCCAACGCCTCTTCAGCATCATCGATATGGCCGAGCATTCGCAGCGAATTGCCAAGGTTATTCCAAGCAATGGGGAACTGGGGACGAATCGCCAACGCTTCGCGATAAACCGCAACAGATTGCTCAAAGTCGCGTTGATCGAAAAACGCGATCCCCAGATAGACCAACGCATCGGCATTTTTAGGGGAATGTGCGAGCACATGCCGGTAAACTTGGATTGCCTCGTCGAGCTTCCCCGCCTGATGACGCTGCCACCCCTGCTGCAATAGTTCATGGACGGTGGGCATCGTGCTTGGGTTCCTTGATGAGGCTGCAATTCGGCAAAGCGGGCACAAAAAAATGGCGATGCACTTTGGAAAGCACATCGCCATCGATTGTTAATACAAATGTATCGGCTTGACTAGTCGAGGAAGCCCACCAAATCTTGGCTTCGGCTTGGCTGCTGTAGCTTTCGCACGGCCTTGGCTTCGATTTGGCGAATACGCTCGCGGGTCACTTTGAAAATGTGTCCGACTTCTTCAAGCGTATAGCTGTAACCATCGCCGAGTCCGTAACGCAGCTTGATGATTTCGCGTTCGCGGTAGGACAACGACTTCAATACGCCGGTGATGCGGTCACGCAACATTTCTTGAGTCGCTCCGATCTGTGGGCTTTCAGCAGCACCATCGGGAAGCAAGTCACCAAACTGGCTGTCTTCGCTGTTGCCAACGGGACGATCCAACGAGATCGGGAAACGGCTCATCGTCAAAACACGACGTGCTTCTTCGACCGTTACATCGGCTCGACGTGCGGTTTCTTCGATCGTCGGTTCACGTCCGAGTTCTTGCAGCAATTGACGAGCGACGTTTCGCACGCGGCTCATCGTTTCGACCATGTGAACTGGAATACGAATGGTTCGGCTCTGATCCGCAACCGCTCGGGTGATCGCTTGACGAATCCACCAAGTCGCATAGGTACAGAACTTGAAACCACGGCGGTATTCGAACTTGTCGACAGCTCGCATCAAACCGGCGTTTCCTTCTTGGATCAAATCCAGGAAGGACAAACCGCGGTTACGATACTTCTTGGCAATCGAAACAACCAGACGAAGGTTACCTTCGCTGAGTTCACGCTTGGCTTGTTGGTACTCGGCGTACACCTTGTTGAGCATCGCAACGCGATTGCGTAGCGACGTCGGTGTTTCCTGGCACGCGGTCAGGATTTGACGTCGCTCGTGAAGCAATTTGTCTCGCACTTCGCGACCATGTTTGGTGCGTTTTTGGTCCGAGATAATGTGATCGATTTCGGTCAAACGATGCGAGAACTTTTCGAGCAAGTCGATCCGCGTCTCAATTCGCTGAGTACGCAGACCGAGCTCTTCGATCAAACGCACGGCACGACGACGGCGGCGTGCAAGCGAACGCCATGCTTCGACGCGGCGTCGTTGCGAAGCGGCTTTGCTGAGTGCCACTTTCCAATCGTGACGGTTGCGTCGCAGCAACGTTTGCAGCGTACGAAGGTTGTGTGGCAAGCGGCCAACGATCTGCTCTTTTTCCAGATGGTCAGTCACCGAGACTTGAACGGTACGGTCAAACGGCAGTTGGCCGCGATAGACCTTCTTCAAGGTCTTGTACGCTTCCACGAGAACGTAGTGGTTCTCTAACAATTTGGTGCGGAATCGGCGTCGTGTTTCTTCGATCCGCTTGGCGAGTTCAATTTCTTGCTTTCGAGTCAGCAAAGGAATCTCGCCCATTTGGGTCAAGTACATCCGAACCGGATCATCGGACCACGTTTCGGTTTCGTCACCAGCAAGCAGTTCATCGGGGCTATCGAGTTGGACTTCGCCGTCTGCAGCGGAAGCCATAGCGACGGCAGCGTCATTGTCGTCGCTGTCGTCAACAGGCAGCTTGCGAAAGCTACCTGTCACGGCTTCGGTGCTTTGGACGCTTACGTCATCAAATTCGTCCAAGAGTGTATCGAACAAAGGGGAACTCCTAGCGGAACAGTGTGAAATATTAAGGCTGAAAATTAGTTTCGTTTGGCATCAGACGAAACGAGCAATCATGCGATGGATGGCAATCGTGAAAAATTAATTATGTGCAAGTTAGCATAGCTGCGAGTTTGGCAAAGGAACTGGTGGAGGTACCCTGTGAACTTCATTTCACATTAAGTTGTTTAACGAGTTGCTTGAGAACAAAGTTGCTTCTTTAACTCTACACCACTGTGGACTCATTATTGCGACAGTACTTCAATTGGAAGGAGTTTCTAGATGAACGGATTGTTTGCATTAGACACAAAATGAGCTTTGCAGAAACGGTTCACTGGATTGATTTAAAATGAGTTGACTTGGTGGTATAACATTGACGAAGCCCCCCTAAATGGAAGGCATTGATCGGTTTAGCAACAACCCCGGGAAGGAGAAAACAAAAGAGAGGCACTCTCTTTGCTAGCCGCTTACCGAATGACTGATTGCCAGGACACACTTGCTACGAACCAACCCAAAGGTCATGCCGTAATCAAGAGTTTCCCCCGGTCCAAACACTCTCAAGCCTCATGACCTAAAACAAAGTCCTTCAGCTTTCCTTGCCTCCATGGCAACATTCGGCAAAATGACCACTCTTGTAGGTGGGATCCGATCCTTTCGGTCCACCAGGACGAACAAAACAGTTCGCTATTTATTACCGCGAGTCACCATCAGAGGTGTCCGACATGCGACTGGAGTACAGTGAGAGCGAGTCACACGTATTCTCCGTCAACAGTGGGAGCGGTAGGGGTTGGCGGTGGCGCCGTTTGCACACTTTGGATTCTAGTCAGGTTGCCTCTGTGGTCCACCCACTTCGTCTTCAAATCTTTTTCATTTGAGCTTCATGTACCAGCTTTCTTGCCCCCATTGCCAAAACATCATCCTTGTCACCCCCTCACAAGCGGGTGATTTGGTCCAATGCTCCGCCTGCGACCAATCGGTGGCCATTCCCCGACTCGGAGAGCTCAAGCAGCTGCCTAGGGACGAGTCTCAGCCAGCGGAGCTGGATCGGGTGCCCCCCTACACTGAGGCGGGTTTCACCCAAAGGTTCGGCACGGTTGCTTTGGGGTTGATTTGCACCGCAAGCCTATTGATCGCCGGTTACTGCGGCATTCGCTGGGCACTGATTGATGCCCCGTTAACCACCGAGATTCATTTGCAAGAAGTTCGTGAGGTTTATCCCACCCGAAATCCCGCTGAGCTGCTGCGAGAATATGAACAAATGGAAGAGGCCGATTTGGAACTGCCCGTCCCTTATGGCTACAAGCGAACGCAAAATTTGAAGCAAGGCTGGGGACAAAATGCGACCATCGCTGGGGGTGTCGCGATTTTGACTTTAATCGGAGCAATTATTTTTGCTTCATCGGGACGATCGCGAAGGGAGTAACCGGCAACTCCATTTTTGGAAGACACTTGGTCCAGAGAAACCAAGTCGGTCCCGGCAACGAAACGATGGGGTTGAGGAGATGGCAGGCCGGAAGCACTGCCTCGCAATGACAGGCTGGAAGCCTATCCCACATTACTCGGCCTTGCGTCGCAAGACATACACCACGTCTTCGGTAGACGCATCGACCTCAATGGGATGACTGACGTCATAACCGAAGTCGTACGTTGCGACGACTTCCCAACACTTACTCGATTGGATCAATCGGTTCATCTGCTTTGGTGTATAGCTTCGCAACACAAGTTCATCGGTGATGCGGAAACTACTGGATGGACTATGGATATCAAATCGAATGCCAAACCGCTCAATGCGGCTTTCCGTATTTCTATCATTCGTCCACATGTGCGTGCTGATCGCTAAGTGTCCGCGACGGGCCGACCATGACTCGGTTTCACTTGGCGCAACCGTGGTTGGTGTCAGATGAATACCAAGCAAATAAAGCCCGCCGGGTCGTACGACTTCGCCCATGCACTGCAGGTGCCCGCGTGCCTCGCGCTCGCTACACAGATGGCGAAAACTATTGATCGTGTTGAATGCCAGATCGCATTTCCAGGCCGTTTTGAAATCCGACATGTCGGCGACAAACGCGGATTCCCGCACTCCGTGCCGTTTAAAGCGAGCATTACAAAATTCAACGGCCTTGGGATTCAAATCGAGCCCGTCGACTCGAAACCCTTTCTTGACAAGTGCATAGAGTAGCCGCCCGGTACCACAGGCAGGCTCAAACAACCGCTTCGGCTTACGATCCATCCACTCTCTTGCGCACGCCTGAATGAACTTTACCTCCGCTGCGCAATCCGCACCAAAGACGAGATCGTAATACTTTGGATGGTCGTAAATAGATTCGTTAATCGTTTCGATCGTTAGGGACTCCCAAGCCAAGAAGGCGAGAACAATGTCATTAAAATTCGAGTTTGACTCAGTCAGATGAGGGAGCGGAGTCCAGCAAACTGATGATCAGCGGAAGCAGCTGTTTCTTGCGGCTGACCACTTCTTCGAGCTTGTAAAGGTTCTCTTCGAGCTCGGGGTAGTTGATCTCGTCCCACCCCTCGGGTTCTCGGCTCATCAACAACAAGCTGCCGTTGCTGGAGATATCCGTGACCAACAACGCTGAAAAATCGAGGTTATGGTCTTTCGCGAGGTGCTCGAGCGCCAAAACAAGCTCATCCTTGCGTTCCCAGAACAGGTCGAAGCCAATCTCTTCGATCTGCGAGATCGAAAACTTGACTCCCGCCTCTTCGAACTCTTTGCAGTCTTCGCGTACCACGCGTTCCGCTTCTCCGGATCGCAAGGCCGATCCGACTTCAAAGAACTCGGTCGCGTACGCTTCCAAATCAAGCGTACAAAACTCCTGCAGCCACTCCAGGATATCCCGGTCCACATCGGTGGTCGTTGGCGATCGCAAATACAGGGTGTCACTAATAATGCCCGACGCCATGCAGAGGGCGACCCCTGCGGAAGGCTGCAAGTTGGCTTGACGGAACAACCGAGCGACGAGAGTGCAAGTCGACCCGACCGGTTCCAAAGTAAAGCGAATGGGATTGGACGACTTAAGTGATCCGCCTAGACGATGATGGTCAAGCACCTCGGTGATGATGGCGTCCTCGGCTCCCTGCACTGCTTGCGACAATTCGTTGTGGTCGACCAATACCAACTCAGGCATCGGCGGATTCACCATGTCGCTCTTACTTAAGACTCCAAACAGTTTTCCATTGTCGAGCACCGGAAAGACGGTTTGTGCCGAACGAAAAATTTGCTGGCGTGCCGCCGCCACTGGCATCTTCGCCGATAACGAAATGAAGTCACGATCGATCACCGAATCAATCAGGCGCGCGGCCTTGATTCGCATCGTGGTCGTTGCCGTGTCATATGGGCTGATAATAACCGAGACGCCGCGGGCTTGAGCCAGGTGCAACAAGCCGCTCGACAATTCGTAGCCGCCGGCAATCACCATCGCGCGAACCCCGCGCTCGAGCGCAGGCAATTGAATCGTCGGCCGATCACCGCTGACGACCAACAACCGATCCGCCGGAAATTGGTTCATCCGCTGGGTGAACCCCTCGGCACTCATCGCCCCAACCGTCACCACGAACTCGTCGGTTCGATCGGGATCAACCGCATGTTGGAAAGTGCCGCCGAGCACCGAGGCGACCTTGGTAAGATTGCTGCAAACCTCGCGTGAATGAATCGGATCGACGCCGCCTTGAAGGACCAACTCGAGCAGTTCCAACAGCGTGACGATGCCCACGACCTCGTCGTTATTATCGATGATTGGAATCGCACGAAGTCCGTGCTCTTTCATCCGCTGATAGACTTCGTAGAACACTTCGCATTGGCGTGCGAACACCACGTCACGCTGGCAGACGTCCTCGATTTCGGGACGTACGTCCATGATGATCCGAGGCGGCGGCAACTTGGCCTTGCGAAGGGCAAACTCCGTTCGTTGATTCGGAGCCCCACAGCAGGCCGCGACAGCATCAGGACGCGTCGTTTTCTTAAGAAAATCGGCGTAGGCGATTGCACTGCAAATCGCATCCGTATCGGGATTGCGGTGCCCGAAAACATAGACAGTCATGGTTTGGCTCGAACCGCGAAACGCAGCAAAGAGTTAGAGGTTGATTCAAACATCGCGCAAGCCGCCTAAGAGGAAGGCATCCGCTGTATCGCTGCTTCGACGATGGTGTCGGGTTCGGCCATCCGCCCCTCGCCGCGAACGCGACAACTGAGCCAACCTGACTCGGGATCGACAAAATGACATCCATCACGACGCAAGGTTTCGACGTTCCGCTGGACCGACGGCTTGCTCCACATCGAAGCACTCATGGCTGGCGCTAACAAGACCGGACATTCCGCTTGCAAGTACAACGTGCTAATAAGATCGTCGGCGAGCCCCGAGGCAAACTTTGCTAAAAGATTCGCCGTTGTCGGAGCCACGATCAACAAGTCCAAATCGCGGGTCCACTCGATGTGGGCCCCTAACGGAAATCGCTCAGGATCAAATGAACCCTGAGCGACCGTTTTTCCGGAGAGCGCCGCAAACGTGGCGGCGCCGATAAACTGAGATGCCGATGAGGTCATTGCCGTACGCAGATCGTAGCCCGATTGAACGAGCCGACTGCAAACGGTCGCAGCCTTGTAGGCGGCGATTCCCCCTCCGACGGCGAGCAAAATTGCCCGCCTCTGCTTACTCATAGATCCGACGCATCCAAATCAGGACCGTCCGAAGCGGCATCCGCAGCCGCCGTCAGATCTTCGAGCGATTGGATTTCGTTATCCATGTTCAAAACGATTTTGTCTTGCATGATTTCCTGCAACACAATTGTCATCTTGTCGTGCGTGTCGACATTCACGAGCGCCCGACTGCCTTGGTTCAATTGAACCAAGCGTTTTTGAATCAGGGTGCTCAATTTAAAGCGACCACCGACCTTGTTGACGATCTCTTCTTCTTTTAGCTCTTCGAGCATGGCTGTTTTTCCTTTTGGTCTTTCAGAATTTGGCAGATTTCCGAGACGGCTCGATCGACCGACCCATTAATGATTTCGTATTGATAACGATGCATGAACTGCATCTCGCGACAGGCGGTTTCCAGCCGCGCCGCAATCGCTTCCTCGGACTCGGTCCCGCGTGTGCGAAGCCGTCGTTCGAGCTCTTCCGTCCCGCCGGGGTGAATGAACAGTGTAATCGGGGTGAATTCTTTGTGATCGAGAACTGCCAGGGCGCCTTGGACATCAATCTCCAAAATAACCCATTGGCCAGCATCCAGACCAGTGGCGACCTGTTCGTTCAGAGTCCCATACCAGTGCCCACGTCCAAAAACCTCTTTGCACTCCAGAAAATCGCCAGCTTGGCGTCGCTGTTCGAATTCTTCGTGGTCCAAGAAAAAGTAGTCCACTCCGTCCTGTTCCCCCGGTCGCGGCTTACGCGTGGTCGCGGAAATGCTCGTCTGTAACGGCAACGGACATTCGGTTTGCAAACGGCGCACAACCGTCGATTTACCCGCTCCACTCGGACCGGAGATGATGATCAGCCGACCACGTCCTTCCAAATTCATGTTTTGCCTTCGCTGGATTACTCGAGATTTTGAACCAATTCTCGCATCCGTTCGATTGCACACTTGATCTCGACCACATGCCCCGAAATTTCCGTCTGCGAGGCCTTGCTGCCAATCGTATTTGTTTCGCGCAACATTTCCTGAACGATGAACTCGAGTTTGCGACCCGAGGGCTCAGGATCGCCCGCCGCTTCGCCGTTACCACCCGCTTGATTGCTGCCGGACGCATTTCCGCAAAGCGTTTGCCCGAACAATTGCAAATGACTGCCCAGCCGCGTGATCTCTTCACTGTAGTCCACGCGATCGGCGTAGATCTGAACTTCACGCAACAGATCGATTACCGGCACTTCGATCTCGTGCTGAGCCAATACCCGCTGGATCTTTGTCTCTAAACGCTTCTGATAAGTGTCGACACTTCGCGGCCCAAGCTCGGCGATCTGATCAACATGCTGGCGGATCACATCACAATCAGCTCGCAGACTCGTCGCCATGTGAGCTCCTTCATGAGCTCGCATCTGATCCAGACTGTCCACGGCATCGCGAATCACCTGCTGAACGGCCTCCCAAACCGCAGCATTGTCGCTACGGTCCTGAGATCTTGGGACCACTACGCCAGGAAGCATAGCAAGCTGAGCCAGATCGATCGTTGCGCCATCGCCGGCAAACGAGGCTTTGGCTTTCTGTAGCTGCTCGAAATAGGCCCCCAGAACCTGTTGATCGATTTGCGGCAGTGTTTCCGAGGAAGGTCGCTTCCAAGTCACCGATAGATTCACACTGCCGCGATGGATCAATTTGCGAACCAGCGATTCGACTCGCGAATCCAACGCTGACAATGAATCACTTGATCGCAGAACGCATTTGAAACCGCGATTATTGACAGTGCGCACCTCCACCACAAACGTACCAAGATCCGTTTGCAGCGACGCATGACCTTGACCAGTCATGCTGCGAGCATTTTCAGGGATAACAGAGCTCATGCAGTCTACTTGTCGCCGTCACTGTCAGCCGAGTCTGCTGCAGGTGCTTCGGCAGCTTCGTCCACAGCCGCTTCGCTGCTAGCTTCATCCGTGGCAGTTTCTTCCGTAGCCGCGTCGTCACCGCTGGTCGCAGGAGTCAGTTGGACCGAGTTCGTATCGGCATCGTCGTCACTGGACAGTCCCGCTTCCAAACTACTTAGACCTTCGTCATCGAGCGCAGGCAGCTTAAAAGTTTCGCCAACGGGATCTTTGTCGCCGCCGCCGGACTTGATCACCGAATCGGCGGTCGTGGTCGGAGCATGGGTGCCAAGCAACCACATGGTGAACGCACATGAGAACGCCCAAACGGTAGCCACGATCACGGTGATCACGGTAAACGTGTCCCCCGCCTTGCTACCAAACGCACTTTGCCCACCGGGACCACCAAGTGCTCCGGTCAATCCGCCACCTTTTCCACGTTGGATCAGCACCAACAGAATCAAAAACAGTGACAAAAATCCCATCAAGAAGCCCAAAATGGCTCCTTCGAGCGACGCAATCAGCAAAAATCCAACGATCGAAGCGATCATGACTTAGTTCGTCCTTCAAATAGACAATTGTAAAGTTGTGTGTTTCGCGAATCAGGCTCAACCCGCCGCGATAATTCCCGCGAAGTCTTGGGCTTTCAGGCTAGCTCCGCCTACCAAGGCTCCGTCAATGTTCGGTTGTCCAAGCAATTCCTTGGCATTGGCTGGCTTCACGCTGCCACCGTATTGAATCCGGATTTGTGCCGCTACGTCGGTTGTGAACATCTCGCCCAACAATTTGCGAATCAAGGCATGAACCTCTTCCGCTTGCTCAGGGGAAGCAGTCTTCCCCGTCCCGATCGCCCAAACGGGCTCGTACGCAAGAACAATGCCTGCTGCGCGGACTTCATCGAGCCCCTCGAGCGAGCCACGGACTTGCGTTTCGATCACTTTTTCCATTTTACCCGCTTCACGCTCTTCGAGCGTTTCACCGACACATACGATCGGCACCAAGTTGCCAGCGAGTGCCGCATGCAGCTTCTTGCTCACGTCAGCATCAGTTTCGCCCATCAGCGCACGACGCTCGCTGTGGCCCAAGATCACGAAACCACATCCCACGTCGGTCAACATCGCTGCGTTGACTTCGCCCGTGAACGCACCGTCTTCGGCGGCGTAAAGGTTTTGTGCGCCGAGCTGGACAGGTGTGCCAGCAACCGCATCGGCCACACTGGACAAATAAACCGAAGGTGGACATAAGACCACTTGGACTGACGGCTTTTCACCGACGGCGGCAACCACACCCTTGGCCAATGCAACCGCATTGTCACAACGAGTGTTCATTTTCCAGTTACCAGCAATGATTGTTTGACGACTCAACCCTATTTCTCCGGAAGCGGGGACACAGTTTTTCCAAACAGCTTAGCAAGTTCTTTCATTTGGTCTGCTAGCTGACGATATTGATCAGGCAATAAGGCTTGCGGGCCATCACTTTTTGCTTCTTCGGGGCAATCATGCACCTCGATATGCACACCATCGGCCCCGGCAGCCAATCCGGCCAGTGCACAAGCGGGAATAAGATCAGGTCGGCCTGTCGCGTGCGAGGGGTCCACAATCACAGGCAGGTGCGACAAATTGTGAATCAAAGGAACAGCTGCGACGTCAAACAGGTTCCGCGTCGCGCTATCAAACCCTTTAACTCCGCGTTCACAGAGCACCACGTTCATGTTGCCTTGGGAAAGGATGTATTCGGCACACATCAGCAAATCGGTAATCGTGGCACTCATGCCCCGTTTTAATAACACCGGCCGCTGCGACTTGCCCACTTCGGTCAACAAGGCAAAGTT
The DNA here is from genome assembly GCF_052161655.1 of Novipirellula methanifontis. Classification (GTDB taxonomy): domain Bacteria; phylum Planctomycetota; class Planctomycetia; order Pirellulales; family Pirellulaceae; genus Novipirellula. The sequence goes on from NZ_CP197418.1 coordinate 9,874,770, forward strand.
TTGCATGTTGCGAGCACCGACCTGTAACATGTCCGCATGTTCAGCAACCAATTCCACCAAACGGGGATCGGTGACCTCGGTGACCACTGGCATATTGAATTTGTCGCCCACTTCACGCAGCAGTTTGAGCCCCGCTTCGCCAAGCCCCTGGAATGCATAGGGGCTGGTCCGTGGTTTGTAGGCGCCGCCGCGAAACAGGTTGGCTCCCGATTCGCACACGCTTTCCGCAATCCGAAACATACGATCGCGGTCTTCGACGCTGCAGGGACCAGCGATCATGCCGAGATGCCCATTGCCGATTTTCACCCCGGAAACGTCAACAATACTCGGTTCAGGGTGGGCTTCGAGCGAAGCCAGCTTGTAAGGCGGCAGTACGGGGATGACTTGAGCCACCCCAGGAATCGCGTGCAGCGGTTCGGCTTGCAGCTTTTCTTCGTCGCCGATAATACCCACAATCGTGCGAAACGTACCACGGCTGAGGTGGTGCTGCAGCCCAAGAGCCTCAATCCGCCGAAGCACGTGATCGACTTGCTCTTCCGTTACGTTGCTTTGCAGAATGACGATCACGGCGGAGGTGGCCTGTGAATAGTTATGGGTTGTCGGAGAATGCCCAGTTGGGCAAGCGGGGCAATGTAGCAGGCAAACCGCAGAATCGTCGAGGCCAATGGGGGCCTATGACTCCGCATTTCTTCACCAATCCACGTTTTCAGAGCGGTTTTACACTCTGTAAGGCCCACTTTTTGCCTTCGTGAAACCCAACCCCCTACTGCGAATGCAATCAAGCAACCCTTCCGGGCGGGCATTTAACGGTACTGACGACTGAACCGGCCTGTTCCAATCCATGTTGCGAAAGGAAATGGCTGCTTTAAAAACGACACAAGCTGGCGGCAACGCAGGGCCGAAGAAAGCAGCAAGCCAGCGAACCAAATACGCAATATGCTCAAGAGGATTGCTAGCAATTCATGCGGAAGGTGAAGCGAAAAACATCCGTTGCCTCCAACCGTGAATTGACTTTCTCAAAACGAGGATACTTTGCTACAACAGACCTGATGGGCTAAATCGCATCCCCAAGAGAGCCCCTCTCACCCCCACCGCGACTTGGCGTGCGGACTCTAAACATGCTCCGCCATTTAGCCAGGGTGAATTCCGTTGTCAGCAAAAACCCAGCCCGGCTACTACCGTCACCGATCCGTTTTCTCCATCTCCGCCAATACGTAACGATAGCATGCGAGTTCTTTACGAAGGTTCCATATTCGAGATGCTTCGTTGCGGCGGCGTTGCACGTTATTTCGTCGAGCTGATCAATCGACTTCCCGCGCAAACGACGCCCATCATGCTCGGCCCGGAAGAGCCGCCACAGGGGATAACGCATCCGCAATTTCAGTATGATTCGGTGCGAACACGGCCACCGCTAAAGTTTCTACGCAAACTATGGCATCCGGCGCAGCACGGCCGAATCAGCAAACGGATGGAACAACAACAAGTCGACCTCGTTCACTGGACCTATTATCAAGGCCTATGTCGACGCCCGATCGCACCATCCCGGGTTCCGACCGTAATTACGGTATACGATTTCATTCACGAGGCATTTCCCAAGACCGATCCGACGGGCAAGTCGCTGAGGATGAAAGCCGAAGCCATCGAAGTTGCGGACCATATCTGCTGTATCTCGCAAACCACCTACGATGAATTGTGCGAGCGATTTCCTTCAGCCGCAAATCGTGCATCGATCACGCCGCTGGGTAGCGGATTGACGGATGTCGAAACCGCTCCGCTGCCTGCTGAACTTGCCGGACATCCGTTTGTCTTGTTTGTTGGTCGTCGTGGTGGCTACAAAAACTTCGACCTGCTGTGGCGTGCTTGGAACAAAATGAAACAGCGAACGCCCGACTTGCATCTGGTGCTCGTTGGTCCTCGCATGAAACCGCGTGAACGGGCCGCACTGGGTTGGCCCCACGACGACCCTCGCATTCACTTGTACGCGGGGGCGGAGGATTCGCTACTGAAAACGCTTTACCAGCACTGTAATGCGTTTGTATTTCCTTCGAAGATGGAAGGCTTTGGGCTTCCCGTGCTTGAAGCCATGATCAATGGTTGCCCGGTATTTGCCTCGTCCTGTGCGGCGTTGCGCGAAGTCGCGGGTTCGGCAGGCTACTTCTTTGACCCAGATGATGTCGACCAACTTGTCGATCTGCTCATCGCCGCAGGAGAAGACTCGATCATCGATCGCGAGAGCAAAATCGTCGCAGGCCATCGCCGCGCCGAAAATTTTTCTTGGGAAAACACCGCCGCGCAGACGATACAAGTCTATCAAGACTTGCTGAAACAAAATCGCTCGCGAAATGCCGCTTGAGCAGGTCTCGATTAGCCATTCGACAGATCGGTCTGTTCGCGTGAGCCGACGCCGCTAGCCGCGAACGACGTGAAACTCGCGTTTAATACCCGCAGCTAACGCCGTTGGCCCCGCGTTTGTCCGGCATACGACCTGCTAGAGAGTATCCGAAAAGGGGTCTGACCCTTTGGACGCGAGTCGTTTTTGTTGAGTTTTTTGCCTCGCCGGAGAGGGTCAGACCCCTTTTCGGATACCCTGCTTAAACCATCACCTCTCAAGGAGCCGGCCATGGCAATGGATTGCCTCGTCTGCAACGCACGTTCCGAATCATTCGCGCGAGCAACCATCCTGGCACGATACGAAATCGAATACTTTCGTTGCAGTGATTGCGAATTCATTCAAACGGAAACGCCTTACTGGCTCGACGAAGCCTATGATTCGGCAATCGTGTCGACGGACGTCGGATTGGTAGGCCGCAACGAGAAGTTCGCAAAGATTGTCGACCGCACCTTGCGATTAGTATTGCCAGGCGTCCAATCCAGTGTCGACTACGGCGGTGGCTATGGCATGTTCACACGTATGATGCGGGACCGAGGCCATTATTTCTCGCATTACGATCCCTATTGCGAAAACCTATTCGCAAAGGGTTACGAAGTTCAGCCCGGTACAAAGCAGTTCGATCTAATCACCGCCTTCGAAGTCTTTGAACACATGGCGGACCCGCACAAGGATCTGAAGACGATCGATGCACTCGGGGCCAATTGGTTTATCTCGACGCGGATCGTTCCCGAACCGGCCCCGCAACCTGACCAATGGTGGTACTACGTACTCGAAGGTGGCCAGCACATTGCGTTGTGGTCACTTCGTGCGTTGCAATCGATTGCGTCTCAATACAAACGCAAACTGACCGTCACGCGGCGAGGGATGCATCTTTTCAGCCAAGACAAAGTCAGTCCACTGTTGGTACGAACCGTGGTTCGCAACCGCTCGATCCGCTTGTTTGACAGTTATCGCAAACGAAAATCGTTGCTTGAAGCAGATGCCCAACGTGCGATCGATCTGACCAAACGACGCGCTGCATAAGCAGTTTAGACTGGAATTAACTGTCGCTTTTCGCTCGAACCGTGCAGTTATTTCTGTTGGTAGCGACGCTCGCCAGAGCGTGGATTTCCGCCGTCTAGTGACAGCAGCTACGTCAAAATTCGACAGTTATGATCCGCTGGTCCCCCGCGAAAGTTGCCTGGGACGTTGCTTTCGCAAAGCGAAAGAAAACACTAAAAAACCGCTCAGCGCTGGCGACCGCTATGCGGCAGCTTCTGACGCAGCGATCGCTTCGCGACGTACAAAAATTCCCTCGGCTTGCACCATGACTCCCGTCGTCGGATCGATCCGCTCAGGACTCAGCACCATCATCTCGTAGCCGCGATCCTTCATCGCCGAAAGGCTCTCCTGCCACAACGGCTGGTCCTCGTATTGCGGATCAATGACCAAGTTCATTTGAATGGCCACGATGCGATCGAGGCATCCGCTGGCACCCGCCAGCACTTGATGCTCGTGCCCTCGCACATCGAGCTTTAAATAACATCGATCCCCACTGGTGTAGTAGTCATTAAACACCGCATCCAAGCGACGAACACGCACAGGGACACGAGAAACGCGGCTGGATTCGTCGTTGCGGTGAGCCGAGTCGACACGCAAATTCTGGAGCGAATGGCTATTTGAATTGGCGGTGACGTTAAGAGCGGCAGAGCCATTCTTGACGCTCAGAGCAAACGGCTCTGCTTTCCAATTGCGGATGCCTCGTCGGCTCTCACTCAGAGCGGCGAAGGAATCGGGATGCGGTTCAAACGAAATGATGCGTCCCGCGTATCCACTGTGGATCAGACTTCGGCTGTATTGCCCGTCACACGCCCCAACATCCAACACCAAATCGATGTCGTAGCGGCGCATCAACGCGAAATTTTCGTTGCCTTGCGTGGCGGTGTTACGCTTACCAGCAGAGTGGTGACGCGTTTGAAAAAGAGCGTGCGTCTCTTGCGACTGTGGCGATGAAGATGCGTCTGACATCCGAGGGGCCCAACATCCATGTGAACGACTCAACACAACGCTGCGAAGCCAACACAACATTCGTCACCTGGGACCGTACCGACTCGGTCCGACCGGATGGCAGCATCGATTGCCAGACATTAGCGATTTTACTCGACTTCCTGCAACATCGGTTTGTTGCGTGTAGCCAATGGGGGGACGTACCTCACGGTTTCCGATTGGCCGAGTGCTTACTTGGCAAAGCTTCCAACGAACCGCAAACTCATGCAGCCTTTTTTGACGCCACGCTCGACTCGCTGCCGCCTAGCTGCAACTCCAATGTCCCGGGATGCACCAAGCAATCAGGTAACGCATTGACGTTCCTTCGAGTAAACAGGTTTCGGATCCATGACTGCATGGGACGTTCAAAATAGTGAAACGTCAGCCAGGATGCTGGCAAGAGGACAGATAGAAATGCAACCAAAGACATTGGTTCGTAAAAAACGGATGCATCGTAACCCGCTTTGATGACAACAATCGCAAATACAATCTGCAGTGGAAAATGGAGCAAGTAGCTAGAGTAGGTCAGATCACCAATCCAAACGAAGGGGCGAAAGACACGAGCGAAACGAAGTTCGGTAATAATCAGCGTCATAATGGTCAATGGAAAAACCGGGATGCGGAACATTGCTTTGCCCGTAACCGCAAAGCCAAACCAAACCGCAAGGGTAGCGAGACAAATGACCAAATCGCTTCGAACCGTTCGCGTTTTCAAATAGTGAACGGCAGCGAAATACGTTAGTCCACCAAGGAAGAAAGAACTGACCCCGTCAACCCAAGGCCCACCTAAACGCAATCGATCGAGGACGATCGTTACCACAACAACGCCCAAAACTTTACGCCATGTCGTATGTCCCCAATAAGCAGCGGCAAAGAAAATTGCATATAGGCCAATTTCCACGGACACGGACCAAGTTGGCGCGTTGAACGAATAGCCGCTCTCAAGTCCCCAATGCGTCATGCCAACCAGATTGAGAGCAAAGTGGTAGGTGTCGTTGTGAGTAAAAACAAACTCAGTGCCGCTTTCGCTGCGATACATCCATTGCAAAACCGCAACTGCGATCAGCGTGACAAGATGCAGCGGATAGAGCCGAGCGAAACGAAGGAGAGCGAATTTGCGCAGCGAACATTGGCGATTAGAAATCGACTCTTGATAAAGCCAAAAAAAGACGAATCCCGACAGCACAAAAAAGAACATGACTGCGCAAAAGCCACGTTGGTAAAACGCAGAGAAATAATTATAGAACGGCTGATCCGTCATCTCGAAAGCAACCGCCGTCGATTCCAGTCCCACAGAGCCCATAAAGAAATGCTGCCAGTGCCAAAAGATCACGGCCAGTGCAGCGATTCCCCGAGCGACGTCGAGGCTATTAAGCCGTTCAGGCATCGATACTCTTTTCCTTTTCGTGAATGTTGGACTTGGAATCAAAAGTCCTCACGAGACTATCAAAAAAGCAGCCTAGCCTAGAAGGTCATTCGAGCCACCCAACAAAAATCGATGCCACCGTAGCGGCGCTCGTCAGAGCGTGGAGTGTTCGAGGCATCTCCACCGTCTTGCGACGCTAGCTACCGTTTTGTCGAGACGCGTCTGCAACCCACTACGGGGGAATGCGTCATCAATCGTCGTCGTGGGACGATTCGCTAAATTCATGACGCTCATCGAACGGCTCGAAATCACGAACGTTGACGCCAAAATCATGCAGCGTGCTGGCGGTCCAGTGTGGCCATGGCGACCAATGACTGCGAGACGATGCCAACACGTTCACGGGCAGCCAAAGGTGAGCTGCGAGCAGTGTCATCATCGCCAGTCCGAAATAACCAAGCGATTGTCGAGGCCGGCTGAAGACCGTCGGTGACTTTGCGAGTTTGACAAGTCGCTCACTGCGGCGAACGATCACACTTTTTCGTCGCCCGAACGACAATACGCACGACGGAGATTCACACGAAGGACGTTCGACACTCCGCTGGGCGATCTGAATCAACGTGCGTAAGTAGTCGACGATTTTGCCAGCGGATTTTGCCGCTACTTCGTCACACAAAAACTCGCGGACCACCTCGGCTCGATAACCCGCCCACCAAATCGCGGGGTGAAACCACAATACGGCAGTACAGATTTGCTGCAAAAAGAACTGCAGCGGATGGTTGGTTTTCAAATGCGACAACTCGTGCAACATCACATGCCGTAACACTTCCTTGTCGCCCTCGATGACGTATTTTGGCAACACAATTGTCGGCTGATGAAATTGCCGACAAAAGGGCCCCGTCAATTTCTCAGAAACCAGCAGATGCAACCGTGGCGGGATGAAATCCGAAGGGATCCCGGACAATTCAAGCTGGTCAAGCGAAACGGTTTCGCAGTCCCGTTTCAAAAATCGAAGCAGATGAAATACGCCAAATCCGCGACGAACCAGAATCAGCAAAACGCCAGTCAACCAGATTGCGACGCCCACAACCATGCCCCACGTTTGCCACTGCAGAATCAACTCGATGCGGTCGGTAACTCGGTTTACGGGGATCGTGGCAATGCGAAAGTGAGGAAGCAGAATTGCGTTGGCGACCAAGGCGATCACGGCAACAAAGCTCGCGGTCCAAACACGACATGCCGATTCGGATTGGTTCAACCACCGCTCGACGATCGCAGCAGCGACCACGACAAGGGTGACTTGTAAACAGACACCGGTCACGATCTCCCATAGCAACGGAGCGTTCATCAAGACTTCTCCAACTCATCGGCCGCTTCAGCCATCGCAGAAAGGTCCTCGGCGGTAATTTTTTCCGAGTTGACTAGGCTCAGGACCAGCGAGCGGACGGAGCCACCAAACAATTGTTCGGCAAGTTCTTGGACCATGCCATGACGTACCTCTTCGCGGCTGACCAGTGGCAGGTAGCTGAACGCACGACCGACCTTTTCACCACGACGCACAATCTTCTTTTCTTCGAGAATGTTCATCGTCGTCATCACGGTGGTGTAGGCCAAGTCCCGATCAATCGCGGCAAGGACTTGCGGCACTGTCGCTTGGCCTTCACGCCACACGATGGCCATCACTTCGGCTTCGCATTTTGTCAGTTGAATACGGTTCATACTGCTTGACCCCAATAAAAACGAATGCAGTTCACTTGGTTCACCCCACCTGTGTTAGCGTCGCAAACGAGCTATTTCGTGGTACAAAGTTAAATCAATATTTTGGTCAATAAAACGGACGTGACCATCGCCATACAAAAAGTTCGCACCGTGCGGATGACGACTTGAAAAATCGCACTCGTCCGCCAACGGATTGTTGATCCCCTCCAGTGCAGAGCCCACCAATCTTGCTGCGGCGTCTTCGCCTCGCAAACTGACACCTAACCAAGTCGACGGGACTTGCGCCATGGTGCGTTCGCCAACCAATAAGGTTTGACTCAAACCACGCTGGAAATCACGAAACCGCACCAGCCGATTTTCCAGAAACGCACCGTCGCCAATGGGAGCGGGGACCGCATCATCTGATTCAAACGTCCCAAAAACGCCGACATAATTTGCAGTCGGCAATTCGACGATTGCTGCCGGTTCCGCCGAGGGCAACGTCGACCCTTCCATTGCGTGCGTGCTCGCTCCAGAAACTTCGTGCTCGTCCTCGTCCCCTTCGTACAACATGAACGTGGGCTCGGTAATGTCGGACGGGCAGAGCATCATCGCCAAGGGCTGGGAACGTATCTCAGCAAAACCAGGATCCAACAACATCCGCTTGGCGTCAATTTTGTCTTTCAAACTCTGTTGTTCCAGAAACGGCAGCGTTTCAACGGCCCATCCAAACGCGGTCTCTTGTTTCAGATCAAGTTGCCAACCCGCAGGCAATGCTAACTTCGCATTGTGATGTTGATGAAGCGCCATTCCAGTTTGCCGCAATTGGTCGACACACTGAACACGTCGCGCCACTTCCCGAACCGCCCCGATCGCAGGCAGTAACAAGGCAACCAAGATCCCGATGATCGAAATCGTTACCAGAAGTTCCAAGACGGTAAAACCAGCCCGGTTCGGAAACCTGTGTCGCAGACGCGATTCCGAGCGGCGAGCCAGACCGATAAAACAATCGAGTCGCGTCATTACGTTAATTTTCCAATCCAATCCATTGAACCGTCTGATTTGTTCGAATGATTTCATTTCAGACCCCGAATTCATGGCCGTCCCTACCCATGCATACCTTCAGCATCCGACGGATTCTACGAAGGTGTTAGTAATGTCGCAATGCAGATGTTTCACGCCCCACCCAATTTCCACCATGCTAGAATTAGGAAGCCAGCTGAGTCGCAATCGACAGTCATTCGAACTGATAGCATTACCTTTCCGCATCATTCCTCGAATCCTGTCACAAACACACGATTCGTCATTCCTGTTAAGGATGGAACTGCCATGACAAATGTTGCACGTGCGAACACGGTAATTTCCATCACGGAAAACGCGATGATGGCGAGCTTGGGAACTCTGAACGAGGACAACACGCCATTTGTCAGTCTGGTAACGATCGCGTCCCAAAGTCCCACTTCGATATTGATGCTGTTAAGCAGCTTGGCTCGGCATACTCAAAACCTTGGCTACAGCGTCCGATGCTCACTACTGGTCGTCGAAGAGTGTGAAAATCATATCGCTCCGTTAGTTGGCGCCCGCGTCACATTCAATGGCACTTGCGTTCGCGTTGCAAAAGACGAAGAACAAGAGGCACGCGAGATCTTTCTCCGAAAGCACCCTCACGCGACCGTTTATGCTGACTTTGGCGACTTCGCCTTCTATCGGCTGGAGATCGAAGAAGCTCATTTGGTTGCTGGCTTCGGCAAGATTGAGACGGTCTCGGCAACCGCATTGCAAAATCGTTGAGCAACGAGCGAAAAGATAGCTGCCGGATTTCGACGTAGTTACCGTTGCCCGACGGCGGAAATCCACGCTCGGGCGTGAGCAGCGACGACCGAAATAAACTGCTCGTTCCCAAACAAATCGGTACGACGTTTTTGGTGGACTTCACTTTACGTCGATACCAAAGACGCCCCTGTTCTCCGAAGCTCGTGTTCTGCGAAGCTCGAGGACGGCTTCGCGTTGGCGTGAAACGAAGAAGCTTTTGCTGATATGCTTAGCTTGACCCCATCGATATACTGCTTTTATTGCTAGCAACTACTGGACTATTACTGAATGAATACTCCCAACTCGGATGACGCCTCGACCGATTCAAATCACGACGAAGATGATCTCAGCGATCCGATGGTCACCCAGAACATGCGTTCTGTTGGCTCAAAAGTGACCAATCAAGTCGACTCGAATCAAATCGCTCAGTTTGTCACCACGATCAAGAATGCAAAACAACAGGTGGGCGAGCACATCATCACCACATTACAACACGATGACACCGTGGCGGTTATCACCACGGTCGTGGTCGGCGACGATGGCCAGCAACGAGTCGTTTCCGCCTCGCTCAATCCGGCTCGCCTGCAACAAGTCCAAGAATTGCTGCTAGCGGCGACCCAAGAACGCGAAGAGGAAGAGCCTTGCGTTGGTTTTCACTGTTTGGTGAAGCCCAAACAACCGCAGGATTAGTCGGTTTCACCGAGTTCGAGGACCTCGGTGGCGAGTTCGGGATCAATGATTTGCTTGAATTCGGTTTCGGGATTGATCAGCAAGCCGAACCCTTCGGGCAGAAACTCTAGCAGCGTCTCTCCATCGACGACGAATCCTTGGACCTCGTCTTCCTCGGTGAACAAATCCCCCATTTCGCCGACGAACAGTCCCGCGTTTTCTTCGGAGCTGAATGCTACCAGCACATCGCTGTCCTCGATTTCAGCGGTTAACGCTCCCATACTTTCTTCGTCACCATCGCCTTCGTCTTCGTCGTCGATGTTGATCAGGACGAAATCAAGCCCAAGCAAGATGTCACGGATTTTTGTTGCGTTTCGTTCGGCGATCGCAGCATCCAAAGCTTGGACGTGGGATTGAAAAGTCATGGACGCAAGGCTCGGTAATGAGTTGAAGAAACGGAAAGAATGCTTCGAAATTCAATCCTGTAAGTGTATCACGCCGAGCGTCTGGTTAGCAGATGCCCAATGTCGGCGGATTACAACGCTTCTAAAGAAAGCAATAGGTTTCGGATAGCCGAAAGCACTTGGCCGTTTGCCAAGAGCCCATACGTCATCAGGAATCGTCGCGGCAAATCAATAAAACCGCCTTATCCCCCAGCACGGGCCAATTTGGTGGTTCAAATCCACCTTTGCAAGAATTGGGATATACTGTTCCAGCTACGAACATTCCTAATCTCAACAACTGAAACAGGCTGATTAAGCATGAATCGCAACGATAACGCCCCCCCCGCTGAGAAAAATTCTCAAGCCAACGGACGACGTGACTTTTTGAAGACAAGTGCGGCTGTGGGAGCGGCGACATCCGTGCCGTATTTTTTCAGCGATCAGCAAACGATGGCTGCGGAAACAAAATCCAAGAACGATCGCATGACGATCGGCGTGATTGGTGCCGGCGGAATGGCAACGGGAAACATCAATTCGGCCAAGGAATGGTTGGATGTGGTCGCTATCGCGGACGTGGACGAAGGTCATCGCAACGCATTCAACAAAAAATTCGCAGGTGGCAATGCCGACGTCTACGAAGACTATCGTGAAATCTTGGATCGCGACGACATCGACGTGATCCACATTGCCACGCCAGATCACTGGCACACCAAACCACTCGTCGAAGCGATGTTGGCTGGCAAAGACGTGTACTGCGAAAAGCCGCTGACGCTGACGATCGACGAAGGCAAATTGATCCGCAAGGTGCAAAAGGATACCGGGCGTGTCGTCCAGGTTGGCACCCAACAGCGAAGTACTTTCCACTTGTTCGTCAAAGCGATGGCGATTGTTGCCGAAGGCCGGCTCGGAAAGATCACTCAGGTTCAAGCTGCAATCGGCGGCGCTCCCACAAGCCCCGAGATCCCGGTCGCCGACGTGCCTGGGAACTTGAATTGGGATCGTTGGCTCGGACCGGCTCCGAAAGTGGATTACCGATTCCTAGACACCGGCAAGGGCAAACGTCCGAACACCAACTGCCACTATGAATTCCGCTGGTGGTACGAGTACTCGGGCGGAAAACTCACCGACTGGGGTGCTCACCATGTCGACATTTGCAACTGGGCATTGAAGCTAAACGGTCAAACCGAAGGCCCGCAATCGATCAGCGGATCAGCGAAACACCCCGTGGATTTCAAAGACGGATTCCCCGTGCAAAACGACCGTTACAACACCGCGACCGGGTTCCAGTTCAGCGTGAAGTACCCTGGGGATACCGAAATGATCATTCGAAACGACACTGACAATGGTGTCTTGATCACGGGAACCAAGGGCAAAATCTTTGTCAATCGTGGCAAATTGGTCGGTGCACCTGTCGAAGATTTGCAGAGCAACCCGTTGCCCGAAGATGCGATATCCAAGGTCTACAAGGGTTTGCCAATGGAGCACAACGAACGCAAACAGCATTGGGCCAACTTCCTGCACTGTGTTCGCGAACGCAAAGAGCCGATTTCGGATGTCCATTCGCACATGGAAATGCTTAACGTCTGTCACCTAGCGGGCATCACCGCACGCTTGGGCCGCGATTTGAAGTGGGACAATTCGTCCGAGCAAATCGTAGGCGACGAGGAAGCCAACAGCTTCTTGGGACGTCCGTATCGCGAAGGCTACGAAATCGAGACGCGAAAAGCAGTGAAGAGCTAGCATCTCGCTGAATCGCCAAAAACCAAGTTAAACGCCGCAGGAGAATCGTCTCGCCTGCGGCGTTTTGTTTTGCTTTCCAGCAAGTTTGCCAACCGCATTTACTTTCCCCCGCCGGACCACGCCCCCTATAATATCGAGGCTCGGCTTCGAAGCCGCCTTTGCCCCACCTCTCTCCCATACCCTATTGGACTACGCAATGCACGATCCCCACTCCGTCAACCGTCGTCAGTTTCTGGGACACAGCTCCGCCGCCATCGCAGGCGCAACCATCGCGGGTGCCGCAGCTGCCCCGCTGCTTTCCTCTGCAGCGAAGGCTGCCGAAGCAACGCCGACCGCCGAGACGCTGGTGGGTCGTCTGTACGAAACCCTCAGCGAAAAACAACGCGGCGATATCTGTTTCGGTTGGGATCACCAAGATCCAAAACGAGGTCTACTGCGAACCTTTGTTGCCAACAACTGGAACATCACCAAGCACGAAATCAACGACGACTTCTATAGCGAAGAACAACGCGACCTGATCAAGCAAACCTTTGAATCGATCATTCATCCCGATTGGCACGAGCGTTACTATAAACAACTCGATGACGATGCTGGCGGATTTGGAAACGAACAGTCCATTGCTATTTTTGGGACTCCCGGCAAAGGCAAGTTCGAAATGGTGATGACGGGCCGTCACATGACGTTGCGTTGTGACGGCGACTCGACGGACCATGTCGCGTTTGGTGGGCCGATTTTCTACGGCCACGCACCGGAGTTTAACGAGGGCGCCAAACACATCGACAATGTGTTCTGGGACCAGGCCGTCGCGGCAAACGATCTGTACAAAATGCTCGACGGGCGACAACAAAAAGAAGCCTTGGTCGCGAAGACGCCAAGAGAGCAAAATGTTCATTTCCGTGGCAAACAGGGCAAGCGAACTGGATTGCCGGTTTCCGACATGTCCGCGGATCAACAAGGCCACCTGCAAACGGTTTTGCAAAAATTGGTCGAGATGTATCGTCAAAATGATCGCGACGAAGTGGCCAAATGCCTGAAGAGCCAGGGGGGCCTCGAAGCCTGTGAATTGTCGTTCTATCAAGACAATGACATCGGCAACGACAAGGTTTGGGACAATTGGCGTCTTGAAGGACCCGCGTTTGTATGGCACTATCGGGGTGCCCCTCACGTCCATGTGTGGGTCAATGTTGCCGATGACCCGAGCGTGAAAACGAACAGTTGATCTTGTCGCGAGCGGCATTCACGCTACAGTCAAAACAATCTTTTAGCATCTTCCCTTAACGATTTACTATTTATCCAGAGAGACTTTCCATGCGTGGAATTGCTTATGCAATCGCAGCCCTAGCCGCCGTAATCATCATGGTGGCTGTGGCAAAAATGCCCCCTAATTCAGAACAACCGTCCAACGAAGTGGCCAGCGCGGCAACCGAAACGGTGTCGTCCGCGGTGATGGCCGACGAAGGAACGCTGACGCTTGCGGTTCCCGAAATGCACTGCTCGGTGTCGTGTTACCCACGTGTCAAAGAGCTGTTGGAAAACACCGAAGCGGTTGATACTGTCGAATTGGCAGCTCAAAAAGAAGAAGGCATGATCGACAATCGACAAGTGATCGTACACTACAAGCCTGGCTTTGATGTCGGCCAAGCTTTGACCGCTCTGGAAAAAGAGGGTTTCGCAAAATCGGACGTCGTGCACTAGTTGCGACCGACAAACATCGCGTCTGACAATTATCGCGTCTGACCATTACAGTGCCTGATCTTCGACCTACCTCGACGAATCCAATCCAACAAAACGCTAAACCGCTTGGCGTTTTGTTGGTGGGGCATGGCACACGAGACGAATTCGGCACGCAGCAGTTTTTCCAGCTTTCGGAAAAGCTGCAACACCTTCTCCCCTCGATGCAGGTTCAACCCTGTTTGCTCGAGTTCCAGCAACCGACGATTCCCGAAGCGTGGAATCGATTGGTCAGCCAAGGCGTCACCGAAATCCGTGTCGCTCCGCTGTTGCTATTTGCTGCGGGACACGCCAAACAGGACATTCCGGACTTGGTGCAAAAGTGCCAAGCGGAAACACCGCATGTGACGCTTGCACACACACGCCCCATTTCACGGCAAGCGGCACTGGTGGACTTGGTTTGCAGCCACTTGCGCACCGCACGTGATCGGTTTGCACAACCCGACGATGAAATCACGTTGATGATGGTCGGTCGCGGCAGCCACGATCCGTGTGCCCAGGCCGACATGCGAGTGTTAAGCGAAGTAGTTTCTCACCGGCTGGGCATCGCCAATCCATCAACCTCGTTTTACGCGATGGCGAAGCCGCGGTTCGCAGAAACGCTCGAGCAACAGGCCCGCCACAACCGCCAAATCCTGATTCATCCTCATCTGTTATTTGATGGCCGTTTATTTCAAGCGATTCAAAAGATCGTCACTCAGGTGCAAGCAAAATTTCCCGACGTCGACATCCGCCTGTCATCGTATTTGGGACCTCATGAACTCGTGGCCCGTGCAATCGCCGCGAGAATCCAAGAGACGTCAGTGACGCGAAAATGAAACGCACCGATCACTCCACATGATTGCGTAGGTTTCCGACCAGCGGATCAGTCACGAAGTAACGTCAGGCAAATAAAGTGTCGGTCATCCTGTGAGCCGACGGCGTTAGCCGCGGGCCATCTTCTTTAGTAGCGGCACAGCGCAAGCGGGCTGTTGATTTAGTGAGCCGTGACGCGTAAGCGGCCGGGTCCCACGCATTACCCGGTGCCTTACGGCCCACGACTCACGACTGCGATTTGGATTTCGATTAAATTAACAACCCGCAAGCGCCAAAACGGCCAATTTATTGAAAGACTCCTGCCTAACTGCTTGAAACCGGTCAAAACGCGAGGGCACGCGTGGCAGCACGGCATATCGACCAGACAGTGACGGATCGCAATGTCGCCCCGAAAAATGCTTGCGAGATTGGGCCCGCGCCCTTTATAGTGATACGACGACCGCTCATCTTCTTGTCATTTCACCCCGTAGCAGTGCCATGCGACGAGCCAATCACCGTGCTTTCACGCTCGTCGAGCTGTTGGTTGTGATCGCAATCATTGGGGTGCTGGTCGGGTTGCTTTTGCCGGCGGTGCAGTCGGTTCGTGAAGCGGCACGGGTCATCCAGTGCCAAAATCACTTGAAGCAAATCGGGCTCAGCTTTCACAATTACTCGACCGGGTTTCGTCAATTTCCTGGATATGCCGGCGAGGCGAATCCGCAGCTCGTCATCTTCCCCGATCGCAATCAACCGAAACTGGCGATGGCAGGTGCGAACTGGATCGCGCAAACGCTGGCCTATTCGGAACAGAATGAATTGGCAGCACAGTTGTCTCGGTTTGCTGAAACGCCGAACGCCACATTGACCTCCGAGCGAATTGCCACGATCCAGTCGGCAATTCCAATGCTGCACTGTCCGTCACGTCGCGATGCCCAGGCGTATCCGATAATGCCGCGTTACCAAGCCCATTATGGCAGCGAGGCGGCACGCACGGACTATGCCATTTCCGCGGGCAGCGGAAGTGAACTTGACCCCAGCCACTCTTTGAGCGATCGCATGATCCGAGTCGAAAAGAGCGGTGCTTGGCAATTGGGCCGATCCACCCGCCCCCGAGATGTCCTAGATGGACTGAGCGTCACCTACGCGGTAGGTGAAAAGGCGATGGATCCGAACAATTACAGCACAGGTATTTGCCAAGGCGACCAGATGCCGATCTCAGGTGACCCCCGCGACGACGACACGCCCAGCACGTATGCTCGCTATGCCGTGCGGCCTCCGATGCTGGACCGCATGAACGATTGTTTGGTGTGCCATGATTTCGGCAGTGCACATCCGGCCGGATGGAACGTGTTGATGTTGGACGGATCAGTAAAGATGGCAACGTTCAGCATCGATCTTGAAATCCATAAAGCCAACGCGTCAATCCAAGGCCACGAGGTTCCCGAATCGTTTTAGGATTGATCGTATCGCGGTAGCGAAACTCGCGATGACTACGGACGATAACCGAAGAAACGCCGCTCTTTGATCATTTCGGCAACGTGATCGGATACCATCGTTTCCCATGTGGGATCCTTAGACTCGATCTTCTTCAAAACATCGCGTGAGAAGATGGGCAGATAGGCATCGTTGAAACTGCTTAGCTGTTCAATACAACCTCGCTCGACAAGGTACTCGTACAGCTTTCGAAGAGTCGGGGCGACCTCAAGATTCTGGACCGCGATAAAGTCACCGGTTTCCGGATCCAGGAACGGATAGATGTACAGTTTCAAATCACTCTTGAACAATCGTCCAAAAGATTCAAGTACGCCACCTTGCAATTCGGTGTAATACTTTTCGTTGAACAGTTCCCGCAGACTCGATGCCCCCATCGTGATCCCGATCCGATTTCGGCTAAAGCGAGCCAAATAGGCGGCTAGCCGGTAATATTCGAAGTAATCAGAAATCATCACCATCATGCCCTCGGCGGCAAGCAACTCGATGCGCGCGATGAAATCGGAATAGTCCAAATCGCCATCGGTCAACAGATTATTTAGCGTGATTTCGGTCAGCTGAACGATCTCGCCTGCATCGTCTCCGAGGTCCTTGGAAAATTGTTCGCGAGCACAGCGAAGCATGTCGATATTGACATTGGTGACCGGACGAAAACTGCCGCGTTCGACAAGAATTGGCTTTTTGTAAAGCACCTCGGATGGTTGCAGCACCGTACCATCGGCCGCAAACATAGCAGCATTACTCAATTCGAGCTGGACTAACTTCATGCTCATCACGCGGTTGTCGACTTGACGAAACGCGATGCCCGAAAACTCGATCATGTCAATCTCGATACGATCGACACTCAAATTATCCAATAGCGATTGGAGGAATTGGTCCGGATCATGCTTCAAAAAGCAGGCAGCATAGACGAGGTTGACTCCGACCACGCCGAGTGCTTCCTGTTGCTGCGCATTCTCGCCATCGAGCATTCGCACATGGATGATGACTTGGCTTGGTTCATCTCGGGGGACGGCTTGAAATTTGACGCCCATCCAACCGTGGCACTCATTGGTGCCTTTAAAGTTGCGAGCCGAAACAGTGTCGGCAAATACAAAAAACGCAGTCGTATCGCCGCGAGTGGGCCCAAGCTGATTGAGCGTTTGTTCGAATTCACAATCCAACATACTCTGCAATCGCGGTCGACAAACATAGCGTTCGCAGCTGCCATAGATTACATCGCTGACCGCCATGTCATAAGCAGAAATACTTTTCGCGATCGTCCCCGCGGCGCCGCCGACACGAAAGAACCACCTGACAACTTCTTGGCCCGCCCCAATCTCGGCAAACGTCCCATAACGCTGTGAATCAAGATTAGTGCGCAGGGCCTTGCCACGTGTATCGAGCAAATCTGCTTGCGATGGATCATCCATTTTGCGAATTCTTCAAAGCTTCTTGGGTTTCACGTAACGAACGTTCGAGTTTGATGATCCGCTCGCCTGCTCGCAGACGGACGTGTAGTTCATCGTGATTGAATGGCTTGCTGATGAAATCATCGGCGCCCGACTCCATTCCTTCGACCAAGTCTCCCTTTTTTGACTTTGCCGTTAACAGCAGCGTGTAGACGTACCCGTGATCGTGAGTGGCACGAATACGGCGTATTAAATCGGGGCCATCAATCCCCGGCATCATCCAATCACAGATGACCAGCGCGAAGTCGGCTTCCTGGAAACATTGCCACGCTTCGGTACCGTCCTTGGCGATGGTGACGTCATACTCCCATTTCTCGAGATAGCTCTCGAGCAATCGCCGCGAAACGGGATCATCATCAGCAATCAAGATTTTCATCGCACTCTCCATTGCATGTCACCTTTGAAGTTTAATCCGGCGGTCTAGCACGATAATCCGTGTCCCTATCCAAATTCTAACATCGCAACGTGGACACGGGGTGTAGAATGGGCAGGACCCGGTCATCTTTGCTTGGGTTTCGTATCGCTTGGATTGAATAGAAGTCTGGTAGACGTCGACGGCCATGGAAATCGAAATACTCGTCTTTGAATGTGAACAACGCTACTTTGGCGTCGAAGCTCGCTTCGTCCGCGAAGTGCTGCGAGCGGTGTCACTTACTCCCGTCCCGAAGGCTCCAAAGGTCGTGATGGGGCTAGTCAATCTTCGCGGACACGTGCTTCCCGTGTTGGACACAAAGCATTTACTTGGACTAGGCGAATGCAAGATCCAAACCACGGATCATTTGGTTGTAGTTGATACAGGGAAGTGCGAGATTGCGTTGCACGTGGATCGCGCTGTTGATCTTTTGCGGATCAGCCCCGATAGCGGCGACGAACAAGAACAAGAATCCAAAGACCAGCAATCCGCCGAGGAAGATCACCTAGTGCACCATCGATGGTGCAGTATTGCCAAAACCCACATGGGAGTCGTCCAGGTACTCGACCCCTCCCGACTCTTCTCACATGACACAATGAAAGAAGTGCTTGACATCGCTGCATCCATTGTCGCCACGGAACTTAGCTCGTGATGGAGTGTTCGGGTGAACGACAGCGAACTCAGTGACGTTCTTGCCGCAATCGAGCAACGTACCGGCCTTAGTTTTCGTAGCGATCAACAACCCGCGATCTGTCGTACGCTGTTGCAACTAATGCAGCGACTCAACATCGCCAGCCCGAATGCATTCATCAAGGCGTTACGAGAAGATCCTGATGTTTACCAGCAATTGGTCAACGAAATCACCGTTGCAGAAACCTATTTTTTTCGAGAACCCAAGCAGTTTGATTTCATTCGACATCAAGTCATTCCCGAACTGCGTTCGCGTCGTGGGGATTCCACGATTCTGCGAGCATGGTCTGCGGCTTGTGCCTCCGGCGAAGAAGCTTACTCGTTAGCGATCCTTTGCCAACAGGAAGCCCAGCATCTCGATCTGCTTGGTACCGACATTTCGCCTGAGTCGATTGCAAGAGCGAGGTGTGCCACTTATCGAGATTGGTCTTTCCGCGGTGGTGCGATGCCGCAAGTGGCGAACTATTTAGTACAAACGCACACGGAAAAACACGATCAACGTTACCAGCTTTGCAAACAAGTTCGTAACCATGTTCGTTTCCAACTGCTGAATCTCCACTTGGATGATTACCCGAATCGCAGTTCCGGACTCGGGAACTTTGATTTGATATTGTGTCGAAATGTGTTGATCTATTTCCAACGTAGCACGATCGATGCGATTGCCAGCCGGCTATACCAATGCCTGGTTCCTGGAGGTTGGTTGATCACGGCTTCCGGCGATCCTTCGTTAATCCATACCGCTGATTTCGAGACGATCACGACCATTTATGGCACCTTCTATCGGCGGCCGATGCAGAAGCGGGCAGTACTGAACAAGCCGTCATCTGCCATCACGCCGGCAGTGAAGGCAGACTCGAAATCCGACATTTCGCGATCCTTCACGCCCGGTAAGTCTCCACTGGCCAAGTCCCCACTGCCCAAGTTCCCGCCAGCCAAGTCCAAGCCAGCCGACGCAGACAAACCACTTGCGGATCGCGGTCAATTGGCGAACGAATCGCCAAAGAAATCCCTCTCGCTGATCGATACGCGATTGCTGGCCGCAGCACGCCAATCGCTCATTGCTGGCGACTATGCGGCGGCGATTCAGAAGACGGCGGACCATTTGCATCACCTCGAGGCCTGTGTCATTCACATACGAGCCCAAGCGAATCGCAACACAGCAGCGGCACTCGATTTGTGCAGCGAATCGGTTGCGCAGCATCCATTGTCGACGGAACTGCACTACCTGAGAGCCCGATTGCTGATGGATATCGACCAAATAGACGAGGCCGCACGATCGATTGGGCGAGCGTTGTTTTTGGACCGAAGTGATGTGATGAGCCAATTTTTAGCTGGTTCGATTCAATACCGGCGAGGACAATGGAAGGTTGCGTACCGTCATTTCGAGACCGTCCTGAAACTGTGCAACCAGAGGTCTCCCCAAGCACTTATCCCCTTTTCTAAGCAGGAAACGGCGGCGGTCACCGCGGCGGCAGCCGAATCACAAATGACGAAAATCCGAGTTCTGCTTGCGAAAACACCATGATTGCAGCTGACAATACAGACGCCAAAGCTTTTGACTGGGGCGAAGCGAAACGCCGTCTCGAGGAGGCACGCAAATCGCTGTTGGACACCGAGAATCTGACCCCAGAACAATCCGAACAAATTTTGAACGAACGAGCTCAACAACTCGCACGCGTCCCAACACAAACGCTCGACAACAGCGAAGTGCTCGAGGTTGTTCAATTTCGACTCGGTGGCGAGATGTATGCGATTGGCTCGGAATATGTGCTTGAATTGACGTTTCCCAATGCGATCACGCCGATCCCTCACACCGAACCACACTTCGTTGGCGTAACTAATCTTCGTGGCGAAGTCACCGCGGTGGTGGACCTCGGAAATCTGCTCGGCATCCCCAGTGAGCGTGAGCAAAAAGTTCAGGTGCTTGTACTCGGTCGTGATCGCCCCGAGTTCGCAATCTTGGTCAACGGCATCGAACATGTGGTATCGCTACGCCGCGACCAACTACTCGAACCGATTGGGGTCGCAGGCAGCTACCGCGACCTGATGATCGGTTGCACGAAAGAGGGCCTGATCGTGCTAGGAGGCGATGCATTGCTGCGATGCGAAGATTTGTACGTGGATCAGAGTGAGTGAGCGAAGGGTTCGATTAGCAACTTTTGAGGTATCGGCATGACATTGGCAGAACGCATTCGCAAACTTTCATTGAGATGGCAGATTTCGATCTTGCTAGGAATCGCGATCCTGATCTCACTTTTGACCTTGGGCTCGTTGGCGTTCCTGAAAAGTCAAGAAATCGTCACTAACATGACGTTGGAAAAAATGGTTTCCCAAACCAATGTGGTGGCAAGCAATCTTGAAGGCACCTTGTCTCGTACTCGTGCTGACACCATTGCGATACCGAGCTATCCGCCGATTCCGGGCATTATTCGCTGCTGGGACAACGAACAAAATCCGGGACAGGACCCTGTTCAGACTGGATCAAACACTCAGATTTGGATCGAGCGATTGGCTCAGATCACAACCACCCAAATGCAAGCCTATGACGAGCGGATTGAATCTGCTTTTTATGACCAGACGGGCCAAGGTGTGATGCGAGTAGTGACACGTCGTGGCGGTCATGAATTGGAAACCATGAAGCTGAGTGATATCGCTCGAGAACCCTATTTCTTAAAGACACGTGAACTCGACAGCGGCAGCACCTACGTTTCGCCGTTGAGAAAAAACGCTCAAGGCCAACTGTCACTTCATTCGTGCACTCCCGTGTTCACCCAACCGAGCGACGGAAAAGCAGAGGAGTTCCGGGGAATTTTCGTGATCACGATCGATGGTGACCAGCTCTTTAAGAACGCATTGGACACACGAACCAACGATGATGCCAATGAACAACAAATCATCGAAATCCTCGATGAGACAATGCAATTTCTATACACCAGTGCCAATAGCGACGCGACCGCGTTCAGCAATGACCGATTCGATAAAATGCGTCCTGTTCGCGCCGAGCGATTGTTGCAAAATGATCAAAACGACAGCCATTTTGGCAAGAATGCTTCGGCAATCTATGTGAGTGGAGCGGATCGGCCCGATGGCAAATCGATGCTGGGCACGTTCAGCCGAGTCTTTTATGACCCTAGCGACCCGGTTCGATTCTGGGGCATTACCACAAGCGAATACGGTGAATCGGCTCTGCAAAGCGTCACGACGTTACGCAATCGCTTTTTAATGATGGGTGCTTTCGTCATGCTTGGCGTGTTGACCGTAGGCTATTTTTTCGCGGGACGGTTGGCGGCTCCATTGACCACACTCAGCCACACTGCGGATGAAATCGCAGGCGGCCAAATCGACAGAGAAATGCCCGAAATTAATGGTGCCGGAGAAGTGATTCAACTCAATCATTCCTTCCGTGCGATGACCGCAGGACTGCGAAATCATATCGCCGAGGCGAAAGATCAAAAAGCCAGAACGCAAGCGACAATTGACTCCACCGCGGACGCCATTGTCTCAATGGATTGCGATGGAACGATTCTGTCGTGTAACAATGCCACAACCGAAATGTTTGGCTATAGCGACTCGCAACTGATTGGCCAGAACGCGACGATCTTGTCTCGCGCCCTGTGCAACGACACTTCGCATCAACCGTCACACCATCTCGCACCCGGGGAAGTGCGACGATTGGGGGCCGGATCCGAAGTGATGGGACGACATCGAGATGGCTCCGAAATCCCACTACTGCTGCGAGTGGTAGCGATGAACTACGCAGGCGATGAATTGTATATCGCGACGCTGCAAGACATCGCGGATCGCAAACGCAACGAAGCGGAACGTGGGAAGTTATTCAGTGCCATTCGTGATGCAGTGCAACGACTCGCCACTGCCAGCCAAGAAATCTTAGCCACGACAAGCCAGCAAGCTGCCGGGGCACAAGAGCAGGCCGCGACGGTATCCGAAGTGGTCGCAACCGCCGAAGAGATTGCCCAAACGGCGGCCCAAGCCGCACAACGTGCAGACGAGGTCGCGCAGGCCGCTCGCCATACCGACGAAGTAGGCAACGAAGGACGAATGGCGATCGAAGGTTCCGTTGCTGCGATGGAAGAGGTTAAACGACAAGTCGAATCGATTGCCGAAAACATGCTTTCACTAGCAGAACGTGCTCAAGCCATCGGGGAAATCATCGCTACCGTGAACGATATCGCCGAACAAACCAATGTGCTGGCACTCAACGCGGCGGTCGAAGCATCACGTGCCGGTGAGCACGGAAAAGGCTTCGCCGTCGTTGCCGCCGAAGTCAAATCGCTGGCTGAACAATCAAAGCGTGCGACCGCACAAGTCCGATCGATCCTTAGCGAGATACAAGCGGCAACCAATGCCGCCGTGCTGTCGACCGAACATGGGACACACACCGTCAGCGAGGCGAGTGACGTCACTTCGCGTGCCGGCGATGTGATCAAAACCCTCGCACAAACTCTCAGCGATTCAACACAGATGGCAACCCAAATTTCTGCATCTGCAAATCAACAAGCTGCCGGCGTGCGACAACTGAACGAAGGCATTCGCGACATTGATACCGTCACAAAGCAAAGCCTAAGTGCCGTCCAACAGATCGAAGAGTCAGCGAGAAACTTGAACGGACTTAGCAATGAACTCGCTTCGTTGACGGAGATTCAATGATCCCGCCCGCGGTATCGACGATGCTACGAGCGAGCCCCCGATTTTGCAACAGTTTGGCGAACAGGACGTTTGCCCCACGTACAGGACCCTAACAATGGACGAACAAGAATTTGCACAGTTGCTGATGGAGACGTTCCTGCAGGAATTGAGCGAACATATTGAGACACTTAGTCATGAATTGCTGGCTGTAGAGAAGGCACAATCACCCGAAGAGCTCGATGAGTTGTGGAAGGTCATTTTCCGCGCGGCCCATACACTCAAGGGAGCCTCCGCTGCGGTCAATGTGCTGCCGATCCAAAACGCATGCCACCATTTAGAAGATATTTTCGGGCATTTTCGTGACCAGCGAATTGCGGCCCCCGAATCGATGATTTCGTTGATGTTGAAGGTGATTGACGCAATCGAAGAGATCTCGGTCCGTCTCCGTGCGGAAGAGAGCTTAGAGGACTCGTCGCTGGTGCAGATGTTGCCGGAACTTCATCGAGTTGCAGACGAGTTAACCGGGTCAGAACCGTCCGAACCAATCGCTGAATCGCCAGCGGACTCGGCAGTGGATCCAGAAAAGACTGCGGATACGGACTTGGCTGCTGATGCAGTGGAGACGAACGCGCAATCGGCGTCAGAGTTTCTAAACGTATTAGACGATCATGTCTCTTCGCTTTCATCCAATGCCTTAGCTTTGGAATCGGCAAAGAGTGACGAAGACAAACAAGCCGCGCTGACTCAGCTTCTGCAGGCCGCATGCAGTTTAAAGGACTCAGCCGCTGCGTCGAAAATCGAAGTGGTCCGTGATGTGTGCGAGCGTCTCGAGACACTGTTCACTCACATGCAAGACGGCGTTGGCGACGTCTCAGCGGAATGTGTTTCAAGAATCTTGGAGGCTGGCAATTCGATTGCCGATGTCGGACGCCGACTTCGCGACGGCAACGATTTGAAAGCGGCTTCGATCCAGAAAATGAGCGAGAAGCTAAGTAAATTCATCACCAAACCGGCAAGTCCTCCGACGTCTGCTAGCACTGACACCTTGGTGGACGATTCATCGCAAGATGTCGAGCCCGTGGTTACGGCGAAAAGCGAACAGGCGGCGGAGGTTGCCGCAGCGACGACAACTGCATCACCAGCCGCCGCAACATCGAACACGCTTTCCAGCAAACCACAAACTGACTCTCGGTCTGCAGCGGCAAAGACAAACGATGCTGGCAAACGGATCGCAACGGGGGAGCAAAACGCGTCCATCCGTGTACCCGCTCAAAAACTAGATGCACTGCTTGCCTACAGCGGCGAATTACTTGTCGTGCGTGGACGCTTCTCGCTGAGAGCAAAAGATGCGAGCGAACTCCGTGACTTGGCGACCGAGCTAAAAACACGCTGGCTCCATTCTCAACGAATGATGCGACAATCGACGCCCAGTCGCGGTAGCACTCCGTCACAAACCATCCTGTCGGGCCAAGCGGAGTCATGGATGGCAGAAACCTCGCAATCCTTCACAACGCTGACCAAAAAGATCGAAGAATTCTCGACCCATATTGAAGCCGACAACCGCTTGCTCGGGCAAACGTGCAGCCAATTGGACGACGAGGTTTATCATGTGCGAATGCTTCCGTTCACGGACGCGTGTGGAGGCCTAGAGAGGGCGGTTCGCGACATCGCGACAGCTACCAACAAAAAGGTCGAATTCAAAATCGAGGGTGGTGACGTCGAGGTGGACCGCTCAGTGCTGGAGGGATTAAAGGATCCACTGCTGCATCTGGTTCGCAATTCTGTGGATCACGGAATTGAAAAGACAGGAGCAAGAATCGCAGCCGGAAAACCAGAAATCGCTTCGTTGGTCGTCAGCGCTTCGCTGCGAGGCGGCCAAGTCGAGGTGGTGGTTCAAGACGACGGCGCGGGCTTTGACCTGGAACGCATCTGTGCGATCGCAAAGAAACGTGGCTTAGAAATTCCCGAAGATCGCCGTGAACAAGCCCGGTTGGTTTTTGTTCCCGGATTTTCAACCGCGAAAATGATCACCGACATCTCCGGCCGCGGCGTCGGCTTGGACGTCGTGCAAAGCCGTGTGGAATCGCTACACGGTGCGGTGGACGTCACGTTCCGAGAAGGTCAATGGACGCGATTCACATTGACGGTCCCTCTCACCTTGACGACGATTCGCTCGATGTTGGTGCGAGTCAACGAGGATGTCTATGCGATTCCCACGACGG
The DNA here is from genome assembly GCF_052161655.1 of Novipirellula methanifontis. Taxonomy (GTDB): domain Bacteria; phylum Planctomycetota; class Planctomycetia; order Pirellulales; family Pirellulaceae; genus Novipirellula. The sequence goes on from NZ_CP197418.1 coordinate 9,900,351, forward strand.
CGGTTCAGCGATTGGTTCGTTTTGGCATCAATGACGTACGCTCCTCGATGGGACGTGACACATTGCGGCTTCGCGATTCGCCGATGCCGGTTGTCTCGCTCGCCGCGACATTGGGGTTGAAATCCAAGGGGTTGATCGCAGGCAAATCATCAATGGGATTGGCGGTCGTATTGGCGGCTGGCGAACAACGGGTCGCCGTCGCGGTAGACGATGTATTGTCCGAACAAGAGGTGTTGGTCAAAAACCTGGGAGCACGCATTCGTCGCCTGCGACATTTTTCCGGATGCACGCTGCTGCCGTCCGGCCGAATTGCGATGGTCATGAACGCATCCAACGTGGTGCGAACGGCACTCGGAATCGCCCCTACGTATACACATCTAACGCCAAACAAACACGACCCAGCGACTCGCAAACATCTGCTGCTCGCAGACGACTCGGTCACTACGCGGGAACTTCTCAAAAACATCCTCGAAACCGCTGGCTATGATGTCTTCGCCGCTGCGGATGGCGAGCAAGCTTGGGTGGCGGCTCAAGAGCATCATTTTGATGCGGTGGTCAGCGATGTGGATATGCCGCGAGTCGATGGATTTGAATTGACGTCGAAATTGCGTAGCAATGCCCCGACGGCCGAAATCCCCATCGTCTTGGTCACCGCGAGAGGGTCAGATAACGACAAGGAGCGTGGGGTCCAGGTAGGAGCAAATGGATACATCGTGAAAGGCAGTTTCGATCAGGCGAACCTTCTCGACACGTTAGCCCAGTTGGTTTAAGGAGATAGACATGCACAACGTATTGATTGTCGACGACTCCGCTACTTCGCGTGAAGTGTTGCGAGCGATACTATGCGAGGAAGCGGGCTTTAACGTGGTCGGCTTTGCAAAGGACGGACGTGAAGCTGTAGAGAAAGCCAAAGAGTTGCATCCCGATGTGATCACGATGGACATTAACATGCCCGTGATGAATGGATTGGAAGCCACTCGCGAGATCATGATTGAAACGCCTACGCCGATCGTGATTGTCTCGGCAAGTACACGCGTCAAAGAGATCGAAGCGTCGATGGAAGCGTTGGGCGCCGGCGCATTGGCAATCTTACTAAAACCCTCCGGACCGCACTCGCCCCAACATGCGGCAATGGCCAAAGAGATCGTCTCGACCGTCAAAGCAATGGCGGGCGTGTTGGTGATTCGGCGGCGACGTCGCGTGACGCCCCAAGGATCCTCGAGCCTTGTCAAGGAACCTGTCGCGACTCCACAACGCCCCAAAATCAAAGCCGTTTCGATATTATCGTCGACCGGCGGCCCTCCGGCGCTCGCCAAGGTGCTCGGCGCGTTGCCCACCGATTTCCCGATCCCCATTTTGCTCGTTCAACACATGGTACCCAGCTTTGTTGCGGGCTTTGCAAGCTGGCTCGATAGCGTCGTTCCGATTCGCGTTTGCCTTGCCTGTGACCAAGCACGGATCGAGGGCAGTTGTGTCTACGTCGCTGCTGCGGGCAGCCATTTAGGCGTCAGCCGAGGGTCACGGATCCGTCTTTCCGATGATCCTCCGATCGATGGGTTTCAACCCGCAGGCACACATCTGTTCGCCAGTGTCGCCGAGGAATACCGCCACGAATGCGTTGGCGTGATCATGACAGGTATGGGGCGAGACGGCGTCGACGGACTGCAGCGAATTTACGATGCGGGAGGAACCACGATTGCCCAGGACGAAGCGTCAAGTGTTGTCTTTGGAATGGCAAAAGTCGCGATCGAACAAAAGATTATCGGTTCGGTCCTGCCGCTGGATCAAATCGGCAATCAACTCAAGCAACTTGTTTGCTAGCGTCGCCAACGACCTGCATCGCATGCCGCCGCAACTTGAATTGCGGGTAGGCGATTGAAGTAGGGCCGGTTCCCACCGGCCAGTTCGCTTGAGAGGTGTGCCCGGCAGAACCGGCTCTACGCAAAACAGAGCTGTGATTGTCTACGAGCGCCTCAGCGTGACTGTTGCTGGACCATTCGCAGAAAGTCCTGAGTCGGCTCGCTGACCGTCATTACTTGCGGTGAGCTTTGCGGGCTGTTCCGATCGCGGATGATCACGATCACCTCTTGGTTACTCGCTTGCGTGACGCTCGCGGGTGCAAAGTCTGCCGGGGCGGAGATGGCCGAGGGTTGCAGTGCCGATTGAGGAAGTCCCACGGGCGTGACCGCATCATGATTCAGGCTGGCCATTCGCTCGGGAGCCGCCGCAGCGTCTGTGTTTTTGTACAAGCTGGTCAAATTCACTTGGTCTAATTGCCAGTGCACAGCACCAGGACCGGCATAGATACCGACGTCGTCTTTGTAATCCGCAGCGTTGCAAACTCCGATCAAACGGCCTGCGTCGTCGAACAATCCGCCACCGCTACGTCCATCAATCGGTGCGCCTTCGATTTCCAGGTTCGAGGCGTTGATATGTTGGTTGTATTTGTTGACGCCTGTGACGCGAGTGTCACGTCGGCTGGGGTCGTCGCCACGATCACAACCGTAGCTGAACGCAGGTTGACCGGTGCGAACTTGATCCGCCGACGAAATCACCTCAACGGGATCAATCGCGAAGCCGGGACGAATCACCACGAGGGCGATGTCGCGATCATCTGCATCGTAGTCGAGCAATTGACCGAGAACCGTTTGCACTTGGCCTCCGACGAACAAATCAACTTCGATTTTTCCTTCGCCCTTGGTTTCGCGGAACAGGTGCCCGCAAGTCAAAACGAGACCTTCTTCGCCTTGGATGTCAATGATTGTTCCGGTGCCAGCTCCGTAGCCTTTGCCGTCATGAACTCGCAGGCGGACGGTTGCAGCACGGGCTCGTTCAACCGCATCGGCTTTGCTCAGACTTGGCATCGGCTCGATCGATCGAGTGGCATCGCGGTTCGCGGCTGCCGTCAATGTTTGTCTCTGGAAGTCCTGGTTTTGGAACGCTTGGTTTTGAGATTGGCCGACTGGCAATCGCCCCACGGGAGCTAGCCGAGTCTGGGGAGCCGGAAAAGGGTCGTTGGCCCGCGTCATCGATCCGGTTTGAACTAACGGTCCTCGGGGATTGATCGCCAGTGCATTTTGCAAATCCGAGAGCGACTGCGTGCCGACCAAGCGAGTGACTTCTTTTCCGCCCGCAACCACGACGAAGGTGGGGGTTTGGCGGATTCCGTAGCGGCGGGTCAGATCGGGTTCCGACTGAACATCAACGTGCCGAACGGGCACGCCGGATTGTTCGAGCTGAGCGAGAACGGGCTGCATCGCCCGACAGGGAGGGCATTGCGAGGAAGAAAAGTCGATCAGAATGGCACCCGCAGCCTGTGCTGAGACACCTTGAAAGCAATTTGTTGCCGCTACAAATGCAATCGCGATCGCGAACATTGTCTTCATCACGCTCGTCCCTCCATGGACGGTAGTGGTCATTTCGGGTCAGCCGTCATTGGCCAACCGAATAGGAGACGACCGCATCAATTTTCCAACGTCCCTGCTGGATTTTGGTCGCCTGAGGATCGCAATACTGCCTGAATCAACCATGTCGCGGCAAGATCAATGGACGCGATCCTCTTGGAACTTTAGTTTTTTTTGAGTTTCACAACCGTTTTTTTATGAATTGTTCATTCCACTGCCCCCGCAAAAACGTGTACAGATCGTCGCCCCGCGTCGTCGAAAACGAGTTTCAAAGCTACAATCCGCCCAAGACGCTTGCACCATCCCCCCGTTTGACACTTTGCCGATCAAATCGATTGTCCGATTCTTGGCAGCTTCCTTTCACAACGTTCCAAAATCAATCTCGATGACTCGCCGAATCCTTGTCACTAGCGCACTGCCCTACGCCAATGGTCCGATCCACATCGGGCACTTGGTTGAATACATCCAGACCGACATCTGGGTGCGATTTCAAAAATTGAGGGGCAACCGTTGTATTTACGTCTGTGCCGACGATACCCACGGCACCGCGATCATGATTCGCGCCCGCAAAGAAGGCCGTAGCGAAGAAGAATTAATTGCCGCAATGAGCGAATCGCACCAACGCGATTTCAGCGGATTTGGCATCGAGTTCGACCACTACGGCAGCACCCACAGCGACGCGAATCGCGAATTGTGTGGCGAGTTTTGGAAATCGCTGCGAGCAAACAACTTGATCGCCGAACGCGAAATCGAGCAGCTTTTCGATCCCGAAGCCCAAACGTTTCTGGCTGATCGCTTCGTCCGTGGCACCTGTCCAAAATGTGGCAAAAAAGACCAACCGGGCGACAATTGCGTATGCGGACATACGTACAGTCCCACGGACTTGATCGACCCCAAGAGCACGCTTAGCGGCGCGACGCCCGAGCTTCGCAAAGCCACCCATTTGTTCGTCGAACTTGACAAGCTACGCGAGTTTTTGACGACCTGGATCGACAGCAGCGACGCCTTGCAAAGCGAAACCGCCAACTATTTGAAAGGGCATTTCTTAGCTAACGAACTTCGCGACTGGGACATCAGCCGCCCCGGGCCGTACTTTGGATTTGAGATCCCCGACTCGCCGGGCAACTATTGGTACGTCTGGTTCGATGCTCCGATCGGCTATATCGCCAGCACGAAACAGTGGTGCGAGGCCAACGGTGAAAAGCTCGAGGATTGGTGGAAATCGGACGATTGCGAGATCCATCACTTTATTGGCAAAGACATCACCTATTTCCATACGCTGTTTTGGCCCGGAATGCTAAAAACGGCGGGCTACAATCTGCCGACCAAAGTTCGCATCCACGGTTTCTTGACCGTGACGGGCGAAAAAATGAGCAAGTCGACTGGCACGCTCGTTTCTGCCGAAACGTACCTCAAGCACGCCAAACCGGCATATCTGCGTTACTTTTACGCCACAAAATTGACCGCTCGCGTGGAAGACATCGACCTCGGGCTCGATGAGTTTACGGACAAGATCAACAGTGACCTCGTTGGCAAAGTCGTCAACCTCGCCAGCCGCGTTGGCAAGTTCGCGAGCTCAACGGGGCTGTCGGCAACCTACCCCGACGATGGGGGTTTATTCCAAGCCGCCGCCGATGCGGGCGACGAAATTGCTGCCGCGTACGAGTCGTGTGACTATTCTCGTGCAATGCGGCGGATCATGGAACTTGCCGACGCCGCCAACCCGTTTGTCGAGCACGCCAAGCCGTGGGAAATGAAAAAGGATGCGGATCGCCAGGACGAGCTACGCGACGTTTGTACGGTCGCGCTTAACCTGTTCCGACAATTGACGATTTATCTGACGCCAGTATTGCCAGAGTTGGCTCAGCAGTGTGGTGATTTGTTAGGCGAAGAAATTACATCGTGGGACCAAAGTAAAACCCCGCTTACCGGAACCGCTGTTGCCAAGTTCCAACGAATGATGGACCGAGTTCAACCCGAGGATTTGAAGAAGATGATCGACGAAAGCAAAGAATTGGCAGCCGAAGAAACCAAGCAAGACAATTTGCCCACGTTCAATGACAGCGACCAACCACTCAAAGACGAACCGTTGGCCGACGAGATCACAATCGATGATTTCGCCAAAGTCGACTTGCGAGTCGCTCGCGTGGTCAATGCCGAGCATGTGCCCGAAGCCAACAAGTTGCTGAAGTTGACGCTCAGCCTGGGTGGTGACGAACGACGCCAAGTCTTTGCCGGAATCAAAGCCGCGTACGAACCCGAAGCCCTGATCGGCCGATTGGTCGTGATGGTCGCCAATCTTCAACCTCGCAAAATGCGTTTTGGATTGAGCGAAGGCATGGTAACTGCATCGGGCCCTGGTGGCGCCGAAGTGTTTATCCTTGGTGTGGATGAAGGTGCTCTCCCCGGTCAACGTGTCCACTAAACCCGATGTTGCAACGGCCTATCAATCACTTCCGTAGCTATTTGCTCGACAAACTGGTGCTCCGGCCCACGCGTGACCGCGTGGACCATGGGATGCAGCATCGAATGCAGCTGCCGTCGCGTTTCGGGCCGCTGGAGACGTTTGGCTATGCGAATTATCGAGACCCAGGATTTGGGGATGCTCAGACCAATCCGAGCGATCCACCGGATCTGTTGCTGCTGAAATTCCCCGGAACGGCGGGACGAGCTGAGCGCTCGACGCCGTTTCCTGCGGAAATAATGAGAGATGTCCGTACGCACGTTTGGACTTGGAATCCACCCGGCTACGGCAACAGCGCAGGTCGTCCGACGCTGCGGCGTGTTGCCCAGGCGGCGATTGATTTCTTCGAAGCATCGATCGATCGGTACCAACAACGATACACGACGATGCCAACAGTTTGGTTGTGCGGCAACAGCCTTGGTTGCGCGACGGCGCTGCACGTCGCCGCCATGGCTCAACAAAGCGTGACGCCGATTAGTGGACTGTTGTTACGCAATCCGCCCCCGGTCGATTTGGTGGTCAAGCACATCGCGCGGCGTTATCCGTTCGGCAGGTTGATTCATCCGGTCGCTGATCAATTAGCGCCGGCGATGAACGCAATCTATACCGCTTCGAGCGTCCACGTGCCTGCGATTTTTCTGCAATGCCAAAACGATTCGCTTGTTCCTCCATCGCTTCAGCAGCAAATCCGCGATGCTTTCGCCGGCCCTCAAAAGCTTGTTAAACTCGAAGGGCTCGATCACGATGGCGTGATGGATGAACAACATTTGCCTGCCGTTCGTGATGCCTTGCGTTGGCTTCGCGAACAATCCGGGATTTGAGTTTTGTTTTTCGACATCTTTTTCGATAGCTAGTGCAATGCCGCTTTCTGCCCAGAGCATTTGTGTTCGTCATGCCAACGAAATGGATGCCGAGCAAATCGCTGAAATCTACAATCACTACGTTGATGTGGGTGGCGCCACGTTTGACACGGCCCATCTATCGACCGAAATGGTTGGCCAACGAATCAAGCAACCCAAACCCGATGGTTGGTACGTCGCCGAATCCGGTGAATCGTTGCTAGGTTGGGCATCGGCGCGGCGTTACAGTGATCGGTTTGGTTATCGATTTAGTTGTGAAACGGCAATCTACATCGCCCCCGATGGCCAAGGCCGCCAAATCGGCAACCAATTGCAACAGAGAGTGAACCAGCACTGTATGGATTGCAATCTGCATCATGCCGTCGCTCGAATCATTGCCGACAATCAACGCAGCCTCGCGTTCCATTATCGTCACGGCTACGAAATGGTCGGCATCCAGAAAGAGATCGGCCGCATGAACGACCAATGGGTCGACGTGGCGATTTTGCAAAAGCTTTTTCGCCCCGATGGCAATTGATGTCACACAACTCACGCTGCAATATTGATCACATCCGTGCTCGTGCGATGCTGCTTCGGCAAGTCCGCACGTTCTTTGACGAGCGAAATTTCCTCGAAGTGCAACCTCCCTGTTTGTCACGCGACTGCATCGTGGATCCGTACATCAACCCGTTGATGATTCCGACAAAACAGCTTGCCCTCGCCGAACCGGATCTTCCCGAGTGCTACTACTTGCAAACGTCGCCTGAGTTGGCAATGAAGCGGATGCTGGCTGCCGGAGCGCCGTCGATCTACAGCATCGGCCCCGTGTTTCGTGCTGGCGAACGCGGCCCGATGCACAATGTGGAATTTACCATGCTGGAATGGTACGATGTGGGTGCTGATATCATGTCGGGAATCGACACCACCGGGACGTTAGCGTGTGAGGTATTGCAAACGGCACGCTTTGACGTGACCACTTATCGCGATGTATTTTCGGCCGTCCTCGGTATCGATCCGATCACCGAATCGCTGACGCGGTTGCAATCCGCAACCGCTGACATCGATGCATTGCTTGCTAAAGACATCGCCAAGGACCGCGATGCGATGCTCGATGTGCTGTTCACTCATCATGTTCAACCTGGACTAGGTCGCGAAGTGCCGGTGGTCGTTCGCAACTACCCCCTCACCCAAGCGGCATTGGCACGCCAATCGAGCGATGACGAACTCTGTGCCGCTCGCTTTGAAATGTTTTTCAGTGGCATTGAACTTGCTAATGGTTACGATGAATTACTCGACGCCGACGTGTTGATCGAGCGAACTCGCGTCAACAATCAGCGACGAATCGCTTGCGGAGAATCTGCGCTTCCGGTGGACAACACTTTAGTGGAAGCCATGCGTCGGGGACTCCCCGCCAGCACGGGAGTGGCGCTCGGCTTCGACCGCTTACTGATGTTGCAAACTATGTCCAGCTCGATTGACAATGTTGTACCGCTGACGATTGAAATCGCTTAAAATTGCCTTAGTTCGCCTATCAATTGGATCGCATCACATGCTCGATCCTCACCGTGTTAGAATGAGAGTCTCTTTAAAACACAAATGCGAGTAGTCGACATGACCCAAAATGCAACTTCGACTCGGCGATTAGCCGTTAACGCAGCGTTCTTAAAAGACATCAAGGACGATAACCACCACTTGAAGATTTTGGTGGACAAGATTGGCCCGATGGTGTCTCACCCCAAGATCGCGACCAATCATTGGCTCGAAATCATCGATTTGTTTTCCGAGTTTCGAGACCAGCTTGCGCTTCACTTTTCGCTCGAAGAAGCGTTTGGCTATTTTGACGAAGCAATTGACACCTCCCCCGAGCTGAGCACTCAGGCGGAAACGTTGCGTTCGCAACACACGACACTTTTCGAGTCCATTCGCCACTTGACCGAATCGGCAAGTGAAGTCACTGCGGATCAAGAGGAGAAGATTGCTCGACTGCTGGTGCGTTACGACACCTTCTTGCGATCATTTGCCCAGCATGAGGAAGCGGAGCTAAAACTAATCCTCGAAGCCTTTGACGATGACATCGGCGTCGGCGACTGATGCATTACCAAACCATGCTGAAACCAAAATTCAATCCGTTCCAGTTCAGCTCGTGAAATGCAGGCTTCTGCGTGGCTGAATCGAAGAATGATTGCGACGAGGACTGCTCCAACGCCCCCACGGCGTCCTCTAACCACAATCCTTGGTAGGCAACTTGCAGCGAAGCCCAACTGCACAACCAAATCGAACCGCCTAGTTCGACATCGAACAGGGAAGTATCTTTGTCGCCTTCGTAGGTGAACGACGTATTCTGGGCCACGGCGGAACCACGCACCTCGTTGTTCAGCGCCGCATATTTGCCACGAGCATAGAGGCGTGATCGGCCGTTTGTCCACAAGGTAGCTTCGCCACCTAATTGGAACCCGAATGCCTTGTTCGATGCACTGGAATAGAAACCCGTTTTTGTCGTCGTCGCCAACGACGCGGTATCAATCACGTCAAACGTCTCGCCTAAGCGAAACCAGCGAAGCCCGGCAGTCAAGCGAATCCGCTGAATCGGCCGGTAACCGATCATCCATTCAGCTGAATCCAAATCCGAGTTGAGGAACATCGTGTAACTGGGATCTGGACTCGCAGGTAATCCACCATAAAACAGTGGATTCAAATTTGTGGTGGTGTAGTTGCCCGCATCAAACCTTGTTTCAGCGACGGTGTCATCGACCGACAAAAACACCAAGTCGCAATCGAACCCCGGCGCATACCGAGTCAGATTGAAAAGCGACACTGAAATACGCGTTCCGAGTTTCATTTCCGGATCGATTTCATCACTGGTTGCCACCAACTCAGATGAATCGGTGTACAACAGCGGGAACGCGTCGGGCCCCGATCGCTTCAACGCCAAGCCGCCGATGTCGACTCCGAAGATAGGCTCAAACCGATGCTGCCCGGGCAAATCAAACTTGTCAAAATTGTTCAGAGGACGGTCCGCGTTGGGGGCGGCAAACTCAAGCGGACCTTCGTCAGCATTAGCAACTGCGGGCAGCAGCGAACCAACGATCGCAAAGAGGGCTAATGAACATCGAAAAATTGCCACCAACGACTTAGTCAAGTCGAGGTGGTTGCCTGTCATTCCATCCATGTTTGCAGCCTTGCAGCGAAGACGCCCCATCTTGAGTTCGTCTGTGGTTTTCAGTATTCAGCCAGGAAGGGAACCTGGGATATCAAAACCGACTTCGGCAATTTTCGGATAAGGGCTTCACCGATTCGCAATCGGGGTGCCAGTTAGAGAAGCGTTTTCGATGCCCGCCCCTCGCAATCGCTACATCCAACGTGACCCTATCCCGCCGTATTCACCGTGACCAAGCCGACTGTACTGTACATCCGGTCCAACAGTGGTCGCGTTGCGAGCCTCCGACTCCGATCCATATATCGAACAACTCTCTTTGATCTGCTCAAAAGGATTCGCTTGCACCGGGGAAAGATCGGTCGGCGACCGCCTCGCGGTAGGTCGTTGCGGCGTCGCGGATCAACGACGACGCGTCGGCAATTTTGCGTACAAACTTTGGTGTATAGCCTTGCGTCAAACCGATCAAGTCGTTGGTAACAAGCACCTGCCCGGTCGTATGAGGGCCTGCCCCGATACCGATCGTTGGCACCAAGACCGCTTCGGTAATCGCTTTCCCGGCCTCCACCGTGACACACTCGACCAAGACCGCAAACGCGCCTGCGTTTTCTGCTGCCAAGGCATCGACCACCAGCGAATCAATCTCGCGATGCACTCGATAACCACCGTCGACATGGATATTCTGAGGCCGCAGCCCGACATGCGCCATAACTGGAATCCCTGCGGTGACCAATGTCTCGATTCGCTCGGCTTGCTCGGCGCCCCCCTCGAGCTTGACCGCATGACACTTGGTTTCCTTTAACACTCGTGCGGCACAATCGACGCTACGCGAAATCTCGCGTTGCCCCTCGGGGAATGGCAGATCGACGACCACCATCGCTCGTTTTGCAGCCCTTCCGACCATCTCGGCGTGGTACAGCATTTGATCCATTGTCACCGGCAAAGTTGTCTCGTGGCCTTGCACCACCATCGCAAGTGAATCGCCAACAAGTAAAATATCGATTCCGGCGTCGTCTAAAATGGCCGCAGTCGGAAAATCGTACGCGGTCAACATCGAAATCGTCTTTCTGTCCTCACGCATTCGCTGCAGCGTTCGGGTGGTCACTCGGGGGCGGGAGGCGGGCGAAGGAGGCGACATCGACGCGTTGGGGGCTCGGGGAAATCGAATCAGATAGGGATCAACACAAGTCTCCAAGCTAACCGTACAATGCGAGAAGTCCAGCGGGGATGGTTTGACCGACGCCGCAGCTTTACTATTTTTTGGGAGGAATCAAATCGATGAAGAATTTGTGTTTGTTTCGGTTTACCAGCACCCAGCGGTGCCCTGCCATTCAAGCTGCATCTGACACCTCGCCCCTAAAATCCAAAATCAATGGTCTCCAATCCGTGACTCGAATTTTTTGCAGTCTCACGCTCTCGCTCGTGATTGCCTCGACCGCCTTTGCTCAAGCCGGGGCGAATATGGTGACCCAGTTCAAAGGCACACTCAAAAGTGCTCAGCCAGGTGTGCTGGTCATCACCCGCGACGACGGCACCGAGATGTTTGTGCAGCCGCCCGATGAGCTTCCCAACCTCGCCTTCATTGCCGAAGCCAAGCCTGCCTTTCTAGGCCGTGGAATGCTGATCCGATTTTCTGGCGTCTTCGACGGAGCGGGTAACCCATTGTCGAAGATTGAAAAGGTCGAGATTTTCCAGCCCGTGCCTCCACAACAACTCAAGGGCAGCCAGCGAGACAAATTCACCCCCGGCGTCTACGGCGACCGCAATGCCAATCCCCAACAACGCGCCCAGCCTCAGAAATATGAAGTGGTCGGCATTCCCATGGGAATCTCACCGACCGGTGTGTTGATGACCCAAGCGGGTAAGATTCCTGTTCGCTGTCAGTTAGCCGAGGATGCTCAATTCGAACTGCGATTAAACAATCTTTCCTTGGCTCAGCCAGGTGACCCGGTTTCAATCAGCGGTTTTTACCAACCGCCCGATGAAACCAAAGTCAAGGCGGAAAGCATCACCATCACAACTGATCGTGTGTATGGCGAACCGGTCGCGAACGAAAATCCTCGCAGCCGCCGAAAATCTCGCAGGGATCGTGATGCAGACGATGCCGCGAAAGAAGCACCCGCCATCGAAGGCGATGCAAAACCCGATGCTGCTGAGTGACCCCACCATTTTTGCTGCTCCCTTTTTTTGAATGACGATGCGACGCCCGTTCTTGAATTTAAAAGTTTGTCCATGTTGATGCGTGTCACTGGAGGCCACGTCATTGACCCGGCATCGGGAATCGACGGAGTTCACGATTTATGGATCCGCGACCAATCGATTGCGAAGTCCGAGGCGGACTTAACAGCGAACCAAACGATTGACGCGTCCGACTGCATCGTAATGGCGGGTGCGATCGATATGCATACGCATATCGGTGGCGGAAAACTGACGCTGGCAAGATTGCTGCTGCAAGATCAGTTCCCTCGTGACAGCGAGCGGATGAGTGAGTTTCTGCCGGCGGCCAGCGTTGTTGGCAACCGCTATCTCGACATGGGCTACACCACCTGTTTCGAACCCGCCGTGATTCCCTGCAACGCGCGTTCGGCACACGCAGAAATGGCGGATGCGGTCGGCATCGATACCGGCGGCTACTGCTTGTTGGGCAACGATGACGTGCTGCTAAAACTGCTTGCCGAAGACGCACCGCAAGCGATCATCAATGACTACGTCGCCTGGATGGTCACCGCGACACAGTGCATCGCGGTGAAAGTGGTCAATCCTGGTGGCATCAGCGCGTTCAAGTTCAACACTCGCGAATTTGATGTCAACACGCCGCATCCACAGTACGGTGTCACCCCATCGACGATCATTCGCCGACTGTGCCGTGCGGTTCACGAGATCGGCTTGGCTCACCCGCTGCACGTCCACTGCAGCAACCTCGGCGTCCCAGGCAACATCGCTTCGACCTTGGCAACGATCGAAGCGGCCGATGGTTTGCCGATCCATCTGACCCATGCTCAGTTCCATAGCTATGGCGATACCGGACCCTACAAAATGTCCTCCGCTGCTGAGCAACTAGCTCGCGCCCTGCAAACCCATCCCAACGTCACCATTGATGTGGGACAGGTCATGTTCGGCCAAACCGTGACCATCAGCGCCGATTCGATGCACCAATACGACAACCATACTCACGCGAAACCACGTAAATCGGTGCTGGTCGATGTCGAGTGCGAAGCCGGTTGTGGCGTGGTTCCGTTTCGCTATCGACGCAAACAATATGTCCACAGCTTGCAATGGGCGATTGGTTTGGAATTGTTCTTGATGATCGATGATCCTTCGCGAGTCTTCTTGACGACCGATCATCCCAACGGCGGCCCGTTCACAACGTATCCGCATTTGATCCGACTGCTGTGCGACCGCTCGTATCGCGAAACCGCACTCGCCGAGATCGAACCCGAAGCCGCCGCAGCGAGCCAATTGGCAGGCACGTCTCGTGAATACAGCTTTACCGAGATCGCCACGATGACGCGTTCAGCTCCGGCCGCCATCCTGGGATTAGAGGGCGTGGGCGATCTGGCGCCGGGATCCAATGCCGACGTGGTCATCTATCGCAAGCACGAAAACATCGAGCGAATGTTTTCCGAGCCCACCTATGTGATTCGCCGTGGCCAGATCGTTCGCGGCGAAGGAGCCAGCGATGCGGCGACGATCCCCACCGTCACCCATACCGTCGATGTCTCCTTTGATCCAAAAACGATCCCGATGCTCGCCCAGCGGTATGCCGAACAGGGAACAATGGCGATGAGCCGATTGAGGATCAGCGACGACGAAATGCAAAGCATGCTAGGCACGACGCCTTATAAACATGTCGCGGTGCGAGGAACGGTTTAAACACCATGGATGAATTCTTTCACATCAACGGCATTCGCATCGACGCGACGTTTGCCGAAGCGTTCGACATGAAGGCGACGCGTTTGATTGTCACGGCGGACGATCGCCAATGGACGACCGATGCCGCCGCCGCAATGACAGGGTTTGGTACAAGCGTGATTGCGTGTGGTATCGAAATCGCCGTCGAGCGTGAACTCGCCGCAAACGAAACACCCGATGGACGCCCTGGCGTTGCCATCCTTGCCTTTACCGTTTCCGGAAAAGAGATGGAGAAGCAGATCCCGCGACGCGCGGGTCAATGCATCCTAACGTGCCCCACGACCGCGTTGTATGCTGGAATCGAGGAATCCGAACCCAAGTCCGACAAACGAATCGCGATCGGAAAATCGCTGCGTTACTTTGGGGACGGTCATCAGATCAGTAAAGTGATCGGATCGCGACGCTATTGGCGAATCCCCGTGATGGACGGCGAATTTGTCTGCGACCACGACGTGGCACGTACCGATGGCATCGGCGGCGGTAACTTTATCTTGATCGGCAACGACGTCAAAGCGGTTTCGACCGCTTGTCGTGCCGCAGTCGATGCAATGCGTCCCCTACAGGACATCATCACCCCGTTTCCGGGTGGCGCAACACGCAGTGGTTCCAAAGTAGGTTCAAAATACGCCGCCCTGTTTGCCTCGACCAACAACGCCTTCTGCCCCACGCTTCGCACCAGTGATCCATCCTCGGAATTGATGCGTGACGAATCGATTGCGATGGAAGTGGTAATTGACGGCCTTTCCGCCGAAGCGATCGCCAATTCGATGAGTGTGGGAATCCAGGCCGCATGTGATTCGCAAACCGGCGGCGGGCTGCTGAGAATTACCGCAGGTAACTACGGAGGAAAACTCGGACGACATCATTTCCATCTGGCGGAGATTCTAAAATGAACAGCTGGCTTTTAGAATCGCGGCAGCAACCCGAACACGACATCGACGCCTCCGCAATCTCGCTGTTCGCATTCGAGCAAATCAGTGATGTGGACCAAGTCAAATCGTTGTCCTTGCGATGCGGGGATGGCACACGCCCGCTCGGCGAGCTGTTTTCTGTTTCAAAGCAGGCGGGCGATAGCGAGTTACGGATTGTCGGCGACCTGACTCGATTTCACCGACTGGGCATGAATCAGCGTAGCGGACGGTTGATCGTCGAAGGCAGCGTGGGCAACTATGCCGGAGCGATGATGTCGGGAGGCGAAATATGGATCGCCGGCGACGCGGGTGACTATCTCGCGTCTCCCGTGGACGCTTGCCGCACTGGCATGTCCGGAGGCCGCATTGTGGTCGGTGGCTCGGTCGGCGATTACACAGGCCATCGCATGCGACGCGGCCAAGTTTTCGTCGAAGGCTCTGCAGGGGATTTTGTCGCTAGCCATCAAGTCGCGGGCACGATCGTGATCGGAGCCGAGATTGGAGAACATACAGGCTATGCGATGCGCCGCGGGACGCTGATGGTCAATTGTCCATCGACGATGGCTCCAACGCGGTTCAGTGAGCCGATCGAGGCAAACTCGACGTTCTTTGCGCTGCTGGCAGCACAAACCGCTTGCTGGGTCACGCAGGCCGCTTCAATCCCATTTGCTTGCAAAGCCGTGTCACAATTGGTGGAAAAAATTGCGAAGCAGGGCTACCAAACGATCCGCGGCGATTTTGCGGTCGGCGGCCAGGGCGAAATCATTTTCCCCCGTTAAGGCACGCTAAGGCACGTATTTTGCGGTGTTCGATTTGCGACGGAGGCTGTCGAAACAGGCGAACGCGGCTGTTTTAAAGTCAATTCCCCTCCGTTTCGCAGCTTACAAATCGGCTGAATTTCCGTCTGCCACTGGCGGAAAGAGGTCCTTTGTGACTATTTTCAACAGTAGAATGTCGTCGATTTCGACGTTCAATCCACTAAACACACCGGCCCGAGAGTCTCTCGTGGGCCATTCTCCCTACACAAAACCAAGCATTTTCGAAAATGAAATTTCTCTCTTTCCGATCCATTCTTCTCGTCGCGGCAACGTGCTTATTGGCCTCGCTCGTGTCACCTGCAGCAAAAGCCGAAGCCACGCTTGGCATTGGCTCCAAAGCTCCCTCGATCGATATCGAGCACTGGTTGCAAGATGGCAAGGGATTTTTCAAACCGGTCAAGAAGTTTGAAAAGGGCAAAGTCTATGTGGTTGAATTCTGGGCAACATGGTGTGGCCCCTGCGTGATGAGCATGCCTCACCTCGCGGAATTACAAAACCAGTACCGCGGCGAGAACGTGCAAATCATTAGCGTCTCGGACGAAGAAGTTGAAGAGGTCAAAGAGTTCTTGGCGCGTGAAAACAAAGAACTGAAAAAGACGTTCGACGAAATTACGTCGGCTTACTCGTTAACCACCGACCCTGATCGTTCGGTCTACAAAGACTACATGGAAGCAGCCAACCAACAGGGCATCCCGACCGCCTTTATCGTTGGCAAGACCGCTCAGGTCGAATGGATTGGCCACCCCATGGAAATGGAAGAGCCACTCCAACAAGTGGTTGCGGATTCATGGGACCGCGAAGCTTTCAAGAAGGCAATGGAAGAACAACAGCGTCTCGAAGCAGCGGTCGAACAAATTTCGATGTTGGCTGGTGCTGGAAAATTTGACGAAGCGATCAAGCTTGTTGAAAAACAAATCACCGAGACCAAGGACCCTGCGTTGCAGGCGAACCTGAAAGATTTCCGTTCGAGTCTGATGCTGTCGGCCGGACATGTCACCGACGAAGTGGTCAAATACTATCGTGATCGTCTGGCGGAAATGAAGGGCGATTGGATGTCGCTGGGTCAATTCGGTTACTCTCTGACCGCAGTGGTTCAACAAGGCGGAAGCGTTGGACCTTTGGCCGGTGAAGCCGTTGCCGCACTCGCACCACTGGCCGACAAAGTAGACGCCGAAGCCAAACCGCTTGTCTACAACATCTTGGCACAACTTTCTAAGGTCGATGAAAAAATCGACGAAGCGATCAAGTTCCAGGAAAAAGCCGTCGAACTCAGTGACGATCGTCAAAAGAAACGAATGGAGTTGTTCCTCGAAGAATTGAAGACGGAAAAAGGCGGGAAGTAAACAAGTCTAACGTCTAATGGAATCATGAAGCCGTGTTAACGAACCGCTTCATCGAATCGCTAAACCATTCCTACCGATCCGGTAGGAATGGTTTTTTAATGGACTCATCCAAGTGACGGTGAACTATTGCGGGGGCAGATCGAATGACAAGTCGAAACGTCGCCAACACATCGCCGTAACCAGCACGCTGACCGCAGCGATACTCCACGTCGCTGCGATCGCGCCACCGACAAAGCCGAGGGTATAGAGACTTTCGGGCAAGATACTTTTGCACATCCCGGCCCAAATAACCAACAGTGCAAGCGAGGCCGCGATCACGCCCGCTTTGCCTAGAAACGTCAACTTGGCTCGCAACATCATTCCCAACCCTTGTTGGTGAGCATGGTGCGGGTATACCAAAAACAATGCGTTTTCCGCTGCAAACGTGAACACTGCAAATGCAGCCATCAGTAACGTCCATAACAACCACTGGACCCATCCGGGATGAACGACCAAAGCCGCGATCGTCAGTGTGACCCACTGAAAAATCCATGTGATTAAGATGGGTAACGTCAATTGACCGACGACCATCGAAAGTGGTTTGACGGGCAACGACTTTAATAGCTGCATCCGCAACAAGTCGCGACGAAAATCGAGACGTAGCGCCGGGGGTGCAAGCAGCATCGTGCACAACGCAATTCCGCTGACCACATAAAACCACTGCTCCATCACTTGATTCGTCACCAACGGTGATAAACACAACAGCGTTGGGATCACAAAGCTGACCAAAATCGTTCCACGATACCGCCGCACACTTTGGTACTGCCGAGCCAGTAATGCCGCAGTCGTACTCAGCCTCGCGTGACCACAAAGTACATCAATATCAAGCGAGCGATTCTTACTGGCTCTACTTGCGACGCCTCGGTTACCATCCGATCGATCCAGCTCGCGAAGCAGCGATTGCTCCTGCGACCGACTCTGCATAAGCGCCCAGTGGTCGGCCCACACCAAAACACGAACGGCAAACAAGATCGTCATCGCAACACAAGCAATCGCAATGGGTGTCCAAACCGAGTAGCTACTGGCCACGGCCAGCGACGCCATCGGAATCCACGCAACGGCAAACGCTTGAATCATCACGCCTTGCGCAAGCTCACCCACCGAATAGAACACGTGAATCAAATACAACCACGTTGGTGAGCCCATCGGAGTCATCGCGGTGACTTTGGCGATCACTTGTAGCACCACCGCAGTGACCATGATCACGCTGACCGCTTTCGCACGTCGACGATTCACATCGCTCAGACCGCTGGCAATACGGACCAAGATTTGCCGCACAGTATCTAACAATAAAAGCGAGCTAAACACACCAAAAATCAATAGTTCAACGTGTTGAACATCGCGAGCGATCACGATCGTCAACAGCAGTGTCTTGATCGCCGTCGCCGAAACAATATTGGTAATTCGATAGGTCGCCAAACTCGATCGATGCAGCGGTCCGCCGCCCAACCACAGACGTTCGGCGGGCGTCATCTCGAGGTCGACCATCGATTCGGTCCAAACACAGCGAACCGCGTGATAAAACGCGTACAGCACCATGCCGCCCGAAAGCCAAGCACGAAGATGATCTGGGGAAGCGGGCGCTCGATTGGACAGCACCAAAATGCCGTACATCACGTACGCGACAAGAAAGACTCCAGCCAACAGCGTCGCGATAATGCGTCTGGGCGAGCAGATTCGTTCCAGCGTTCGCCGCAAACGAAATTGACTGCGCGAGTTCGTCAACCACAACAATTGTCGATGTACATGCGGTGCATCCCAGCGTGATTCGAACTCGGATTGATCCGATTGTTCGCTCATGCCACCCCTTCCATCACTGCAACCTCAGCATTCACTGCGGGACAAATAGCGGGATTTTCAATAGCCGCAAAATAAGCATCTTCGAGTGAACCGATCCCAGGATACGCAGATCTCAAGTCGCTGGCGGTTCCGAAAAATTTCGCTTCGCCCTGCTTCATCACCAAATAGTGGGTACAGACACCTTCGATCATTGGCAACAAATGGCTGCTGACCATCACCGTCGCTCCCGCAGCAGCGCGTTCGCGGACCGATGCCAATAGTTCGCGAATCCCTGGCGGGTCGAGTCCTGTCATCGGCTCATCAAGCAGCAGCACCGATGGATCAAAAAGATACGCACAACACACCGCCAATTTCTGACGCATCCCACGTGACAACGTCGTGGCTCCCGCGTCGACCTTGTCCAACAATTGAAATTGACTCAGCAGCCGAGTCGCGTGGGCTTGAAAATCTTTGACTTGGTACAATCGCCCGATCATTTCCAAATGCTGTCCCACCGTTAAATCATCAAACAGCGGTGGGTCGTCGGGCACGTACGCCAAGCGGCGTTTAAGTTCGATTAATTCGGTCTTTTGGTCACACCCAGCAACACACAGTGATCCGTCGGAGGGCGGAATCAAGCCCGCCAAACATCGCATCACCGTGGTCTTGCCGGCCCCATTGGGACCCACCAGACCACAAACTTGGCCCGGCTGTAATGCAAAGGAGACACCGTCAACGGCCAAATGCCGATCGTAAATCTTACGCAAGCCTTGAACTTTGATCATGGTCTGCAACCGCTAAATATCGCACAGAGAAAACTATCGTTGTTACCGAGTACTGAAAGTTAGCACACAAGTAAGCAACGACACTGCCAAGTTGAGTCGTAGCGATTAAGCGGGATATCCGATCGACTGTGGCTGCAAACTATTGGGCGATCCAGTAGTGCCTCAGTGCAGCGTCGATCTCTTTGCGGCCCATCAGACGTTGCTCTTTACGTACTCCGCTGCGGCGATCAGCGACACCTTTGACAATCACCCGAACCGAGTCTGACAAGTCGTACAGGTGTGCCAAACGACTGGCGACTGCCAACTGAAAACGGGCTTGAGGGTAGACGGGCACTTTCAAGCGATCGAGCGACCACGAATTCATCTGCAAGCGATGCCAGCCATCGAAGTCGTCATCAATCAGGAACGGCTGTATATTCGCTGGCAATTGGTCCATCGCCGAGCGATGAATCTGAACCTCCGCACGACTGCTGTGCGGCGAATACAAAGCCCACGACGTCCAATGATCCCAGTACCCCCATCGCTCGGTCGCTGGCATCACGATCGCAAGAATTACGATCGCTGTGGCTAAGCGTTTGCCGACGGACTTGCCTGCTGCTGGGATTGCTGCCGCAGACTGCGACGGCGAAGATTTGCCAGGTTCCGCATGCGGCTGCACAAACAAGAACCACGCTTGCATGATCAGCAGGATGTTCCATAGCAGCACCCCGTTGCTGTGATCCAGATTCCAGGGACCTAGCATGATCACGAGACTCAAGTGCAGCAGCATCACACATCCGCCTGCGATTCGCCGTGTCCGGCGGAACAACAACCCAACCGCGATCAACGCTTCGCTTAGTGGCAACAGCAAGGCGATCGTCGCCAATGTGTTGTGCTCGAACCGATCCGCCAAATTCCCAATTCCTGGCAAATTAGCGGCCGCCAGAAAATTCTGGCCCACCGTATGAGCGAATTGGTAATCAAGTTTCCCAAGTCCGCTGTACAGATAAACGCTGGCAGCTAATGGAATGAGCCATCTCCGTGCCGTTTCACGATCCATCGTGGCAAAGACAATCGCATAGATCGCACTTTGATACGCCCAGGGCTGCAGGCGGTGCTGATCGAGCACGAACGAAATGCAAAACGCGACCGCAACGATCCACCACAACCAGGCACGCTGAAGCTCGGCAGTGGCAACGATCGCACTACAGGCGGCCAGAATCACAATGCAAGGGATCCACTGCACCCACGACGGCAGCGAATTGAGCGTTGAAAACATCGGGATCAGCAGCGACGGCTCACTCCCACGCCACAGTGGAAACGTGACCAAAACCAGCAGTATCAACATGCCGGCCCAACATCGAGACAGTCCCCAAGATCCCAACACGCAATCCCAACCTTATCGCAACTTGTGAAGATCGTCGGAGCAATGAATGTCGTGGATCGCTCCGCGATTCATCGTTGTGATCGCGGAGCGATCCACGACAAAATGCCACCGTTCGGTTCACGTGGCGATCAGCGACCAACTGCCAGTGATTGTTCCGACGTTCCTAAGTAAAAATGTGCAAAAATGAAGCGTATGCGGAATCGGCTCCTGTCGACACCCCCGACTGATTTGCTTTGCAATGCTCGATCGCTCAAGATAACGGTCAACACACCTTTACGAAAGCACGAAATGTTTGCACGCGTTTGCCGACAACGAGAAGGAAAGTGCGAGGAATGCTAAAACCACAATCCTCTTGCCCATCGACCGCTCAAGATCACGACGACGCCGACCCCGCGACCGTGACCTCTCGCTGGAGTTTCTTTCAGCGATACGGACTAGTCGTGGTGGGGTTGTCGCCTCTGGTTGCCAATGCGATCGGCAGCGTTTTTAACATTGCCTATAACCACGAACAAGTCGAACCGTTGCTTTCGGTAGCTCAAATGGCCCGTTTCAACGAATGTTGGCAATGGTTCAACTTGCTTGTCTATCCGATCGCGGTCGTTTGCTTTGTGACGCCGTTGGTGTGGTTGCGGCCGGTGCACAACGCGTTACTCGCCGGCGATGTGGTGGATGCCGACGTCCTGCAGAAAGCCCAAAAGAGGATCGTCAATTTACCCTGGTGGTTTCTATTGGTTGCTGCTGTAGGATGGCTGAGCTGCATTCCCATTTTCCCAGCGGCTCTGTACGCGGTTCCCGAACCGCTGTCGAGCGACGTCGTCGCCCACCTCGTCACTTCGTTTTTAACCGCATCGCTGATCGCAGTCACGCATAGTTTCTTTGCCGTCGAACTGGCGATCCAAAAGTTTTTGTTCCCGGTGTTCTTCCAGCAACACAATCCGGCGGCCGTGCCCGGCGGAGTGCCACTGAACATCACCGCTCGCGGAGTGTTATGGATTTTCTCAGCGGTCGTCAGCCCGGTGGTTTCGCTGGTGTTGATTTTGCTTCTTCCTGATGCAGCCCACCGAGCCCCCTGGTTCGCCATCGCCGTAGGACTGGTCGCGATCCTGTTCGGATTGATGTCGAGCGTCATGTTGTCCAAATTGGTAGCGACTCCGATTCACGAGCTGAACCTAGCTTCGATGCGTGTGGCTCAAGGCGACTTAACCGCCCGAGTCGATCTGCTACGTGCGGACGACTTCGGCATGCTGATTGAGCGATTCAACAACATGGTCCATGGACTGCGAGAACGCGAACAGCTTCAACAGACGTTCGGTCGCCACGTCGGCGAGGAAGCCGCTCGACAAATCATGAGCCAAGGCGACAACTTGAGCGGTCGAGAAGAGAGGGTGTCGGTGATGTTTGTCGATGTCCGCAATTTCACTCACTTTTCGTCGCACCATTCACCAGAACAAGTCGTGACGGCGCTGAACGTTTTCTTTCGCGAGGCCGTTGAGCTTGTGGAGTCACACGGAGGGATGGTCAACAAATTTTTGGGCGATGGATTCATGGCCCTGTTCGGGATCGGGAAAAAATCGGACCATCATGCCCAGCGAGCGGTGGAAGCGGGAAAGGCAATGCTGCGGTGGGTTGCCGAATCACGTCCTCTTTTCGAGCAAGCCGGATGGCCTGATTTGGAAATCGGGATCGGAATTAACACCGGCACCGCAGTAGTCGGCAGTATCGGATCCCCAAAACGCCAAGAGTACACCGCGATCGGCGATACCGTGAATGTGGCAGCCCGCGTAGAATCGTTAACCAAAGAATTAGGATGCCACTTGATCGTGACCCAGTGCACCGCCGAGCAACTTTCGACGGAAACGACAATGCGTGATCTACCGCCGCAACGAGTCAAAGGCAAAGTCGATCCGCTGAATGTTTTTGCTATCGAGTATTGATCAAGTCGCGGTAGCGATTTAGTAACAGCGGCTTAATGGGATGTCACAATGGACCGTGCACGCTCAGTGTTACCCGCCCTCCCCGGCCGCTATCGCGGCCGACCTTCTCACCGGGAGGGTAAAATCTCTCTCCCCGCTCCGCTTCATTGTCGCACGGCTTTCCAAGCCGTTAGCGGGTTACAAGTTGGACCGGCGACGCGGAAGTAATCACGCTGCATACCCAATGGACGTTGACCTCGGCGGCTCCAGCTTGGAAAGCTGGCCGACAATCGACTACTCCGCTACGGACCATTGTCGCACGGCTTTCCAAGCCGTTAACGGGTTACAAGTTTGATCGTCGACGCGGAAGTAACCACGCTGCATGCCCAATGGGCATTGACCTCAGCGGTTCCAGCTTGGAAAGCTGCCCGACAATCGACTACTCCGCTACGGACCATTGTCGCACGGCTTTCCAAGCCGTTAGCGGGCGACAAGTTTGACCGGCGACGCGAGAGTAACCACTCTGCTTACCTACAGGACGTTGACCTCGGCGGTTCCAGCTTGGAAAGCTGGCCGACGATCGACCACTCCGCTACGTCCCATTGTCGCACGGCTTTCCAAGCCGTTAGCGGGTTACAAGTTTGTACGTTACGAAATGGAATCAAATCGGTGAGGGATTGAAGTCCGCGTACGCTGCTTTGAGCGATTTTGTATCTTCCTTGGTCCACGATATTGGCGCAGTGACTTCGATCCAAGCGTCGATGTATTCGGCAGGCGAATAGTTGTGAGCGTAACCGAGCGGTGCCGTGGTTGCCATCGGCACGTCGAAGCCGACTTGCAGGAACGTAATGACAGGAAACCAGCGAAAATAGGGAGAGACATCGGGTGCCTTTTCACCTTTCAACCAGTCGGGTTCGCTCCAGGCCAACGATGGTGAAAACCACGCCATCGGATCACTGCCGTGTTGCAGGTAAATGATCCGCATGATTCCCCAGTCGGTATCAACGGACGTCGCGGTCCCGTCGCGATTCATAAAGCGAACCAACTCGCTATCGCGAAACTCCGGCAGCCACGCAGGAGTGCCAGGCTTTCGACTGCGGACCAATTCTGTCCACATCGTACTTGGGAACGGGGGACCACTCAGTACGGCCCCGTCGATCGGGTCGCCGATCAGGTTATAGAAATCGAGTGCCGCTTCGCTGCCGAGCGACCCAAGACTGAGTCCGAACAGATACAGCTTGGGTCGACTGTCTTTTTGCAACGCTGTCCAGTGCGAATAGACCTGCCGAAACAGGGCTTTGGCGGCGAGTCGCGAACGGTCCGGCTCCACCATGATCGTCAACCAACTTGGTAAATACGAATACTGAATCGACACGGTGGCGATGTCGCCGTCGTGCAGGTACTCCAGCGGATCGACAGCCGAAGGGTCCAACCATCCCGTGCCTGTCGGTGTCGCGACAATCAAGACTTCACGATCGAAACCACCCAGGCGAATCAATTCGTCCAGAGCAACCTTGGCTCGTTGTTCGAGTGAATCGCCTGTGTTGTATCCCGCATAGACTCGAATCGGCGACTTCGCGGAACGTCCCGTAAGCTCTGAAATGTCATCCGCTGTGGGGCCATCGGCCACAAAAACCTTGCCATTCTTTCCAATCTCATTCCAAGGAACAAGCGAATCTGAACTTCCCAATGACGCCAAGGCCCGGGACTGCGAATGCTCGTCGTCGGTTGCCTCGTCAATTGCCGCGAACGCTTCATCTATCGCATGCAGTGCAGTCTTGACGATCAAACCATTAACGAGGTTGAAAATCAAAATACTCAAAATAACGCTCGATACCACCAGAGCAACTCGAGGTGGCATGATGCGACCGAGCCAATTTGCAAATGATCGAACCAGAAACCAGACCGCTCTGGCGACAAGTAGCAAGAGGATGGCAACAATGATCGAAGTTGCCGACACGCTAAGCGGATACGACGAGTCAATAGGCGGCATCTGCATCCGGTCACGGATCGAATTTTGCCAAACGGTCATGCGAGACAGCGTCAAAATGGACAGCAAACTCATCACGCCCAGCAGCCCCATCGAGACATGTCTGGCGTTCGTTTCGCCCAATTCACGCAATTGCATGAATCGCCAGATGCCCAGCAGCGTTTTGGCGATCGCATATCCAACGATCAACGAGATTCCACCAAGCAACCCCTGCAAAATCGGAGGCCGTGGCAACAGCGATGGAGTTAACGAAGAACAGAAGAAAAACAGCCCCAACGCAGTGGATGCGACGGAAAAGGACGCTAGCAATCGCGACAACCACCCAGTCATCACAAGTCGGATTTTGTACAGGCTCATTCTCTTCATTCTCGGCGAGTCGGGCTGAATCACAAGGTGGCGTGCATGTCGCATGTCGAGATGATTTACGTGGCTATGGCGTCAGCTCGATTCGCACGTCGCTGGATGATCTCGCACAGCCATTGGCGAAACCTTGCCAATTTCGGCATCTCACTCTGAGGTTTGAAAACTCGGCAACAGAAAAGATTCAAATGGACACAGCTGAAAACGGTCGACGCAATCGCATGTTTAAATCCTCAATCACGTGATTAAGTTGGTTCGAAACGTCAAAAGTTTCAGTACGACTTCATTGCGGCTGCTGTAGTCGGGCGATTGAGATGCGTGAATATTAGACATCGCCGAGCACTCGAAACACCATGGAATCGATCAGTTCGTCCGTCATGATCTGACATGCCAGTCGACTCGAAGCAACCGTGTTAGGCAGTTTGTCCAATGTCATGGTTTCGTCGCGATTCATCTCTTCGTTTAACGTGCCTGACACGATCTCGACATGAGACATGACACGTACCGCACCACGCGTGTCCTTTGCAATCACCGATGTTCTCGTACAACTCGTTGACGATCAGTTCCATCAGATTGTTGTAGGCGTGCCGCGCAAATTCAACGACGTGCTTCTCCCCATTCAGCAAGATGATCGTGATCGAGTAGCGTTGTTGGGTCGGGGATGGCTCTGACATAGCAGTCGCTGACGATCGAGAAAAGAGGCAAAGCCAAACTGCGGTACGTGATGTTATTGTTTTGGCTCATGGGCTTAACTTGGGTCATGTTTAGTAGCGGCGGACGTCGTAAAGTCGTTCGCTGAATCAGGATACAGACCGAAACTCTTGACGAATGCCGCTACGAGAAAAGGAACGGAGCGGTTCGGCTTGCTTTAGAACTTGCTACTTTCGCAGGTGGGCCTTGGGCGACGACAAGTCCGCCTTCGTCGCCCGCGCCAGGTCCGATGTCGATGATCCAGTCGCTGCTGATGGCAACCTGCATATCGTGTTCGACCATGATTACGGTGTTGCCTGCTTCAACGAGTCCATTTAGTTGCGACATCAACATTGACACGTCTGCTGGGTGCAGGCCAGTGGTGGGTTCATCAAGGATGTAAAGCGTATCACCTCGCTGCGCGCGTTGCAGCTCGGTTGCAAGTTTGATTCGCTGCGCTTCGCCACCGGACAACTCGGTTGCAGGTTGACCGAGTCGCAGGTAGCCGAGTCCGACTTGAAGCAAGGCATCAAGGGCGCGCTGAACTGGATTTTCCTCTGCGAAAAATGCGTGTGCGGATTCGACGGTCAAATCAAGTACTTCGGCTATGTTCTTGTCCCGGTAGGTGATTTCAAGCGTCTTTTCGTTGTAGCGTTGGCCGCGACACACCGGACAGGGCGTATAAACGCTGGGCAGAAACAGCAACTCGACGCTGACAAATCCCGCTCCCTCGCAGTTCGGGCAACGTCCCTTGGCAACGTTGAACGAAAAGCGACCGACATCGTAACGGCGTGCCTTCGCTTTGCGAGTCGACGCGAACAACTTGCGAACGTGGTCGAACAAGCCGGTGTAGGTGGCAAGGTTCGATCGCGGCGTTCTACCGATCGGCTTCTGGTCAACGGTTACCAGTCGCCGCACATGTTTCATTCCGGCAACGATCCGCCCGCCCGTCGACGTCTCTAGCTCTCGTTCCAATAGATCAACTTCACCGTTTGGGGCTTCAACGGCCTTCTTCTGCCCTAGTGTCTCGCCAACGAGTTCGACCAGTGCCTGGCTGACAAGGCTCGATTTGCCTGAACCAGACACACCCGTCACGGTCGTCAATACGCCGAGCGGAAACTCAACGTTTAGGCTTTGAAGATTGTTTCGTTCAATTTGCTCCAACTTCAGCCAACCTGTCGGTTGTCGCGGTGATCCAGCCGTAGTGGAACTCGTATGCTGTCGTAGTGATCCTACCGTAGCGGAAGTCGTCAAGACTTTCGGCTGACCACTTTGTGTTGCGATACTATTGGCGAGCGGCGCTGCGGAGGTGTTCTCGCATGCCTGGTGTCCAAACAGATATCGCGCCGTATGCGATCCTTTGACGTCGCGCAAACCGTCTAACGGGCCACTGTAAATTACTTCACCGCCATGGGTTCCTGCGTCCGGCCCGATGTCCACGATCCAGTCGGCATGACGGATGACGCTTACATTATGTTCGACGACAAATAATGAGTTGCCTGCTTGTTTGAGTTCGTCTAACGCACCCAGCAGTGCCTTGGTGTCGGCGGGATGCAGGCCTGCCGAGGGTTCGTCGAGGACATAGACGACGCCGAACAACTGCGACCGAATCTGTGTGGCCAATCGCAAGCGTTGTAGTTCCCCCGGCGATAAAGTGGGCGTACTCCGTTCCAGTGACAGGTATCCCAGGCCAAGAGTCGTGAGCGCTTCGACTCGGGCAAGAATGTCGCTGGCAATTCGCTGAGCGACGATCGCTTTTTCTCGGTGCAGGTCGCTCGCTGCCGGCTTTGTATTGGCAGCATCGCGCAGCCTTCGAGCGAGTTCGGTCAGCGTCAACTGCGACAACTCGCCAATGTCGAGTCCAGCAAACTTCACAGACAGCGATTCACGTTTAAGCTTTTTCCCATTGCAGTCCGGGCACTCCGAAATCTGCATGAACTGAGAGACGCGTTTCTTGGTGCGGTGACTTTGCGTCGTTGCGAACGAGTGCAGCACGTAGCGTCTGGCACTCGCAAACGTGCCCATGTAACTTGGCGATGCATCGTGTTCTTTCGCCTCGCGAGCTTCGTCAAGATCAAACCCTGCATAAACCGGGACAATGGGTGTCTCGTCGGTAAACAGAATCCAGTCGCGAGTTTTGCGGGGCAGTTTCTTCCATGGTTTGTCGATGTCGTGCCCGAGTGAAACAAGAATGTCGCGAAGGTTTTGGCCTTGCCACGCGGGCGGCCACGCGGCGATGGCTCGCTCTCGAATCGTTTTTGTATCATCGGGCACGAGCAGTTTTTCAGTCACCTCAAACACGCGACCGATGCCGTGGCATCGAGGACAGGCTCCCTCCGGAGTGTTGGGCGAGAACGAGTCCGCATACAACATCTTCTGGCCGCGCGGATAATTCCCAGCTCGTGAATAGAGCATGCGAAGGCCGTTAGAAATCGTGGTGACGCTACCCACCGATGACCGTGCCGACGGCGTGCCCCGCTGTTGTTGAAGTGCCACAGCGGGCGGCAACCCATCAATCGCGTCGACGTCAGGTTCGCCAACTTGGTCGATCAATCGCCGCGCGTAAGGCGACACCGAATCGAGATAACGCCGCTGCGATTCGGCGAAAAGTGTCCCGAACGCCAGCGAAGACTTTCCTGATCCAGAGATTCCCGTAAACACGACGAGTGCGTTGCGAGGCAGATCGACGTCGATGTTCTTCAGGTTGTGGACGCGCGCACCCCGCACTTGAATGCAGTGGTCAGGGTCACAGGGGACGTTCTTGGATTTTTTTCGAGCGATGATTCAGTCTCTTCTCGCTTTGGAAACAGTACGGCTGAGCCGGTGGTTTTGCGGGCCGGTGCAGCTTTACGGGCCAGTGCAGCCATGCGGGCCTGTGCGTGGAACCGATTGGCACCGCAGCAGTGTTAGATCCCCAGAGAGTCTAGCCCGATCACGGTGTGGCGCAACCTCACTTCGCCACATCCCCACTCATCCATCTTGCAATGCAACAAGTGGACCAAAGAGTGGATGTAATGGAGACTAAAACGGCTGACTCGCTACTAACACGTCGAGCAACACGTCAATCTCGAAGTGCCGAAATTCATCCACTCCCGAAGCGTCACCCCTAGTTGTCGCGTAGCGTTTCGCGCTAGTTGAGATCGGTTCTGTTGTTCTCGAAATTGCATCGCGAATACACAACTGCAAATTGAAAACAAATTCGGGACTTTCGTCGCCTGGTTCAATCTCACCATCGCTGCGGGCGCGGATGACCGTCTCATTGCGATCCATGGATTGGCCAGAGATGGTTTATCCACGGTGGAGGCGTCGCACGATCCGGTGACCGTATCCGGAAATTGGGCCACCCTGTGCCAGGGTGATTCACACGAATCCAAAGAAAACGCAGATTCGTGTGTGCAAGATGTTGCCACTGATTCTTGCCGCAGTACCCAGGACGGGACTCGAACCCGTACAGCCATAACGGCCGAGGGATTTTAAGTCCCTTGTGTCTGCCAATTCCACCACCTGGGCGTGCCGCCAAAATACGGGATTTTGCTCCGCCAGTCCACTCCAGGTGTCACCAGTTTATCAAGACACGCCCCATTACTTTGGGTCTAGCGGCTTATACAGTCGTGTCTTCTCGTGGGGCGAGCCACTGGATGTGCTCCGCCTCGCACTCCTCGTGCTCTTCCAAGCGGTCGATAAACAAAGTCACTTCGTGAACCGCGTCGGCCCAAGTTTCAAACGGTGGCTCGACTTGATCTAACCGGTCCGCCAGATCATCAAGCTCCGAAAGCAGCTCTTCGTGATCCTGGCACGCCTGGCGGTAACTCGCCTCCACCTCGATCGAACCTTTTGGGTAGTGCGAACGGAGTTGTCTGCCAATCTGATCCTCCCGAACAAAATGATCCACAAGTCGTTCGCGAATCTGACGCAATCGGTTTGCGGACTCGATAAATTCCGGCGACTGCTGCACCGCAACGCCGCTGGTCCAGTCGCGGAAGGCATCTAACTCCTGCTGCAGACCGGAGTGCTCTTGTTTCCAATGTTCAAAAAGCACGGAAACGCTGTGATTCGATTCGGGTTTCATGGATCTGACTCATTTTAATTGTGTTCGGTGTTGACTATCCCTCTTTCCTGTTAATCCGTGTTGAAACGACAATGCTGCAACGATAGTGCCACCGCGCGGTCAAAATGCCTCAGCGGCGGAGGAAGCAACGGCTCTATACGAAGCCGAATTATTCGCAATTCTAACGCTGGACGCGGAATAGTAGCTAGAAAAAATCTTGCCCAGCGGTGAACGTCCGTGCACATCTCCGATATGTCGTTGACTGCCGTTTGCTCAAAGCAGCGAAGAACGCTGGACGATTTCCGCTCAGAATCACCTGGATCTGGTCGGACTGCAGCAACCCGTGCACAAAAAAAGCCGAACGTGTAACACGCTCGGCTTCTTCGATTTTTTTTAAGTGAAAAGATGGCAACCTTTTTCGATTACCAATCGGACACTTACTCGGTCTTTTCAGCCGCTTTCGCAAACGCTTTCGCAAAAGCTTTTTCGCCGAAGACCATTTTCACTTGGGCGTCGCCCTCGGCCTTTTCGACTTTGCCTTTGCAGCCATTGCAGCAGAACGTCACTTTAACCCCCGAAACTTCGGTTCCAGTTTCAGGGTTCAGGTCTTTGCCGCTGATGGGGCAAGCTTTTTGCTCGTACTGTTTGGTCGCCACCAGTTGGCGATTTGCACTGTCGGCAAACTTTTTGTTGTTCTTTGTGAACTTTCCAGCACATCCATTGCAGCAGAAATAGACTTTGCCGTCTTTGTAGTCCGCAGACTTGCTCGCATCAGCAGGCTTCGCTGCGACGACGCATTGAACACCTTCCAATTCGACATCACCAGCGAATACCGTCGCGGTAGCGATCAGGGCGATGGCCAAACCACTTGCAACTTTCTTCAGCAACATACTTTTCTTCTCCAAAATTTGGTTTAATTAAACACTCTCGTCAGCCCATAAGCATAGGTGCTTTGGCAAGGGGAAGCAAACTGGCGAACTTGGATCAGTCCCCCAACCAGCCTCCCCTTCACAGTGACCCCACGGCGACTCACTCGCCAACACGATTGGCAGCCGAGACTTCCAATAACATTCTCAAGTAGCTTCGTGACTCGGTTTGCTGCAAGCCCAACCGGTCCGCCAGCAGCCCGATTCGGTCGCGGGCTTGCTGGACATCCGACTCGGTTTCCGCGAGCAGCTCGATTTCGGCGAATCGGCCGACCTGGTCGACGTCATCCAAGACAACTGAAAAACCGACCAAATCACATGACGCTGACTCACCTGAGGATGGTTCGGGCGCGAACACTCGGCGAGATTTGCAGACTTCGGCGACCCGTTGAAACCCAAGCAATTGCAGCAGCTGTTCGGTTTTATCGCCGCCGGCGTCACCAGGCCCCAATTCCCACTCTAATTCACGCCGAGCCTTAATCGCGCCTGGCAACTTCGCTCCTTTGTACGTAATCAGCGGCGTCCCATTAATTCGCCGCACTCGCAATGCCTCTTTGGATTCAGCAAAATCGCGACACGGATGATTGTAATAGGTGTCCCGGTGGGCCTGAGTTTCGACGGTCTGAAACCCCGCCTCCACCAACTTCGCTTCCATCGCAATCGAGTCGTCCAAATGATACTTTTGCTCAACTTCAAACATGATGGCTTTTACCGCGAGAGAGTGTGTGGCGGAGCGAGGAGGTAACAGGGCTGCCACCTGCCTCAGGCTCAGACAGGCTGGTCAGTCGATCACGGGCTGAGATCCTATCCCACTTGGTGCCGGTGGCAACGGCTTCGCAACCCGGCTCAGTGGTGCTGGCGTCCCTTCACTGGTCACCCAAACGTCACCGTTGCGATCCATACAAAGGGCTTCGATCTGTCTCAAACGAGGCAGATCGCTGGCTTCGGCTACCTGTTTTGTTTGTTCGGCAACCGGCATGTCGCGTGGTGAGCAGCGGAAGCAAAAAGCTTGAAAGTAGTTAGCAATCCACAAGTCGCCCGTGTGAGGATCAATATCGGCAGCCGAAACCATCGGCAGCGCCAGCACACCTTCGACTTTTGCCACCACTCGGACCGCTGCGGGGACCGAAGTCGCTGCGGGGGTCGAAGTCGGCGGATGCGAGCGGAGGGATTCCAGTCGCTCCAACAAACCGGGTAACTCTACAGAGTAGACGTTTACGTAGGGGATCGCGGATTTGGCAACCATCAAGATTTTCCCGCGGGTGGGATCAACTGCAACCGCTTCGCAATCGTGGGCTCCATCGGGGTAGGCGATCTGCAACGCGAGATAACTTTCTATTTTTGTCGCACGTGTTGGGTCGGGTTCGTCGAACAAATGCAAAAAACAGGCATCGCGTTTGCGGTCGTTGTCTCCGCAATCTGCCACCAGCAGGTACTTTCGATCACCCAGTTCAAACGAGGCCATGTCTTCCCAATCCAGCGACGATGCGGCAACCAATTCACAGCGACCGGTGGTTTTCCCGAGGGAATCAAAGGCGAATAACCGTGCGGTATCGCCCGAATCGTTATGGGACCAAAAGTGACCAGGCTGCCGATGTGAGGCAGCCAAACCACTGCTCTCGCTTAATTGGGGCTCCTGAAGATAGATTGGGGGGGCATTGGCGGTTGGGCCCGTAATTTGCCCATTTAAATCTTGGGCAGATGCCCAATGAACCGTCGCTGTACTCGATAATAGAGTGAACGAGAAGAGAGCGAACGAGATCGCAAGATGAAAAGCTCGCAGGTGACCCATTTGATTCATTGCTCTTTGATAAACGACATTTAGCGTGCAACAACATTCCGACACAACTGATATGAACGAAGACCCCGTACAGCCTCGAGCGTCCCGGTCGTGGTGGCCGCTGCTGGTTTTAATCTTAGCGTTTGGGCTGTTTGCTGTCAGTCGAAATCAACCCTCCGGCGATTCCCAGGACAGCGTTGCGATCGGCAAGACTGCTCCGCAATTGGAATTGGTTCGGCTTTCTCAAGACCCTTCGGAAATGTCGATCGAAGGCTTACCCGAGGGCAAAGTGACGTTGATCCATCTATGGGGAACCTGGTGTGGTCCCTGCACGATGGAGTATCCTCATTTGTCGGAGATGGTCCAAAAATTCAATTCCAACGATAACTTTGCATTCATTTCCATTTCGTGCGAATCAGGGTCGTCCGAAACCATCGAACGGCTGGCACAACGAACTCAAAACTTTCTCGATTCGATCGACGCCGATACCGATGTGTTCGCCGATCCGCGTGGCATGTCGCGTGAGAACGTCGCCAAGTCGCTCGGTAAACCGCACATGTATTTTCCGACTTCGGTGCTGGTGGACCAGCAAGGCACGATCCGCGGAGTGTGGGAAGGATTTTCGCCTAATGGCGTGGATCAGATGAAAGCCAAAATCGAGGAATTGTTGTAGGCGACGACGGTGACGCTCGTTATCTATTTTGTGTTCCCGATAGCAATATTTGCTTTAGCGTCTTCGCGGCATGCACCGGATCCTCGGCATCGCGAATCGCGCCGGTGACAGCGATCCGGTCACAACCAGCTGCCATCACTTCGCTGACGTTGCTTTGATCGACGCCTCCGATCGCAAACGCCGGTATCGAGATCGACGGTGTGACTTGTTCCAAAAACGCAGGCCCCACGTAAGCATCAAACTGCTTTGTACGGCCCGCGAAAATGGGACCGCATCCGATGTAGTCGGCACCGTCATCGACCGCTTCTTTTGCTTGATCGATCGAGTGAGTAGAAATCCCTAGCAATCGGCGATCTCCGATGATGGCACGGGCCGCAGCAGCTGGCAGTTCTTCTTGTCCGACATGGACGCCATCCGCATCGGAGGCGACAGCGATATCGGCGCGATCATTGACAATGAATAACCGCCCGTGCTTTCGCGCGACCGCCGCACCAATACACGCACGCCGATAGAGTGTACGGTCGTCGAGCGAGTGGTCACGAAGCTGGAAAATATCCACCCCAGCCTCCGCGAGCTGTTCAATTGAAGCGACGAACTGTGGCTCGGATTCACCACCATCGATCAGCAAATACAGTTTCGCTGCGGCCAGCTGAGCGGTACGCTCGTTCGTGAATGCCAATAGCTCCAGCGACGCACAAGCTTGGTAGGCCTGATAGCGGATCTGTTCCACATTGGCAGCAAAATTGGCGTCGATAGTTTTGCCATACTCTTCGATCACACGCAGCGCTTGAGCAATGCGGGCAGCGGCAGCGGCGATCACTTTTTGTGGCGACGATCGCTCGTATTCGGTTGTTTTACGAATCTCGGTCCCCACGTCGCCCGGCGTATCACGAGCTTCGATCAATCGCTGGCGATCCACATATTGGCCGACGGCGGTGGTCAAATCGTGGCGAAGCGATTTAAAGCTGCCGCTGATGGCAGCATCGTCCAGGGCAAACCGGGCATACTCTTCCAAGGTGCGAAGCCCCTCGGTCGCTCGATTTATCGAGGCATCCAGAATACGATAGGTCGCTTGACCTGGTAGGATTGGCATCAGTTTAAATCGTCAACGGGAAAAGAGTAGGAATAAAAACGTGAAGACATCCACAGCTTTCGTAAGCATCTTTGCTTCGGTATTTATGATCACGATCGCATTTTCGCCATTGGCGACTCCAGCGACCGCGGACGACGGTGCCAAAGCCAGCCCAGAGAAAACGCAAACAAAACCAGCTCCGAATCGTAATGCAAAGCCCAAAAAGGTGAACCCGGCATTCCAACCGCCCGTGGCCGTGAAGGGACTTCCCAATGTGCTGCTGATCGGAGATTCGATCTCGATCGGTTACATGGTGGATGTCCGCAAACAGCTTGATGGCGTGGCCAATGTCTATCGCCCGGCAACCAACTGCGGGCCCACCACTCGCGGGCTGCAGTCAATGGAAGCATGGATAGGCGATCGCAAATGGGATGTCATTCACTTCAATTTCGGGCTTCACGATTTGAAGTTCATGGGTCCAACGGGAAAAAATTTGGCGGATCCCAACGCGGCGACAAGTCACCGCCAAGTTCCTATCGATCAGTACGCAGCGAATTTGAAGAAGATTGCCGAGCGGCTCAAGGCGACCGGAGCGACGGTGATTTGGCGAGAAACCACGCCGGTTCCCGAGGGAGCTGCCGGACGTATCCCAGACGACGCAAAGCGTTACAATGATGCAGCCGCCAAGGTGATGGCCGAAGTGGGTGGGATCCAGACCGACCCGATGTACGACTTTGCAACCGAGCATGCCGATTTACAATTAAAGGCGAACGTCCACTACACCCCGGCGGGATCGAAGAAGTTAGCCGAGCAAGTGGCGAAGTCGGTACGAAGTGCATTAGAAAAAAAGTAGATCGTTCCCCCTTCCCACGTCGCCAGCGTGCCTGCAAAATTTCACTTCAGGACGATTACGATTCTGAAGTCCATGTTTTTGTAAAACAGCCCACTTTCAAACACCCATCTTTCAAAATGCCCTCGTAGCTCAGCTGGATAGAGCAGCTCATTCCTAACGAGCAGGTCGGAGGTTCGAATCCTCTCGAGGGTACTTTCTTTTCTCGCACTCGATGAAAAACTATCTGCATCGAGTTCGACTGGCCACTTTGTGAACCGAACAGCTTCTGCAGATCCCTTCATTCCACAACAATGGGAAAATCGACCTCACGAAACCAGCCCTGTTTTTTGAGTTCCTTTTTGACGCACTGTCTCGAAAGCTGATTGATTGAAAGAGGGTGCAAGAAGATTGCGTTGCGGCCACCCCACCTTCGACGTCAAGCTGCAAGATCCATCATCGACGGAGCTGTTTCGCGAAGTCCACCAGCGATGCGATCACGAATTGCAACTCGACCGAGCGTGATATTGCGGGGGGTGTTTGCGATCGGTTTACGGTTTTCCCGCCGACCAGATCTCTTCGATTTCCGAATCGCCGAAGACGCGGTTTGCGATCAGAACTTCATCGATCACTCCATAGAAGCGACGCTGTGACCCGCCGGAGGTACGCTCCAGTTCGTCTGCGGAAACTCCGAAATTGCCAAGTTCCAAAAAGTCCAACAGCAGCGGCGAAGAATCTTTTAGTTTCCCAGTTCCGATCCGTTTGCCATTTAGAAAGTGAACGACCTCGCCCGTTGTCACGTTTGCAGTGACTGCCAAGCACGACCATTGGCCCCAGTTGTCCGAGAGGGTTGCCGGATTGCGGGCGGCTGTTTGGCTATAAGTCCAACTCTTGGGAGAGACGTTTCCATAGCCGACGTTAAATGTCGCGTTCGCATTTTCCTGAGTCAGCTCCCAGCGAACGGTCTGCACCTTGGACGTGGACCGTCGAGCGAGAGCTTCCTCGACAACCCGGTCGCCGGTCGGAGCAAAGCGGGCACGGCGACGTGGAGATTCTGTCATTAACAGAGACGTTATTGGTTGCGTAAGAGCGTCGATACGCACCCAGGCAAGCATGGTGAGTGACTCGTGTGCACCAGGGACCTGAAACAGAATACGATCTCCGGTGTTATGATATCCAACGGCTCGCTTCGAAGGCCAGCGACCGGTTGTCCAGTCACAGCCGATGATGACGCCGTCGGTCGCATTGGACGCATTGGACGCATCGGCGGCTGTGTTCCGGACCTCCAACGCATCGGGATCCGATACTTCAAAGGTGTAGTGCAACAGGACAGCAGGGTCTTTGCTCAATTCATGGGCCTTTTCCTGCCAGAGAGTGTATTGTCGCTGCGCACTTTCGTTCCGTTTTTTGCGAAGATCGGCGGGATCCGGAAAACGGCTGGGTGAATACGGAACCGTTTCCGGTCCGGCATCGGTCATGCGAATCGCATGATGTTCCTGCAAGGCCATCATCGCGGTCTTAGGTGTTTTGATCTCGACGGAACCTTCCAGAACATGCACCTGTGACTGCCGATCACGTCCCACGTCAATGCTGAACGCCGTTCCTACGTCGATGACCTCCATCTCTGCGGTGACGATGCGAAATCCATGTCCCATCTCAGAGACGAAGCAGCTCGCCGATCCTTCTCGCAAAAAAACCTCATCCGCGCCCCGAAGTTCCAAGTTTCCTGGACCACGCACAAGCAATCGCACCCCCGATAGAAAATCCAGCTGAATTGTGCCGCTACGCAGCACAAGGTCGCCCGTGCCCACCAGTGCCCCGGTCACAATCGGTTCCCCATCCCCCCAATCCACATCGACTGCTTGACTGAGTACCGCCACGCCATTGCGACCCATCATTTCACCCGAATCGGAATCCACGATCACCCCATCCGATGCGACTTGTTGGACGGAGGGTTTGTTTGGATCGATACGATCGCTCGACCAAAACAAAAATGTCAAGAACCCAACCACTGATGCCGCCACGCCCACTACCAGTGCAAGCGATTGCCAACGATGTCTATCTTTGCGAGGTTCAATCGTTGCAAAGCCAGGAGTCGTGATCTCGTGCATCACCCTTGATTCAAGATCATCCGCACCATGATCCAACACCGATGCACCAATCAAATCTTCAAGTTCAAGCCAACGCGGCTCACTTGATTGAACGGCCCTCAACTGACCATGCATAATGACTTCACGAACGAATGCTTCGCGGAATTTGTCGTCAGATTTGAGCCGCTCAACAATAGGTGTGAGCGTATCGTCATCAAACTCGTTTCCGAGCCAAGCGGCAAGCAGCTGCTGTAGATCCGCATTCATTGGTCGGTCTCCTTACGAACACATTCACGCAGCAACGCATTGGCGCGGTAGTGAAGATTGTAAACAGCTCCGACCGTCGTCGATAATTCGCCTGCCATCGACGCCGCTTTGATACCGTCGAGTCCAGACCGTACTACCAAACGCATCCGTTCGGGAAGTTGATTGATGCATCGCAGCAGAGCTTCAATGGCGCTGTCGGCTTGCCCGCTGAAGACGTGGTCAATGTCGCTCTGAATGGCCTCGACAACCTCCTCACGAAATTTTGCCTTATTCGCGTTACGCCGGCCGATTTTGCGGAAATGCATCAAGAGTTCGTTCTTTGCGATCCCACGAATCCAAGCCCGAAAATCCTTTCCTGGCTCAAATTGGTCAAGATTGCGAAAGGCCTTAATGAACACTTCCTGAGCGAGATCATCGACCTCGTCGGCACGATGCAACTGGCTGCCAAGATAACTTCGGAGCATCAAGCTGTGTTCGCGCACGAGATGCCGGAAAGCCTCACGATCACCCGCGAGAACTTGGGCAACGGCTCGTTGCGTTTCGAGTGAATCCGTCAACTTAACACCTTAAAAACACGCTAAAATCCACTATAGATCGTCTCAATTGACTTATTGATAAACGTTACCGTGCCCTCAGACAATAGAACATCACATCCCCCTTATTTGACTGTCCCGTTTTTCGTCTCGTCCCTATTTGTGAGCCGACGGCACTAGCGGTTTGTTGATTTAGTCGATCTTCAAAAAATTATGTTAGCCGTTTGCGCGCTAGCCCCGGTTCTGTGGTGACGAAACCGGGGCTAGCGCCCAAGCGGCTAACTAAATCAACAGGCCGCTAGCCGCCGGCCTCGTTTCACCCACGATTTACCGAGCGGCGGCCCGACGCTAGCGCGTTCGGCTCACAACCTGTTTGCCGCCCGCTCCGGAATCTGCCGCGACTTTGAAGAAAACTCCCCAACTTTCTGCGAAACCCACACGATCAGGATCACAAAACGCATACGGAACAATTCTGTCAGGTTCCAGTGTGAGATTTGTAGCTCGCAGGCATACAAGTGCTCGTCAGCTCGATTTTAAAACGAATCAGATTTGAATCGAGTCAGGAGAACTTTCCCACCTCACCCCCGAGCCGCTCGTGCCGCATTCTCAACGCAACCGAAATTCGTGTTCTCAGTCGCAACGGGTGCTGATGATGTCAGTGGTCGCCGCGTTTTTGATTTGTTCAACCGCTAGAGCAGAGTCACCACCGAACGTCGTTTTCATCCTTGCCGATGATCTTGGCTGGAGCGACACGACGCTGTTCGGCACGACATCATTCTACAAGACACCTCATATCGAACGACTGGCCGCTCGCGGAATGACGTTCACGCGAGCGTATTCGGCCAGTCCGTTGTGCTCGCCGACAAGAGCCAGCGTGCTGACGGGGCTCAGTCCCGCACGTCACGGAATCACTTCGCCGAATTGCCATCTGCCGCAAGTTACTCTGACAGCAACCGCTACCAAAACCGGTCCCGCGAATCAGAAATGCACGATTCCGAATTCGGTGTCTCGGTTGGATACCAACTACTACACGCTGGCGGAAATGTTCCAAGACAATGGCTATGCGACCGGGCACTTTGGCAAGTGGCATCTGGGATCGGAACCGTACTCGCCCTTGGAGCACGGTTTCGAAGTGGACGTTCCTCATCATCCTGGTCCAGGACCCGCGGGAAGCTACGTCGCGCCGTGGATGTTCAAAGATTTCGACCACGATCCGGATATTCCGGACGAGCACCTTGAAGATCGCATGGCGAAGGAAGCCGTCGCGTTCATGAAGCGGCACAGCGACAAACCCTTTTTCCTGAACTATTGGATGTTCAGCGTGCACGCGCCCTTTGACGCCAAGCGTTCCCTGATCGACAAGTATCAGAAACAGGTTGATCAGAACGATCCGCAGCGCAGTCCAACCTATGCCGCGATGGTCGAAAGCATGGACGATGCGGTTGGGACCTTGCTCGACACTCTTGACCGGCTTGGCATTGCCGACAACACGATCATCGTGTTCGCATCGGACAACGGCGGCAACATGTACAACGAAGTCGACGGTACGTCGGCGACCAGCAACTTTCCGCTCCGCGGTGGCAAGGCGACGATGTACGAAGGCGGAGTCCGCGGGCCGGCGATCGTTGTTGATCCGGGTCACGTGAAAGCCGGTACTCGCAGCGACGAAGTCATTCAGAGTTGCGATTTCTATCCGACTCTTTTGGAACGGCTCGATATCGATCCTCAGCCAAACCAGTCGTTCGACGGTATCAGTATTGCACCCGCATTACAGGGAAAGCCACTGGATCGCGACGCGATCTTTACG
Organism: Novipirellula methanifontis; assembly: GCF_052161655.1. GTDB lineage: Bacteria > Planctomycetota > Planctomycetia > Pirellulales > Pirellulaceae > Novipirellula. Next base: position 9,940,143 of record NZ_CP197418.1, read on the forward strand.
TACTTTCCGCACTCGCCCAACATTCCGGAGTGGCTGCCACCGTCAGTCAGCGTTCACGCTGGCGACTGGAAGCTGATTCGCATCTTTCACGGCGGCGATGATGGCCAGCACGATTACAAATTGTTCAACCTGAAAAACGACCTCGGTGAACAGAATAATCTCGCCGCGGCTCAGCCCGACCGAGTGCGTGAACTTGACCAATTGATCGACCAGTTTCTGACCGACACCAACGCTATCGTGCCTTTGCCCAATCCCAAGTTCGATCCAACGAAGTATAGTCCTGAATTGATCGGCAAGGCTTCCTTAAAAGGCACCGGCAAAAGTGGAAGCAAAACCCAAAAGAATCAGCCTCAGAAACCTCGAAAGCCAGTCGCTGGCTGGCAGCCAGGCGGCACGTGCCAACTCACACTCGAAGACGGTTCGCTGATCTTGTCAAGTGATGGCGGCGATCCCTATTTGAGCTACACGCTTCCCGCTGCGGTTACCGAAAAGACGCTCGTGTTGAAATTCACAATGAGCTCCGATGCAAAGGGAGCGGGCCAATTGTTTTGGCACGAGAAAGGTGTTTCCCCCGCATTCTTCCGCGACCGCAGCACGCTATTCGACGTCAAACACGACGGCAATCCTCACGAGTACAGCATTAAGTGGTCTGTCGACAACCCCGTTCTTGCCGTCCGCATCGATCCTGCCACGGGGCAAGGCCGGATCTCGCTCACCAACATTCGACTAACAACCGGCGATGGGCTTGAGGTTTACCGATGGAAGTTCTGATTCATCACTGCATCAATCACAACTGCAATTGGATCCCATATCGCTGACATTCGCACAAGCCGAGCCTATTGTTCATCGCGATCGATGACCTGAAAAGCAAAGCAACCTGAAACGCCCGAAAGGTTAACACGTGAAATCGCTGTCCCTACAGACCGTCTTGCTTTTGTTGCTTTTGTCAGCAACGGCGACTGCCAACGACCGGCCCAACATTATCGTTTTCTATACCGACGATCACGGGTACGCCGACCTTTCATGTCAGGGCGTGGTTGATGACATCCGCACGCCCAACGTGGACGCTCTTGCCAAAAGTGGTGTGCTGGCACGACACGGTTACAGCACTGCACCGCAGTGCATTCCGTCTCGGGCGGGTTTGCTGGTCGGAAAATTCCAATCCAAGTTTGGGGTCGAAGCCAATGGTCAATCGCTCGAAGGTTTTGACCGAGAACTAACGATCGCCGAGCGACTTCAGTCCGCCGGATACATCACTGCGCAGTTCGGAAAATGGCACCTCGGCGCCGGACCACGGATCACCGATCACGGTTTCAAACATGTCTATAACCAGAACAGCGGCGGACCATTTGCAGCCAACATCAGTGCAGACGGAAAGGATCGCGAGATGGGCATGTTGCCCGCCAAGACCTATCACATCGACGGATGTAGCCAAGCGGCGGCGGCTATCATCGACCGATACAAAGACGATCCTTTCTTTCTGTACGTGGCTTACCGAGCTCCCCATGTCCCACTGGACGCAACAAAGAAATATCTCGATCGCTTTCCGGGTGAGATGCCAGAACGCCGCCGTCAAGCACTCGCGATGCTTTCGGCCGTGGATGATGGCGTGGGGCTGATCACTAGCACGCTGGCAAAACACAACCTGACTGAGAAGACACTGATCTTCTACATCGGTGACAACGGAGCACCGCTAAAAATTCACAAACGAGACGCCCCGGGCGGTGGTCCGGGTTGGGACGGTTCGCTCAACGATCCACTTAATGGTGAAAAGGGAATGTTGGCCGAAGGTGGCATGCATGTGCCCTTCGTCGTCTCGTGGCCCGGCACGATTCCAGCGGGCCAAATTTACGACTATCCCATCAGTGCCTTGGATGTAGCAGCGACGGCAGCGTCACTGGCAAAACTTGACACCAAGCCCGGTGATCTGGACGGCGTCAACCTGATTCCATTTTTGAACGGCGAAAACAAGGCCGCACCCCACGACGCATTGATGTGGCGGTGGATTGCTCAGGCCGCGATTCGCGAAGGCGATTGGAAACTGCTGCGTGGAGGGGAGCGTGAATATCTGTATGACCTAAAATCGGACATCGAAGAAAAGCACAATCTCTTAAGGAAATATCCGGAGGTCGCCGATCGATTGCGACGCAAACTGACAACGTGGTCCGAAACACTTGCCCCACCGGGACTGGCGACCGGCCCAATGGCACCGGCGTGGATGGACTACTACGACTTCTACTTAGAAGGAAAAACGCCCACTCGCGTCAAGCCTCCCACAAAGGCCAAGGCAAATCGGGCGCATAAGAAACAACAACGTGGGGCTCTCAAGCAAGCAACGGCCGGCGAATAGAAGCCAAGCATACGTCCCGTCCGCGACAAAGCTCTTTGCACTCACATGCAAGGAACTTGTTTTGACGCACGAAACAGCAATCAACGTTAAGTGAACTCTATGAATTCAACCGTCCGTTTTCGATTGTTTTTACCGCTGATGCTTTTCAGCCTGGTGTTCCAGGCAACCGTTTGTGTCGCGGAACCGCCACGTCTGCTGAAAGATTTTCCGCTGCCATCTGAGCCGGCTGTATCTAAAGCGAGCGACCAACCAGATACCAGCCGTGACGTCTTCGTCGTGTGGCATCCGTTATCCCTCTCTTTTAGCGGTCCTCTGGCTGCGGAAACGGACGACAATCCAAATCCCTTTCTCGATTACCGGCTTCAAGTGCAATTCGTTGGTCCGTCAGGCCAAACCTATGATGTCCCCGGCTTTTTCGATGGTGATGGAAGGGGCGGTGAAGCTGGCAATCAGTGGACGGCAAATTTCACACCAGATGAAGCCGGCCAGTGGACTTATCAAGCCTCGTTGCGTCGTGGCTCGAACATTGCGGTGTCGTTGGAGCCTGATGCTGGAGAACCTGTCAGCTTGGATGGCGATACTGGAGCGATCACCGTCAAACCACGCGTTCGCTCGGCACCAGGATACTTGAAATGGGGACGTCTCGAATATGCAGGCGGTCACTACTTAAAATTCCGCGATGGTCCGTATTGGATTCGCGGCGGAGCGGACAGTCCCGAAAACTTCCTCGCCTATGAAGGGTTCGATAACACGCCCGTCAGCCATCGCTACGCCGATCATGTTTCCGATTGGCGTGAGGGTGATCCCGACTGGGATGACGGCAGTGGCAAAGCCATCATCGGCGCTTTGAACAGTCTCGCCGAACAAAGGGTCAACAGCATTTATTTCCTGACCATGAACGTCGGTGGTGACGGCGACGATGTTTGGCCGTGGTCGGGAAAACCAGCACGCAAGGGGAGCCCGAAGGATGACAACCGGAACTTCGATCTAAGCAAACTGCGTCAATGGAACACCGTCTTCTCGCACGCTCAGCACCGAGGAATCAACTTGCACTTTGTTTTCAATGAAGCGGAAGTCGCCAACAAGAAGGAACTCGATGACGGTGAGTTGGGCGTTGAACGGAAACTCTACTACCGAGAAATGATCGCTCGATTTGGTCACCACAATGCTCTGAGCTGGAATCTTTGCGAGGAATACAATATTGGTTTCGACCTCGGCCCCGAGCGAATTCGGTCATTTGCCGACTATGTGAAGGCGGTCGATCCCTACGACCACCCCATTTCCGTTCACTCGGCGCATGATCCGCTGGCAGCCCTGAAGTTCACATTTGGCGATACAAGATTCAGTTTGACGTCGATTCAATTGAACCGGCGAAGGATCGACACCCTCGTCGAAGACTTTCGCGAAGCAACAGCCAAGACGGGCCGGCCGCTGCCAATTTCGATGGACGAATTCGTACTGGATGTTGGGCAGAAAGAGTCTTGGAAGCCGTTCGATCGCCCGGCACTCCATCGCAAGCAGAAGATTTGGCCGACGCTGATGTCGGGCGGTCAGATCGAATTCATCCTCGAAGACTTGCTGGGCACCGAATCCTTCAAGACACCCCAGCGAATCGAGCTTTGGAAGTCACTCGCCATCGCTCGGACGTTCATGGAGGATCATCTTCCATTTTGGGAAATGCAACCGGCAGACGAACTTGTCGATGACGAAGCGACGCTTGAAGTGGGCCTGGGATCTGGCAAGTCATTTCCATTGGGCGCTCAGGTGTTTCGGAAACCGGGCGAGATTTACGCGATCTACTTTCCAGTCGCCCGCGATACGGGGCGGATCAACTTGAGCGAGGCGACCGGTAGTTTTCAGGCTCGTTGGTTTAGCCCACGCAGTGGCCAGTTTGAAGGAAACCGTTTCGAACTGATTGCAGGTGACAACGTCTCAATCGGGCCACCACCGACTGAGCCCGAGCAAGATTGGGCATTGCTGATAACGCGTCACTCTGAGCCCGATCAAAAACGATAAACTATTTCACGACGCAATGAATTACTATCAAAAAGAATCACCGAATGTGAGCAAAGGGATCGTGAAGCGGACCGTTTGTTCAGATTCACATCATTGCCGCAGCCTCAATAAAGCTTTCACATGAAATTCCTAGCTCTACTCTTGCTGCTGGTCGTCGGCTTCACGAATCTGGCTCAAGCCGATGATCGCCCCAACTTTGTTTTCATTCTTGCAGATGACTGCAGCTATCGAGACTTGGAGTTGTACGGCGGCCCGGCGAAAACGCCAAACTTGATTCAGCTCGCTTCGGAGGGAATGAAATTCAATCGATGTTATCAGGCCGCACCCATGTGCTCACCGACTCGGCATGCGCTCTACACCGGCTTGTACCCGGTCAAGAGCGGTGCGTATCCCAATCACGCCGAAGCCTATCACGACGTGAAGAGCATTCCCCACTACTTGAGCGAAGTCGGTTACCGAGTTGCCTTGGCGGGAAAGCAGCACATCGCTCCGGCAGACGTCTTTCCCTTTGAGTACATCAAAGAGTTCGCGGAACCGACAAACCGCGATGTCGAAACGATCGACGGAACCCGTTACCCGAAAGTGCTGCAACTACTGCGGGACTCTGCCAAAGAAGAAAAACCGTTTTGCCTGTTTTTGTGCTCCAACGAACCACACGGCCCCTACACCAAGGGCGACCCCACTCCCTATCTGAACGCCAAGCTGAGCCCACAACAGTTCGAGCACCAGCGAAAATCGTACGCCAAGTATCTGGCAGAGATCACCTACTTTGATGGTCAGGCCGGAGAGATCATGGGCATGCTAGAGCAACTCGATCTTCGCAAAAACACGATCGTGATGGTCGCGACCGAGCAAGGCAGCTCGTTTCCATTCGGAAAGTGGACGTGCTACGAAATCGGTGTCGCCAGCGGCTTGGTCGCTAGTTGGAAGGGGCACATCGAAGCCGGTAGCGAGTCCCAAGCCATTGTTGAATACACGGATATCGTTCCGACCTTTCTTGACGCGGCCGGTGCAACGATTCCTGATTCACTCGATGGCACGTCATTCCTTCCGGTGCTGCTTGGCAAAGAAACGAGCCACAGTGAACTTGCTTTCAGCCTGCAAACAACTCGTGGTGTAACCGGTTGCCAAGCACCCTACGGCGTTCGGTCCGTCGTCGACAAACACCACCGATACATCCGAAATCTGTTTCCGGAAAACGAATTCAGTATTCCAACGTCTCGTAGCCTGCAGGAAGCTACACGCGATCTTGACGACCAAACTCAGCAACGTGCGAATCGTTTTCTCAAACGACCCGAGGAAGAACTCTATGACATTCAGTCCGATCCGTATTGTCTGAACAACCTCGCTCTTAACCCCGATTTTTCCGAAACGAAAGCTCGGCTTTCCGCTGCTGTCGATGATTGGATGACGGAGCAGGGGGACCTCGGTCGCCAAACAGAATTGGACGCCTATTCACGACAGTCCGAGGGCCGTCGACGTCAGCGGATACAACAACTGAAGGACGCGAAAGGCGTCCAGTCTGACAAGAAAGCTCGACTCTCTCGCTAAGGACCGAGCGGGAAATATGTGTCGCGTTTGAAGTAGGGCCGGTTCCTACCGGCCGAATTCACCGAATCGCCTAAGAAGACCGGTAGGAACCGGTCCTACGCTTTCACGAATGCGTCTATGTTGGACAGCTGTTTCCCGCTTGTTACTAAACTGATGCCACATCTAAATACGTCAGTTTCTTGCGTCTTAAAACGACACTACAAACCCTGAACTTCGCCATAACGTTGCCTGAATCCATGAAAACCTGCTATCGAGTTTGCACCACACGATCAATTGTGTTTCCCATTGCTCTGGCGATTGCGTTGCTTTGCGGTCAGACGGTCGTTGCCGCCAAGCCAAATTTTGTGATCACCATTGCGGATGATCACGGTGTGTACCACTCATCCGTTTATGGATCGAGTGAATTCCAGACGCCCAACCTGCAAAAAATGGCGGAACAGGGGATTCGATTCGACAATGCCTATGTCGCCTCGCCAGCCTGTGCGCCCAGTCGTGCGGCACTGTTTACGGGGCGAATGCCTTACAACAACGGCATCGTCGGCAACCACGAATTTGAACTCAAGCCCGGTGTCCGTTCGCTGCTGCCGACGCTACTGGAACAAGGCTACGAAGTTGTCTTCCACGGCAAAGTTGGCCACTCCGGCCCGAAGCATTACGGCCAATACGTTCCCGACGGTGTCAAGATTCTCGGCGGCGGCGGCTTGCAACAAACCATGACATTGGATCAGGTGGAATTATTTCTCCAACAACGCCCTGATAACGCACCACCGCTGGCACTGTTTCTTGGCTGGACCGACACGCACACCGCTTGGCCGCCCAAAGAAGAGGCCAGAATCGCTCCCGAAGATGTCGTCATTCCGCCTAAGATTTTCGATACGTACGAAGCCCGAGTGGAAATGACGCGATACGTCGAAGGAGCCGAGGATATCGACCGACGCGCTGGGCAAACTCGAGAATTGATCGCCAAACACCTGGATGTGAACAACACTTTGGTCGTTTACACGTCCGATCATGGGATGCCGTGGCCGTTCGCGAAATGGTCACTGTACGAAACGGGAATCCGCACTCCGCTGATTGCGGTTTGGCCGGGCAAGATCAAGCCCAATTCATCGACCAATGCGATGGTAAGCTGGATTGATCTGATGCCCACGCTGATCGACTTGGCCGGTGGCACATCACCCTCAGGTATCGACGGGCGTTCGTTCGCAAAGGTGCTGGTTGGCGAAACCGACAAACATCGCGACGTGATCTACGCAACGCACAAAGGTGACAAAGAAAAGAACGTCTACCCGATTCGCAGCGTCCGCGTGGGCAAATGGAAATACATCCGCAACCTGCACCCCGAGTTCGCTTACACCACACACACGGATGTATGGGCCAAGGAAGTTCCTCGCGTCGACGGGCACTGGGCACACGCCGGCCACCACTGGCAATCGTACATCGACGCAGCAAAAACCGACCCGAAGGCGGCAGCATTCTTGCACGACTATCACAGCAATCCAGCAGAAGAACTCTACGATCTGGAAAGCGATCCGTTTGAGAAAAACAACTTGGCCACGTCACCTGGGCATCGTGGCAAACTGGAAAAGCTTCGCGATTTGGTGGCCAAACGGATGAAAGAAATCGATGACGACCAGTCGCTCAGCGGACCGCCGCAACTGCTAAAAGACTTTTCGTTGCCAGAGATAACGCGGAACGACACCGCACGATCCAAGCCTCAACCGCAGGCTGGATGACCTGTCATGATGAACGAATTAAGTCAAAAAATCGCTATATGAGAATCGAATAATGAAAACGACTTGTCTGATCATTTTTGCCATGATCACAGCGACACTGATTCCGCAATCACCGGCACATGCTGAAAAGCCCAACGTTTTGTTCCTGATCGCAGATGATCTGAATACCGCTCTGAGTGGTTTTGGACACAAGCAGTGCAAAACACCCAACCTCGATCGCCTGGCGGATCGCGGCGTCAAGTTCCAGAACATGCACTGTCAGTATCCGGTTTGTGGTGCGTCGCGTGCGTCAATCATGTCAGGCCTGTATCCGTATTCGAATTTGACGCTGGGCAATGAGGGCACCTTGCGAGGCAGTATGCCCAATGTGGTAACGCTGTCGCAGACTTTTCGCAACAACGGCTACTACGCGGGACGAGTCAGCAAGATTTATCACATGGGCATTCCGTTTGAGATCATCGACGGAACAGCGGAAAGCGATGATCCTTTTTCATGGGACGAAGCGATCAACATCAAAGCTCCGGAACAAAACGCTCCCGGCGAACTGACGAACTGGTCGCCAAAAGACAAAGGATCACAGAGCTTTACTGGCGTGATTGCATCCAGCGGAGACAGCGAACACGCCGACGGGATGGCAGCAGATCGCGCCATCGAGATGCTTGACCAGGTGAAAGACAATCCGTTTTTTCTAGCCGTGGGATTTGTGAGACCGCACGTGCCTCTCGTCGCACCGAAAAAGTATTTCGACCAGTACGATCGAGAGGCAATGGAAGCGCCAGAGGTGCCGGAGAATGACCTGGACGACGTGCCGGGGATCATCCGCAATTACAAACGAAACAGCACAACGTACGGGGTGACGCCGGAACTGCACAAAGGGCTGTTACAGGCCTACTACGCCAGTATTTCCTACATGGACGCACAGGTCGGACGCGTCCTGGATGCTCTGGAAGAAAAGGGGTTGGCGGATAATACGATTGTCGTCTTCACCAGCGATCACGGATACCTTTTGGGGCATCATCACAAATACCAGAAGCAGCACCTGTTCGAAGAGGCCACGCGTGTGCCGTTTATCATCAGCGTGCCGTGGCTCAAGGATCAGCATGGCCGTGGCACCACAAAGATCACAGAACTGGTCGACCTTTATCCGACTCTGGCCGAACTGGCCAGCCTTCCCGCTCCGGACACGCTTCAGGGAACAAGCTTGAAACCACTTCTGGTTGATACCGAATCGTCTTCCTGGAAGAAGGACCAGGCATTCACCATCAGCCGTAGCGGTGGGGAATCGATTCGCACAACGGACTGGCGTTTCACTCAGTGGGGATTTGGCGAGAACGGCTCGGAGCTGTACGACCTGGAAAAAGACCCGGGCGAATTCACAAACCAGGCAAAAAATCCAGAGTATGCCTCGGTCGTGAAGACGCTGCGGGCTCAACTGATTGCCAAACGCGATGCAGCAGGCTTCAAGCAGAATCAGGCAGCAATTGTCGGCAAGCTAGGCAATGGAAAACAAAAGAAGTAAGTGGGATAGGCTTCTAGCGTGTCATGCCTGCATTGACAGGCTGGAAGCCTATCCCACATTGACGCTTAACGCGTCGAAATCTTTGGAACGACATGATGAATGGTCCAGTAAACCTGTTCGCTGAATGTTGCACCGGATTCGTCGTTAACATTCAATTGCAAACGCAATTGATTGACGGGACGCAGCCCGGGGATTCTCAGCAGCACCGACTTGTGATCTTCGGATAACTGGACGCTCGAGATTGCCACCGATTGCTCGCCAAGCTCTCGGGTTTCGGGGTGATAATGGTCCGATCCATAATTCTTGGTCCACTTGTAGTTCCACTGTTGGGCGGCGTACGAGGCGACGTCGGTTGCCGAAGCGGGATCGACAGGAAAGTTGAACTGAATGCGGAGACCGCCCGATTCGACTTGGCAATCTTCAATCATGCGAAGCGGCTTGCCCGTGTACCGCACGCGATAGATACCGTTGTCGGCGAGTCCCGCGCGACCGTTGTCGTTCCATCCGTTGAGTCCCGTGACATAGAGTTGGCCATCGACGGGGTTCACTCGGCCACGCATGATTCCGGTACCGAAGTCGTGTGGGAATTTGATCAGCGCTGCCTGTTCGGTGCCTCCGATTTCCTGAGTCATCAGATAAAACAAACTGCCTTGCCCGAAGCTGGTGTGCAGAAGACGTCCCGCCAGCGGTCCCCAACGTGGGTCATCGACAAACACTTGGCCGCCCGACGAATTGTCGACCTCTTGTGGCATCCAAATCAGCGGCGGGTCGAACGTCTTTGGCGGCACTACGTTCTTAGCGTCGATCCGACCACCATCCGGTGCCCATGCGCCACCTTTGTGGTTTTGAACGTAGCCATAAAAGCCACCAGGTTTTACCAAGTTGACCTTTGATGCCGGCATCCAGGTGCCTTGATTATCGCTAACGGTTAGCCGGTCATCAGGCAGAATGCCCATGCCATTTGGCGTCCGCAGACCGGTGCAAACGATACTTCGTGTCTTGCCATCCGGCGAGACCTTCACGACCGCGCCAGGCAATTTGTAATCCGTGTACTGACCACTCTTGGCGTAATAGAAATTGCCTTGGCTGTCGGTTTGCAGATCAAAGTTGAACGCATGAAAGTAGGTCGAAACATCTGTGTCAGCGCTGAAACTTTCGTAGAAATCGGCTTCGCCATCGTTGTTCAGGTCGTGCAAACGCGTCAGCCGATCTTTGCATGTTACGTAGATCAGTCCGTCAACAACCTTGATCCCGAACGGTTCGTACATGCCACCAGCAAACCGCTTCCATTTCAGATTCATCAGGTCGTCATCCACACCGGAAACGATCCAAACATCTCCACCGACGGTGGCAACGGCGAGTCGGCCGTCGGGAAAGAAATCGATCGCGGACGTACGAAACCAAGTGTTCCACGGGGTCGACTCAGGAACCGAAATTGTATCGACAGCGTAGGCGGTGTCCTGAAAACCGCGGTACCCAACCGTTTCAAGCGTTTGCGGCCAGCGTAAGTCACCACCTGCGACCATCTCAGCCGGATCGATCCGCTCCAGATTTAAGTTCTTACGTTTTGGCGAATCCGCATCAGCATTAACAAACCGCACGATGTCGAGCAAGCGAGAATCGGTGTCGCATGGAATTCGCACAACCCAACGTTGCTGTTTATCGAGCGTTACGGTGACGCCTGTGGTGTCTCCGCTGATTTGAGGTTGGTGCGGGCCAACGGCCAAAATCAAAGCCTTTCCCTCGCTGATTCGCAGCGTTTGACGCACGGCGGTTTTACCATCGATCGCGGAAGGAACTTCGAGGATTTCGCGACCATCAATCGCGTAGGAAAGAACGATTCGGTCGCCATGCAAATAGTGACCGCGATAATCCAGCCAGCGCTGTGGCAACGGTCCGCGTGGCAACACGTCATCGGTCGGGTAGTCGAGTGATTCATCGTGTCCCCACCGCCAAGTCGACAAACCGGGTACCGGAGTCTCCTTGGGCTGCGAGTAGCCTTCGCCGCGTCCCCGTTTGTGTTGGGTTTGATCGACGTCGAGAAAACCGCCTGTCCAAAGGCCGGCTTGGTCCATCGTGTGCAGGTCGTAAGCGATTGTCTGCTCGCCCAGGGTAACTGTGAGGGCACTGTTGATGTCGCGCCCCAACTGAGACGCCAACGCCGGTCCATAGTCACGATCGGCATCCGGTTTAAAATCCCCCATATCCGTACCGGTTGGCAGTGATTTCAGATACTCATTCGTGATCGGGCGATAGTCGGGGTTGGAATCTTTCATGAAGCGATTGCGAATGTAGCCAATGACCGCGTAACGTTCTTTCGGTGATAACGCAATGGTCGCAGCCATCAATCCGTTGCCCTTGGAAAGCGTCTGGAACATGCTGTAGGGATCAGCACCAAACTTCAATTTTTGTTTCCCGAACGCGCGTGCCGTGGCCAGCGACGGCATATTCCCGTCTGCTCCGTGACATTGCACGCACGATGCTTCGAAAATCTGTTTTCCGCCTTTCGCGTGTGTCTTCTCAACTCTCCTCAGGATGCCAGCGTGATTTAAATTGGCGGTGTCGTCTGCGACAACCAGTTGATCTGCGCTGGGTTTCAACTTGCTTGCCCGCGTGGGACCGCCCGCCTGAATCGCAAACAAGTAACAGATGAGGTCGAGGACGTCTCGCTGAGAGTTGAATGTCGCCATCAATCCGCCCGGCATCATCGAAATCTTTTGCTCGCTGCGTGCTTCGATATCATCCTGTGCGATCACGATTTCGGACTGTAAGTTTGCGGCGTCACGCAGAACCAGTGTCTCGTCGTCTTCGCGAACGAACATTCCGGACCGGACATCACCATCGACCGTTAACACTTGAACCGTCCCATACCCTTTGCGGATCGACTTGGACGGATGCAACAAAGCCTCCACCAAATGAACGTCGGTGACTTCATCGCCGAGTCGCGATAGGTCTGGGCCAAGTGGCGAATCCTGACCCGCCATCGGATCGGCAGCACTCTCATGACATTGAATGCAGCCAGCGGCAGATTTGAAATACACCAGGGCGCCGCGAGCCGGATCGCCACGGCGACGAGCCTCCGCGGCGATATCCGCCGGGTCCGCTCGTTCAAGCAATTGATGCAACGCTGGCGTCTCCTCCCCCCAAACCGTCGCCGTTACCAAGAACATCAGAAGACTAGCTAATCGAATACAGAGCATCGGTGTACCACAAATAAGGATGAATGATTGTGGAAGTAATATGCCGCTCTACGCGGAATTTGTCAGATTTTCTTACGAGTTTTTCATTTTCCGCGTGAGAATGGTGGGCCGCAAGCATAAATACATAAGCGAATAGATCAAACGGTTACGCGACTGCCTTTCTCCAGCGATCTCGCAAAATCACCAATCACACGCTTGAAATTGACACATCGGATCTTGTGATGCCGTGAAAAGGTGTAGCACAGAATGTTCGACTCTCGACATAGGAATCTTGTCTTTGGGTTGATGACGCAACAGGGTGTCTTGGGGACACACGTCTTCCCAAGACGATCTTCGCATGACGGGCGATACCATTACATCCACAACTTCAACACGCTTGAAAGAATCAAACGCGACGAACTGGCTGGCATAAAGATTGATCCGTTTCATCGTATGGGAGCGAAAAAACACCCCGACGTACCCGAAGAAGAGTTATTCGATACGCAGGCTGATCCGTTTGAGCTGACCAACGTTGCGGCTGATCCCGCCTTCTCGCAAATCAAGGCACGGTTGAAACAGGAGCTCTTTTCGTGGATGGATCAGCAGAATGACTTTCTGACCGATGGAGGTGAAATTCCGTTCCTGAAATCGACGCATCCCGTCGACCAATCGGGTGAGTTCTACACATGCCCTCCGCATTTGATTGGAACGGTCAAGCAATTCGTGGATCTGCATGAGCTCACCGATCCAAAACGACACAAGTAATCAAAACAGTGGGATAGGCTTCCAGCCCAGGGCTGTAAGGGTATCGCTGTGGCTTGATTGTCGTGTATTACCGTGTTTTACACTACACGGAGGTTCGCGGTGTCATCTAAAGTCTTTGATCGGTTTGTTAACAAGGCTCCATTTGCCGTCATGACAAGAGTTCTGACGCAAGATTTCATTCGAAGCGATCTTAATCGCATCTTTGATAACAATCGCGAGGCGCAGTACGACTACATCGCCTTGTTTGAGGCCATCGCAGCGACCGTAGCTGATGTGGCGCTCAATTTCAGCGACAACTTCAATCAAGCCTACAGAGAACATAAAGAAGAACTTGGCGTAACGCGTCAATCGTTCTACGCCAAAACCCGAGGCGTGGAGCCAGCCGTTAGTGAAGCAATCGTCAAGCACTCCGCAGAGCGAGCGGTGCAAGCACAAGATGCTTTGGGATTCGTTCCGTGGGAATTACTTCCTGGTTATCGCTGCTTTAGCATTGATGGCAATGTTTTGGCGAAGTCTGACAAAAGACTAAAAGTGCTTCGGGAAGTCAAAGGGGCTCCATTGCCAGGGAAGCTCGTCGCAAGATTTGATTTGCAACGACAAATTTTCGATCAAGTCTATGTCCTGCTTGACGGACACTCGCAAGAGTCGACTTGTTGCGGTCGGATCGTTGAAGATCTGGTAGCCAAAGACGTCGTGATTGCTGACCGGCATTATTGCATTGTGTCATTCTTAACTAAGATTGCTCTGGCGTGTGGCTTCTTCGCGATCCGCCAACATGGGCGTTTAAAAGGTGTTTTGCTTGGGAAACGCAAACGGATTGGTCGCATCAGCACGGGCGTAGTGTACGAGCAAGAGCTAAAGCTTTCCGCTGCGGACGACGCGATGATCGTTCGTCGGATCACTGTCGAGCTGGACAAGCCCACTCGCGATGGCGACACCGTGATTCATGTATTGACTAATCTTCCCAGCGAAGTTTCAGCCACTGACGTGGCTGAACTCTATCGCCATCGCTGGGAAGTGGAAACTGCATTCAACGTGTTGCAGATGACGCTCACTTGCGAACATTCAGGGATTGGACATCCTCAGGCAGCAGCATTACTTTTTTGCATGTCCGTCCTAGCGTTCAACCTCCGGCAGACGATTTTTGCAGTCCTGTATGCAACTCACGAGGAAGAAGAAGTTGACGAGATCAGCCACTTCCACGTCTCGAAGAACGTCTCGGACAAAACCGAGGGCATGCTGATTGCGATCACCGCTGAGGAATGGAGTGAACTGATACCAGCGTCAATGAAAGGGCTTATTTCGCTGCTCACCAAGATCGCTCGCAAGATCGACCTGAGTGAGTATCGCAAATCCCGTCGAGGTACCAAGAAGAAAAAGCCCTATCGATCACGGAACGTTGCATCGCGTCACGTTTCGACGGCGAAGCTGCTAGGATTAACCTAGCAACATACCCTTACAGCCCTGGGCTTCCAGCCTGTCGAATCGAACATGACAGGCTGGAAGCCTATCCCACATCCAATCACTTCCTCCCAGAAAACGACCAACATGAAAACCTCTTTCCTTTTTGCGACCGCCTTACTTTTTTTGGGCTCTGTTGCGACTGCTCAATCGCCACAGAAGAATATTCTCTTCATTGGCGTCGATGATTTACGAGTCGAGCTTGGTTGTTATGGCGCCAAGTACATGAAAACGCCAAATCTTGATGCACTGGCTCAGCAGGGACTTCTGTTTGAACAGGCATATTGCCAGCAGGCTGTCTGTGCGCCTTCACGTATCAGCTTGATGACGGGAATGCGTCCTGATTCGACCGGAGTCTTCGATCTCGACCATCCTCTGAACAAGTCTCTCCCAGACGCGATGTCGATGCCACGGTTCTTTAAGCAGAATGGATACCGAACCGTCTCGCTCGGAAAGATCTACCACCACGGCAACGACGACAAAGCGTTTTGGGATGTGCTGGACGCCTGCTCGACGCCGCAATACGCGGCTCCAGAGACGCTTGCCATGATCGCCGAGAAAACCAAGGAAGCAAAAAAGCAAAAGCTAAAGGGAAAAGACCTTCGGCAGTTGATAAAGGGGCCAGCGTACGAGAGCGGGGATGTCACTGATAGTACCTACTCGGATGGTGTCATCGCTGACAACGCGATCGAGCAACTTCGTCAGAAAGACGGTCGGCTGTTCTTCCTGGCCGTTGGTTTCAAAAAGCCACACCTGCCTTTCGTTGCTCCTAAGAAATATTGGGACATGTATGATCCAGCCGAGATTGAAATTCCCGCACGAACACCACCCCGCGGTGCTCCAGACCAAGCCACCACCACCTGGGGTGAGTTGCGAGCTTACACGGACATTCCCCCGAAAGATGATCTGTCCGACGATCAGACTCGAACGTTGATCCACGGGTATCGTGCTTGTGTGTCCTACATCGACGCCCAAGTTGGCCGAGTGCTTGAGGAAGTTGACCGCCAGGGCCTTCGTGAAAACACGATCATTGTGTTTTGGAGTGACCATGGCTGGAAGCTCGGCGAATACGGTGACTGGTGCAAGCACACCAACTTTGAATTGGATACTCGCGTTCCCCTGATCTTCAGCGGTGCGGGTATCCCGGCTGGCAAGCGATCAAGGGCATTGGTTGAATACATCGACATCTACCCAACACTCGCCCAATGGTGCGGATTGACGATTCCGCAGACATGCGAAGGCAAGAGTTTGCTACCGCTGTTCGCTGATCCATCACTGCCCGGAAAGCAAGCGGCATTAAGCCAGTATCCTCGGGGCAGCACAATGGGATATTCGATCCGCAGCGGCAATTGGCGTTACACGCGGTGGCAACGAAAAAACGGCGAGTTGATTGCGCGAGAGTTGTACGATCATTCTCAGTCTGACGTCGCCACGAAGAACGTTGCAGAGCTTTCCGAAAACGCAAATACGGTGAAGCAACTCGACCAGCGGCTACTTGAAATCGTTAGCCCCTAAATCAAATCACTCGAAGCCGACAAAACATTGACATAGCCAATCGAGCCGTCATCAAGAAAACAGACATCACACAGAAATAGAGTTTGTCGAGGAATGAATCACTGTTCCCCTATATGCCTGTGTCTCGTCGTACTGGCTTGGCCTTCGGCTTTCTTCGGTGTTGATCGCTGGCGCTGGCAGCTCGATAAAACGATTCTGTGATCGGCCAGTGCGGTACAGTGGTCAGCCTAACCGACTTTTCTATCAAAAAAAAACAAGAGATATCTACATGTTGCGATTCTACTTCGCCGTGTTGTCCATGTTGGCAACGCCGATGATGGCTCTGGCCGATGGTCAGTCGGCCAGCGAAAAGAAGCCGAATGTCCTGTTCATCGCCGTCGATGACTTGAACGATTACATCTCACCGCTGGATAACCAAGCCGGAGTCAAAACGCCGAACTTTGATCGACTGGCACGGCGCAGCGTGACCTTTGCCAATGCACATTGTGCCGCGCCCGTTTGCCATGCTTCTCGTGTGTCGATGATGACGGGGGTGCACCCGGTGACATCGGGAATCTACACCAACCTGTTCGGCGCCCACGGACCTCGTTGGCGAGACGAGTCGCCAGCACTAAAAGATGCCGTTGTTCTGTCTCAGCATTTCCGTGATCACGGTTACCACGCAGCCGGCGGCGGAAAGATTTTCCATACCTTGCAGTGGTCGCCAGGCGATTCGCAAAACGATCCTGATGCGTGGGATGAATACCGAGGCGATCCACTGGATCCGATCTCGAAAGACTGGCCTCGACCAAAATTGATTCCTGATGCTAAAGCCGGTTTGACTCCGGGACGACCGCTCGGTCCGCGACATCTCTTCGGTGCGCAACCGCTGCTGGTTCCTGATGAGGAAACCGGAGATCACATGGTGGTCGATTGGGCAACTCAGCAACTCGCCAAACCACACGACAAACCGCTGTTTCTGGCCGTTGGGCTGTTCCGCCCACATATCCCATTCGAAGTACCTCAAAAGTACTTTGACATGCATCCGTTGGAAACAATCAAGCTGCCCGAAGTGATCGAAAACGACCTTGACGATGCACGTGTTCCCCAGCGTCAGCCTTGGCACCGCTGGGTCGTGAAGAATAAACAATGGGAGAAGTTGATGCAGGGTTATTTGGCGAGCATCAGCTATACCGACCACCAACTCGGACTTCTGCTTGACGCACTCGATGCATCGCCGATCAAGGACAATACGATCGTCGTGCTATGGAGCGATCACGGGTTTCACATCGGTGAGAAAGATAACTGGGAAAAGTTCTGTCTTTGGGATCAAACGACGCGAGTTCCGCTGTTCATTCATGTGCCAGGGCAAAGTGCCGACGGCCAACGCACGCGACAACCGGCGACGCTGACCGATGTTTATCCCACGCTTTGCGAATTAGCAGGGTTGCCGGTTCCACCGCAGTGCGATGGGCATTCGTTGGTGCCACAGATTAAGGACCCGGCGGCGAAACACGATCGACTTTCGCTAACGTCCTACGTCTTCGCATCAGAACCGTCACATGCCGTTTCGGACGAACACTACCGGTTCATTCGATACCACGACGGTTTTGAAGAACTCTACGACTTGAAAAACGATCCGCATGAGTTTACCAATCTGGCTGATTCTTCGGACATGATTGCGACGAAGGCCAGACTCTCCCAAGGCCTGCCCAAACAGGCGGCGCCACGCCGAGGCATTCCCAACGAATCGAAGTACAACCTGCGGCGACATCGCAACAAAAACGACAAGAGATAGCCATATTGACTGGGCCTCCCACTAAACGTCTTGTCCTAAGTGGTTAAAATTGGACGCCTATCCGAGAAACACAAACACCATTACCAAATCAAGTCGCTTGACCCAACAATTCGATGATGCAGGTCGTCGAATTGACTCGCACTGGATCACCAATTCCATCGCTTGCAACACAACTCTCACCACAGTCCTCACGATGAATCGATTGTTCCTTCTTCTTTTTTGCTTCAGCTTGGCGTTCAATTCTTCGCTCGATGCCGCGAAGCCCAATGTGATCGTTATCCTCGCGGACGATCTGGGCATCGTTGACATGAATGCCTATGCGACAAAGTTTACGGGGACAGATCCTTCGCAGATGTACTACGAAACGCCGAACCTCGATCGACTGATCAAGGAAGGACTTGCGTTCTCGCAGGCGTACGCCTGCCATCTGTGTTCACCGGCACGAGCTAGCCTTTTGACGGGAAAATACGCGGCGCGCACGGGATTTACAACGGCGGTCGGTGGTAACGTACGAACGTTTTACAACCAGGCGATTGAGCCTCCACAAGGCTACGTCGCTCAGGACGCGTTGGTCTGGGAAGACAAAATTGAGATTCAGCAAGCCTTGCTCAACGGCACCACCCGCGATGCACTCGCGTCGGGACAACCGTCGGACAATGGACAAAATGAAACGACAATCGCCGAGGCGATGCTCGAACATGACGCTGCCTTTATCGGCAAATGGCATGTGGGTGGTCATGGATCGCAGGGCTGGCAGCCGGCCGATCAAGGTTTTGAAGAGATCTCGTATCTCGACGAAGGTGGATCGCCCTACTTCAATTGGCGAGGCATTTGGGATAGCGGACAAAAGCTGCACCCCAAAACACCACAGGCAAAATTGTTGCGTGGGAAATCGGGCGGAAACCTTGGGCAGGAATATCTGACCGATGAACTGACCGAGCATGCAATCGATCACTTGCGTCGTCGAGCCGATGCGCAGGCGACAAACGATAAGCCCTTCTTTCTTCACTTTTGTCACTTTGCGGTTCACACTCCGTTTCAAGGACGCGCCGATGATGTCGCCCACTTTGAAAAAAAACCGACACGAGGTTGGAACGGGCATGATAATGCGATCTATGCAGCGATGCTAAAACGGTTGGATGTCTCGGTCGGCCGGATTCTCGATACGCTCGAAGCAACCGGACTGGACGAAAATACGTTGGTTGTCTTCATGAGTGACAACGGCGGCGTGATGTACACCGATCCGTTCGCGACCAACAATGCGCCGTTCAAGGGTGGCAAGGGGACGCATTTCGAAGGTGGCATTCGCGTGCCATTGGTGATTCGCTGGAAAGGCCATGTCGACGGTAATCGCTGGTGCAACGTACCGGTGGATTGCAACGATATCTTCCCGACGGTTTTGGAATTGGCCGGCTACGATCTTTCCGAGCATATCAAACCAGGTGGGATCGACGGACGCAGTCTGGCCCCACTGCTTGACGACCCCGGCAATGCGAAACGTGGATACACTCGCGATACTTTCTATCAGCATTATCCTCTGAATGTGATCGTCAAGAACCCCGAGGACGGATTGCCATCGGCTCCTTCATCCGCAGTTCGCAGTGGAGACTGGAAATTGATTTTTGATTGGTCCGGTGCACTGCGACTGTACAACATCGCGGAGGATCCATTCGAGATGAATGAGTTGTCGGCGACGATCCCTGAAAAGGCTCGTGAGTTGTTCGTTCAATTGAATGATTGGATTGATACCAACGTCGATGTGAAATACACACCGGCCATCAATCCCGATTACGATCCATCGCAAGAGGCTCGCCAACGTCCGTTCGTGGACCTGCGCCGCAAATACCTAGGTGACGAACGAGCGATTCGCACAGTCGACGACGATCCGAGGTTCAAACTGATTTCGACGGACATCGAACCACACGACAACACCTCCAAATAGTTCCCTACACAAAAGACCATCATGCGAACTCGATTCATCATCGCGACCTTAGTCTTCGTCAACTGCGTCTATAGCATTGCCTCGGTGTTTGCCGCCGAACCCCCGAACGTCGTAATGATTCTGTCCGACGATCATGGCAAGCCGTCGTAGCGGCTCAGTTTCAATCGTCATGCGTTCAGCAGAATGATCCAGAGCAATCGAGCTGAAACCCACAAGCGGAAAGACAGTGGCGCTAGCGAATTAGCAGGTAGAACGTAGCGGAAGTCGTGCGTGACTTTCGGCAATCGACGTATGCGGGCCGAAACTCTTGACGAGTTTCGCTATCTGAAAGCAAGCTCCCTAAAACCCGGCACCCTTGATGAAATTCCTCTCGACACTCCTTTGCACCACTTTCATTTGCGTTGTTGCATATGACGCTCCTGCAGTTGCCGCAGCCGGTGTGAAAAGCGAATCGTTAACGAAACTCGATGGTTTTGATTTGATTTCGTGGTTATCCGGCGACGAAGCGGAGCCGCCGCAGCGGGATCTGTTTTGGAGATTCTGGGGACAGGCTGCCATCCGTAGCGGTCAGTGGAAATACATTGTAACCAGCGACGGCCGCGAGATGCTGTTCAACATTCGAGATGATAAAAAGGAACGGCATAACCTGATTTCTACTCACCCTGAAACCGGATCGAAACTAAAATCAAAACTACAGCAGTGGACCAGCGAACTGGAACCCAAAGGCCTTCCGTCCAAGCCGCTCAACGCGGAAGAACTCGGCTGGTATGACTACTATTTCGAAGTGGCTTCCGCGAAGTCGTCGCCTTAACCAATTTAAAAATGGGGACGGCTACAAGTCACCTAGCATTAATCTGAATTAAACGGAAATACACTCCATGGAATTGAACAAAGAGCAAGTCAGCCGAATCGTTAGCGATGTCCTCCGAAAAGTGAATGTGAGGTCAAGCGACTCAACCGAATCGGCGTCTGCCCGAATACCCGTTGGTGTGAAATCAGGCCGCGCCGCCGTCTTGAAATCGGCAGGTGAGCTCGCGATCGTTGAATTCCCATTGCGTGAAATCGGTCCTGATGAGATTCTCGTGAAAGTCGAGGCTTGCGGAGTCTGTGGCACCGACATCCATTGCTACAAGTCCGATCCATTTGGCTTGGCACCTGTGGTGCTCGGTCACGAAGGCACCGGCGAAGTGATCGAAGTCGGTCGCAACATCAAAATGGACAGCGTTGGCAAGCCGGTGCGAGTGGGCGACAAGATCGTGACCAGCATTCTAGACACGACGGACAGTTGCATGATTGCCAAGTACAATCCGCTGAAGTCCAATCTTTGCGACGATCTTAAAGTCTACGGTCTGTTGCCAGATGAAACGGATAATCATTTTAACGGCTACTTCGCTGAGTACTTGATCATTCGACCGGGGTCGTCAGTGTTTGTCGTCAATGACATGAGCGTCGACTTACGATGCTTGATTGAACCGGCAGCCGTGGTCTGCCATGCGCTCGAACGCGCGAAGCATTGTGGTTCAACTCTGAATTTTCGCTCACGTGTCGTCGTTCAGGGCTGTGGCCCCATCGGACTGCTCATGATTGCGGTGTTGCGGACCTACGGCATCAACAACATCATCGCGATCGATGGCGACCGAGACCGACTCGCCATAGCACGGACCGTCGGAGCGGATGAGCTGATCAATTACAAGGACTTTTCGGGTGTCGATGAACTTGCTGCCAAGGTCGAGAGTTTGACCAAGGGTCTTGGCGCACACTTCGGCTTCCAAGTCACCGGTGTCCCCGTCGCCTTTGCCAACCTGTTCAAGTGCATCCGTCGTGGCGGCGGGATATGCGAAGTCGGGCATTTTGTCGACGGTGGCGATTGTGCGATCAACCCGCACCATGACATCTGCCGGAAGGAGATCACACTGACCGGCAGCTGGGTCTACAACAGCTTCGAGTATCCGAACGCTTATCACTTTCTGCAGCGAGCAGAACGCATTGGTTTGCCTGTGTCCTCTCTTATCACCCACAAGTTCCCGCTGGCTCAAATTCAGGAAGCCTTTGAAGTGAATCTACGCCAAGAAGGTATCAAGGTTGTGGTCAAAGCCAATGAATGACAACCGTTGCGAAAACATTAAGAACCGGGCATCTATTGGTCTGTCAACCTTGAATCTTAGTGTAGTGGACGAGGCAACCCTAACTTTCAACCGTTTTGCGTTCCTGGTTGGTTGCCGAACAGCGACTTCAGTTGCTTGATTTTGGTGATGCAGTTTTGACCGGCCTTATCAGTACCGGTGCCCGTCAATGTGATCGGTGTACCACAGTGGTAGGCCAAATTGAAATGGTGAAAATCTTGGAACGAGACTTCGATACGTACCGAATTTGTCTCATCGACGTCGACGAAAAAGATCTTCGCTTCGTCCAGGTTATCCGATAATCGCAGTCGCCCTTGGACTTCGATTTTGTCGCCCGTCCGCCGTACCCAGCTTTCAAACGGACGTTCCTGAAAGGGTTCGAAGTCCGAACCGTCCAGGCCGCTGAGCCCTTGCGACGAGCCCGCGAATGAGTTGGTTTCGACGCCAAATTTCTGCAGTAGTGTCAGATGCAAACGCCCGATCTGTTGATTGTTGGCGTACCGCACATAACGACCGGTCTTGAGCATTCCGCCACCACCCCCAGCCATCACGATCGGAATCCGCGTGGCGGTATGGTTATCACTGTGTCCCATGCCCGAACCATACAGCACCACGCTGTGATCAAGCAGCGTTCCGTGGTGATCTTTGAACGACTTCATCCGCGTCAGCAGGTAATCAAACTTCTCCATGTGCCACAAACTGATCTTTAGTAATGCGTCGAGGTTTTGACGCGAGAAGTTGCGAAAGAAATGCGACAGGTAATGGTGCTGTTGAGTTATCCCCAGGAAATCAAAAATCATGCGGCTGTTACTGTTCCCCAACATGTAGGTCACGCAGCGAGTTGAATCGGTCCACAACGCCAACGCGATTAGATCGATCATCGATTCGACCTGTTCGTCAAGGTTCGCTGGGGCAAGCGGTCGCTCCAGAGTGGCGACGTCCAACGGCGAACGATCGACGGTCTTTAAGTTATGGAGCCGTTTCTCGGTTTCTCGCACCACCGACAGGTATTGATCCAACGTTTGCCGGTCCTCAGCACCCGCTTGTCGATTGAGCGTCTTGGCATCTTCAGCGACGCGATCAAGCAAACTGACCATCTCGGCGCGTTTGGTTGCATTCCGCATGGGACTGCGGAACAGTCGATCGAAAATCAATTGCGGATCGCTCTCGCGAGGAATCGGATCCCCGTTGTGATCATAAGAGATATAGCTGCAACCGATTTGGTTAGGAAACAGACCTTCGGTCGTCAATTCCAGCGATCGCAGCGGCGTGTCGCCACCAATTTTGTCAGCGATCAATTGATCGACCGAGGCGCTATCGGTGTTCTTGTGGTGTCCGGACAAAAATCGACGCGTGGAATTTGCGTGCGAGGAAAATCCAAAGTCGCCCATGTTGTCCAATATCAACAGGTCGTTTTTGTGTTTGGCGAACGGTTGCATCAGCGGTGACATACGGAAATCGAATTCCTGGCCACCATTGATGTTCCAGCTCGGCGGATGCACACCGTTAGGCTTAAACAACGTCATGAACCGAACCGGCGGCTGTGTTTGCTCAGCGCCGCGAGCGGTCGACTCCATCAAATTCAAGAACGGCAGCGGCAATAAGGGGCCCGCGGCACTGCGTAAAAAACGGCGTCGATCCATTTGCCAACTCATGCTGGGGCGTTCCTTGTCTAAATCTTTTGACTTTGCTTGACCGTTTCACGAAACGGCAAGCTGTTTACGATTTGACCGATCAGGTCGCGATATGTGTCGTTGTTCTGAAGCAAATCGGCAACAATTTGTTCCACCGCAGGCCGGTCATAGGCTTGCAGTTTTCGAGCGAGTGCATAGGCCATCATCTGGCGTACGATATTGCGAATCACCCGCTCACGATGTTCCGTGACCAGGATTTGCTTCAGTCCGCGGAAATCATCGAACGTTTCGCCTGAAGGCAATTTGCCACTGGTATCGATGCCTTGGGTGCGTGCCGCGACCTTGCCCTGGTTATCGTAGGCCTGCAACGAAAAACCGAGCGGGTCAATCTTGTCATGGCAGACGGCACAGGTTGGGTTGCTGCGGTGCTGCTCGAAGCGTTCGCGGAACGAAAGCTTCTCACCGGGCCGATTTTCCGGAACCTGCCCAATGTTGGCTGGCGGGTCGGGCAGGTGTTCGCCCATGATTCGTTCCAGCAACCACGTGCCACGCAGCACCGGCCCGCGATTCATCGCCAATACGCCTGGCATTGTCAGCAGACCGCCGCGATCCAAGTTTTCATTGAGCTGAATTTTCTGGTTTGGCAACGCTTGGACTTCCACCCCCACGGGTCGGCGATGGGCCACCAATTGTCGACGTTCCGCACCGTAGTACTTTGCCGTGTGAGAGTTGATAAACGTGGTGCGTGAATCGATCAATTCAACCAGCGGTCGATCCTGAGTGAATAGATAGTTAAGGAAATCGATCGGTTGGTTTTTCAATCCATGCACAAGTGACGGATTGTTGGAAACGTGATCGATCTCGCCGAGCGAAAACCATTGCACGCCAAAATCTTCGGCTAAGTTACGGGCTTTGGGGGACGCAAGCATGCGTGTGATCTGCGTGTCGATGACGTCTGGCTGTGCGAGTTGCCCAGAGCGTGCGAGGTCAAGCAACTCGTCGTCAGGCATGTCGGCCCACAGAAAGTAGCTTAAACGTGCTGCCAGTTCGAAATCGTCAACAGGGACTTGTACATCGGTGGCAACATTCATGTGGAGACCACGATACAGGAACGCGGGCGACATCAGAATCGCTTTCAATTCCATTCGCAACGCGTCGTGTAATGCCGCGTCCCGTTTTCCCTCCAGTGCCGACAATGACTTTGCGATTTTTGCGTCGGGGACGTCGCGGCGATAGGCCCGGCGAGCGAACCGCCGCAGCATGGTTTCGGCTTGCGTGGGAGTGAGCCACTGACCGTCGACTTTACCGGTGTACGCCTGCAACGCATTGCGATGTTGTGTGGAGAAGAGTTTTTCTAATCCGTTATCGACCAAGTAAGAATATTGATCCCACAGGACCGTGGTTAGCGGATTTCCCGAAGTGTCGTTGGTAAAGCCGCTTGGTCCCGGCGGATCGGTGGGCAGCAGTTTCATCACCAACGATTCTTCGACCAGCGTTTCCTCGGCCTTGCGGATCGCGACTTCGAGCGGAAAGCCAAACATCGCGTGCAGTGTGTTGCGGTACTCATGAGCGGACAATCGTCGAGGGCGGAAAAAACCGGGATGTGCTTCGACGGAGTCTACAAAACGTTCTTGATACCAATTTCGCAGCGTTCGTTTTTCGGTATCCGTTAGGGGCGGTTGATCGTCGGGCGGCATCAAGCCGTCGTCAACCAGTTCCACAGCCCGCTGCCAAGTATCGAAGGCCGCATCAATGGCGGTCGAGTTGTTGAGTAGTGTGAGATCGAGATCGCCATGAATCTCGTCGCCGCCTCCATGGCATCGCACACAGTGCTGCTTCAGCAGCGGTCTAATGGATTCGCTGAAAGAGTCAGCGGACGAGGGGACCACAACTGTCAACAGAAACACGATCGCGAAGCAGGCGGAGGTAAAGCGATACAACAACATATCTTGTAGCCAATCCACCCGAAAAACGCGGGGAAAAATGCCTTAACGGCGATGGGCGGGGGGGCCGTGATTATAGCTCAATGCCAAACCGCTGGCAAATTGGCCGGGTCAAGGGTCAAGTCTCTTTTCTAACGTC
The DNA here is from genome assembly GCF_052161655.1 of Novipirellula methanifontis. GTDB lineage: Bacteria > Planctomycetota > Planctomycetia > Pirellulales > Pirellulaceae > Novipirellula. The sequence continues at coordinate 9,965,793 of NZ_CP197418.1, forward strand.
GATCCGTCCTCCATCAGGTGCCCATGCGCCGCCCTTATTGTTTTGGACGTAGCCATAGAAAGCACCTGGCTTTACCAAGTTGCCCTTGGAAAGCGTCATGAACATGCTAAAGGGATCAGCACCAAACTTCATTTTTGTTTGCCACTTCAAAAATTTGTTTTCCACCTTTGACGTTTCGTTCACTCACAGTTCTCAGTCATCGAAATGCAAATCGCAGTAGTGAGCCGTGGGCCGTAAGGCACCGGGTATTGCGTGCAACCCGGGCGCTCACGCGCGAGCGGCTCACTAAATCAACAAGCCGCTAGTTCGACTGTCCCATTTCGTGAGCCGAACGCGCTAGCGTCGGGCCGCCGCTCAGTAAATCGTGGCTAAAAAGAGGCCCGCGGCTAGCGCCGTCGGCTCACAAATGCAGGGTAGACAAAAAAATGGGACAGTCGAACTAGCGCCAAAACGGCTAATATGCCGAAAGACTCCTGCCTACCTGCTTAGGACCGTCGGATTTTTAAGTGGCGGTCGATGCTACGTAGCTACCGTCACCAGACGGTGGATCCACGCTCTGGCGAGCGTAGCTACGACAGTTATTGTTCCGACGGTCCTTAGGAAAATCCTCGCCCGGCTGCGTCTACTGGTTCAGCGGCTCGACCACAATATATCCAGCCTTGATGTCGTTCCTAATGATGCGTCAGTTATTTGCGCCGAGGAACCCAGGTTTCTGGAGCATCCAACATCAGCGGCTCATGGAAAACGGTTAGCTGATCGCCTTGTTCTTCGATCCACAACTTCAGCTCGGATAGCAGATTTTGCTGAACGTCAGCGAGTTTTGGGTTGCCTGCGAGATTGGTGAGTTCGTGGGGATCTTCTTTCAAGTCAAACAGCTCATACTCAGGCCGACCGTAATATCGGGCGAGAACTTTCGCTGCGTGCTCGTCTGTCTTCGCGGCCGTCATCCATTGCTTGAAGTAGTCGCCCGAGGTTTCGCGGAGCAGTAAATCGATATAAGACGTGAACGCAAACTCGGGGTGCGGATTCCAGATGAGCTTGTAGCGATCAGTGCGAATCGATCGACTCAAGTACACGTTCATTTTCAAGTCGCCACTGTGCGTCGTGAAGATGCGTTTCCGATGCGAATCGGTTTTGCAACGAAGAACCGCCGCGAACGAACGACCGTCCAGGTTCTCGGGAACCTCGCCGCCAGCGATATCGATCAGCGTCGGCAAGATGTCAACCCAACTCACCATCGCCTCGGTTCTTGCACCGGCTTTGATCTTGCCTTCTCGGGCGACAACCAGCGGTACACGAATCCCTTCGTCATACAGCGTCCATTTCCCAAACGGGAATTGAGCACCGTGATCGCTGGAGAAAACAAACAGTTTGTCCTTGGACATGTGCTTGTCGGTCAGCTCACGGAGTTCACCGAGGTACGCATCCAGGTTTTTGACCTCTTGCAGGTAGCGTGAACGTTGGACACGAGTGCGAGGTGTGTCCAACAATTGCGGAGGCATCGCAATCGCTTCGGGATCGACCGTTGTCTCGCTTGGCCAAGGCACGTGCGGATCCGAGACGCCGACAAACAGAGCGAGCGGCCGCGGGTCGGTACGGTTCTCGAGAAACTTTTTAACAGTCACCTGAAGCTCGGGAATGTTCTGTTTCAAGTCGTAAACATGGAAGTGATAGTCCGGCGCGCTTCGCAAGTGAGCGACTTTTCCAAACGCCGCCGTCTGATAACCGAGCTCGTTCAGTACTTGTGGCAAACGAAGGACATCTTCACGCGGGTAGCTGTGGTTTTCCTCGGCGCCATTGCGAGCTGGCATCAGCCCAGTCAGCAGCGCCGCGCGGCTGACAGCGCATGACGGACTAGCGACAAAGCCGCGATTGAACGTCATTCCGTCCGCCGCCAATTGATCGATCGAGGGGGTCCGGATATTCGTTCCGCCGTAGAGTGACAGATCTGCGGCGGAAAGGTCGTCGGCTAAGTAAACGACGATGTCAGGTGGACGTCGAGTTTCAGCGGCCAGTGCGGGGATTGCGAAAAACAACCCACAAACACACATGCTCAACGAGCACGCCAACAGATCGATTTTCAAACTCTTCATATTTTTCAGTCCAATATCATTACCGATTATTCATTGAGATTAAGAATCATATCACTATCAAAATTGCGTTGATCCCATCTCCTCGTACTTTTCGAGCGTGTGAGGGGAACGAATTGGCTCCGATGAAATTGGCTCCGATAAAACGATCCCCGACATTAGTCCTGGACTTGCCATTGATATTTGCACGACTTCCCTAGAAAAAGTAAGATCGACAGTGTTTTACTTCGTATTTCGGAAAATTATCGCAAAAACGCGTGAGCTGACGGGATGATAATAGTCACCCTTTGTCATCCACGAATTCAGCATCGGCGATCCACGGTGATGGTGAGTACAATGCAGTCGCCCAGACAACTCGGCACAAACAAGGCCGCCTGAAATCCCACCTGCGAACAAAACCACCCCACGTGATCGCGGCGAAACGTTTTCGCTAGGGCAGAACGAATAAGTTCCGTCCTTTCGGAAAACGCACCGCACCGGAAGCTCTGCCTCGACCGCCAAATGTTAGCAGGCAGAGCCTGCAAGGCAGTGGGTTCCCAGGCAGAGCCTGCTAACCAGAAAGCCGAACGGACCCGAAGGTTTGGGCACTAGGGGGCAGAGCAATATGAACATCATTATTTACGAGGATACCGAGTGCGACGAACAACTTTCCTGGCCGTTGCTATCGTTACTTTATCGCCGTTGGGTGCAACCGAAACGGACAATCACGAGACGCCAACTGCGGATGTCACGTTTGATCGAGATATCCGTCCGTTGCTGTCGTCGCGATGCTTTGCCTGTCATGGTCCCGATGCAGAGTCTCGCGAAGCGGGACTGCGGCTGGATCAAGCACACGGCGACGAAGGGGCAATCGGTATTGCGATTGAACCTGGCTCGATTGACGATAGCGAACTATGGAACCGGATCACCACGGATGATGAATCGATGCGAATGCCGCCCGCGGACTCGCATCTAAAGCCGTTTTCGAAAAAGGAACAGCAGCTCATTCGTGCCTGGATCGAATCGGGCGCCGATTACGAAGATTTTTGGGCATTTGCTCCGCCCCAACGACCGAAGACGCCAGTCGTCAAATACAAACATTGGAGCGAACAACCGATCGACCTGTTTGTGCTCCGCAAGCTCGAAGCGAATGGCATGTCGCCTGCCGAAGAGGCCGATCCACGAACCCTGGTTCGCCGGGTAACGTTTGATCTGACCGGGCTGCCGCCAACTCGCGACGAGGTCCGTCACTTTGCCCTAGCGTATTCGAGGTCCCCTGAGGTCGCTTGGGAAAAACTCATCGACGATTTGATCTCTCGACCCCAGTATGGCGAACACATGGCTCGCTATTGGCTAGATCTCGTCCGGTTTGCCGACACCAACGGAATGCACAAGGATTTCTATCGCAACCATGTCGCCTATCGCGATTGGGTCATCCGAGCGTTCAACGAAAACCTTCGCCATGACGATTTCCTTCGCTACCAATTGGCTGGCGACCTGTACCCGGAACCGACCAAGGATCAATGGATTGCTTCTGGATTCCACCGATTGCATTTGATCATCGACCGAGGCACCGCGCTGCCCGAAGAAAGCCATGTAAAAAACGTGCTAGACCGGGTCACCTCGGTTGGAACTGCGTTCATGGGTCTGACCGTGCAATGCGCCCAATGTCATGACCACAAGTTTGATCCAATCACCCAAAAAGACTTTTTCTCGCTGTACAGTTTCTTTAACAACATTGACGCCGAGCCTGAGACCAACCCGCGAAAAACCGTCGCAGGATTGCAGGAACCCATTGTTCGTTTTCCCACCGAAAAACAGCAGGCGGAACTAAAACGCTTGGACGCCCAACTTGCCCAATGCAACGACCAGCTTCAAGGCGTGATCGCATCCATTGAATCCTTGGCCAAGCAAACGAAAAGCGAAGCGTCTACCGACGCAGAAAAAGAGGAAAGTGTTGTAGGTGCAAAGGCGACTGGTGATAAACCAGCCGAACATAAACCAACCGAAGTTGAACCAGACAAGGATGAGCCGAACGGTGATAACACGGCCAAGCAGGACCACGGCAAGCGGGACGACGGCGGTCTGGCGAAGCTAAACAAAGAGAAAAATGCATTAGAAAAAAGAATCAAAGAGCTGAATCGCCAACGCGATACCATCGAGCGATCGGTGGAAAAGGTAATGGTGATGAAGGAACGCGGCGACGTTCGAGAGACATTTATTCTCGTCCGAGGACAATATGATGCTCCAGGCGAAAAAGTTGAACGAGACGTCCCCGGATTCTTGCCACCGCTGAAGAAATCTGCGGATGTGGCCTCTCGAATGGACTTGGCTGAGTGGTTCGTTGCCCCCGAGAACCCGCTCACCGCTCGCGTCGCAGTCAATCGTTTCTTTCAATCGTTCTTCGGCGTCGGTCTGGTCAAAACGTCAGAAGATTTTGGCAATCAAGGCGAGGTGCCAAGTCATCCCGAGTTGCTTGACGAACTTGCGGTCTCCTTTATCGAATCCGGATGGGATGTGAAGGCCCTCGTCAAACAGATTGCCATGTCAAAAACCTACCGGCAAGCATCCAGTGCCACACCCGAGCAATTCAAGGCTGACCCCGGAAATCGGCAACTCGCCCGCGGCCCCCGGTATCGATTGGATGCGGAGATGATCCGCGACCAAATCCTGACGACCAGCGGTTTACTGTCCACCAAGATGCACGGTCCGAGTGTGAAACCACCCCAGCCCGATGGATTGTGGCAGGCCGTTTCCATGACGGGTGAGCGATATGTGGCGGATTCTGGCGAGTCCATCTATCGGCGTAGCATCTACACGTTCTGGAAACGAGCGATGCCGCCGCCGCAAATGACCATTTTGAACGCTCCCATTCGCGATGCCTGTATCGCTCGGCGTGAGCGGACCAATACACCGTCGCAAGCATTGTTGCTACTGAATGAAAGCGAGTATTTGATGGCCGCGCGTCACTTGGCTCAAGCAACGTTGGCCGAGCCGACCCAACAGCGACTGCAGTTTGCTTGGGAAACCGTCACGGCAAAACTGCCCGATGCAGAAGAAAGTGAGATCATCGAAAACCTACTGAATGACTTGACGGATCTCTATCAGAACCATCCCGATTTGGCGAACGATCTTTGTCGCGACTTGGCGATAGACGCTCCAGAGGCGAAGGCGGAACTGGCTGCCTGGACCGTCGTTTGCAACACGCTGTACAACCTCGACATCACCAAAACCAAGGACTAAACGATGAATCCTTTCCACGAGACCGAAACGCGGGGCAATCGTCGTCGGTTCCTGACCAATGCAGGAATGGGACTGGGTACCGCTGCGATGGCTTCGCTTTTGAACCAACCTCGCCTTGCCGCTGCCTCTGCGGCGAGTTCGCCTGCCAATGTGCCATTGGGTTGCCATTTCGCACCCAAGGCGAAACGGGTCATCTTTTTGTTCATGGCCGGTGCGCCGAGTCAGATCGATTTGTTCGACCCTAAACCGGGACTTGAAAAGCAATTTAACAAACCGTTGCCACCCTCGGTCAGCATGGGCCAACGCGTGACCGCGATGACCAAGGGCAAAGAACAATTGATCATGCCCAGCCCCTTTAAGTTCTCGCAAAAAGGCGAAAGCGGATTGTGGATGAGTGAATTGCTTCCGCACTTGTCCACCCAAGTCGACGAGTTGTGCTTTATCGATTCGATGAATACCGACGCGATCAATCATGACCCCGGCAAGACATCGTTCTGCACAGGTTCAGAGATCCCGGGCAAACCCAGCATGGGAGCTTGGCTCAGCTACGGACTAGGGTCACTCAACAAAGACCTTCCCGACTACGTCGTGATGCCGTCGGCCTATTGGAGCGGTAAGGTTAATGTGCAAGCTCTGTATGCACGACTTTGGGGCAGCGGCTTCTTGCCATCGAAACATCAAGGGACTAGTTTTCAAACGACCGGCGATCCGGTCTTGTTTCTTTCCAATCCAACGGGAGTCGACGCGAGCATCCGGCGGCGAATGCTTGATTCTTTGGGGCAACTCAATCAAAAGCACTTTGGTGAGATCGGTGATCCCGAAATTGAAACCACCATCGCGCAGCAAGAAATGGCGTTCCGAATGCAGACGTCGGTGCCAGAACTGACCGACATCCCCGGTGAGACTCAGGAAACGTTGGCGATGTATGGGCCGGAGGTTAGCAATCCAGGTTCCTACGCACGGAATTGCTTGTTAGCGCGGCGGATGGCTGAGCGTGGTGTGCGTTTCATCCAGCTGTTCCACCGAGGTTGGGATCACCACAAGCAATTGCCGGCTAACCTACGCGGACAATGCAAGGACGTGGATCAGCCGACGACGGCCTTGCTTCGTGACTTAAAACAACGCGGCTTGCTCGACGATACCCTTGTCGTGTTTGCGGGTGAGTTCGGAAGAACGGTTTACTGCCAAGGCGAGCTGGACCCGAAAACCTATGGCCGTGATCACCACCCACGCTGTTTCACGGCTTTACTTGCCGGCGGTGGAATCAAGGGCGGCATGCGTCACGGCATCACCGATGACTTCAGCTACAACGTCGTCTCCGACGGCGTCCACGTTCGCGACTTGCATGCAACGATGTTGCATTTGCTAGGCGTGGATCACAAACGGCTAACCTTCCCGTTCCAAGGACTCGACCAGAAATTAACGGGTGTTGAGCCGAGCCGGGTGGTAAAAGAAATCATGGCATAGAGCGTTACTTGGCTTCGATGGTTACCGAACCGCTAACCTCGTCGTCTACGACCCAGCGGTTTCCGGTCTTGGTTGCAGCGACAGGCTTTCCATCGACGAACACCCCGGTCGCTGTTTCGGATGCGGGCAGCTCCACTTTCGCGGTCATGCCATCGGGAAGCACGAGCGAAAGCGTGAACGCGGATCCGTTTTTCCAGTCGATCGAAATCGGTCCGCACGATGTTGGAACTTGGCCACGTGCGAACTTCAAATCACCAGGGCACGGCCGAATCATTGCGGTCGTCCAGCCAGCGGCAGTGGGTTGTGCGCCGAGCACGAAGCGTGGCAATAGGTTCGCCGGAGCGGCGCCCCAGGCGTGATTCCAATCCTGGTTGGGTTTGTACTTCATGTCCCAGGCTTCCCAGCTGATCGTGGTTCCGCTATTGACCATGTGCTTCCAACTGCGATCGCCATCGGCAACTATCAAGTCAATTGCCTTTTTATCGCTGCCGTTGCTGAACAGCCCATCCATGAAATACTGAGCTGCGTAGGGGCTGCACTGCATGTCTTGTTTTTCAAGCCACGCGATGACGTCCGATAGTTTGTTCTCTGGCACTAGCCCAAACGCCAACGGAAAGAAGTTTGCGTGAATGCTGCTGTGATCAGTGCCGACACCATCGCGGTAGATTTCCGCAATCTCGTCAAATAGCGTTTTCTGGAATGACGCTCGTGCTAGCTCGACTCGATCCTCAAAAGCTTTGGCGTCCTCGTTCTTCCCAATCGCACGAGCCATCTCGGCCATCTGTTGCATCGCCTCGATATGAAATGCATTGACGACGGTATTGATCTCAGTGAACACATAACCGTCGCGTTCCTTTTGCGGCCAATCAACGATGTCGTGCCTTGTGCGATCGATCTCGGCACTGCGAACCAAGCCGTCTTCGCCGCTGCGATGCATTAACGTTTTTGCTTTCAGCAATTCGTAGCGGTGTTTCAGCCAATCATCATCGCCCGAATACATCCACTCGGCATGAGCCATGAACACCATGTGCGGTGCCCACTCACTTGGCCAAGTGCCGTTTTCAATCAACCAATCAAATGTTCTTGCCGCCATCGCAACATTGTCATCGGTGGTGTAATGACTCAATTGATTCAGATACGCGTCGGCTTCGTACGGAATCCGCTCGCGATCACCATCCACATAGACTCCGGCAAACGTCGTAGCTTTGATGCTGTATTTGCACAGCTCCCAAATTTCATTGATCGTTTCGTCGGAACACTCAAACGAACTGGCGTCGTCATTCCAGTCAGAAGCGAATGCGGCCCGCCGGACAATGTATTCCGGCTTAAATTCGCCCGGCCAATTTTCGATTTCGACCCAGCGAAATGGCATGACCGGCAACCATGCCTTTGGCGTCAAAACCGCAGGCGGATGAGCGCGTGTCGCCCCCGCCTGTTCGGTGTTTCTTACTTCCGAGGGGGTTGGCACGATCCAAGTTCCGATCTCGCCACTACCGTTGCGAAATTGGCTCACTCCATAGCGAACCGTTCCTGGTGGCTCGCGATCGATCCTGCCATCCTTCAACTTCTCGCCGAAGTGAACCCTGCCCTCGCCTCGCCCCCCTTGAGGAACTCGCATCGCGATGTTTCCGAAGGCGACTTTGCCGAAATCCACGAGGGTAATCTCGTCGCTAATTTTCTTGACCGATACAGGAGCTTGGTCGGTCAGCGAAACCGAGTCTTCCGCGGGGAACTCCGGCAACTCTTTGATGAACAAATTTCGGAAGCGGTAGGTTTGGCCGTCCTCGCCGTGGTGCTGGATACCGATGTACCCCGACGCATCCTTTGCATCGCGGAACGTTACCGTGGGAACTCCGTTGAGCTCGATCGTGATGCGATCTTCAATGCATGTGATCACAAACCGGTTCCAGCCGTTGCGATTCAGTGCACCTGCGATTGTTGGATCTGCAAAAGCCGCTTTTGATTCATCTTCATGCTCAAGAAATTGGTCTTGCGAACGGCCTTTGGTACTCGGCCAGATCCAGCCCCGCCGCGACTCGTCATAGAGACCGCCGGACCACCGCCGATCCGATCCGTCACATTCGGCTTGATAGCCATAGACGATCTTTTTTGCGTCTTTGTCGACGTGACATCGGAACATGACTCCCGAATTGGCATCGCCTTCGGGCAAGTGAATATCAACGCTGACACGAAAGTCTGAGTACTTCTTTTCGGTGACCAAGAAGAATTTCTCATCGGCCAGCAGATGAATTTCACCGTCGACGACTTTGGCTTCACCGTGCGGATACGGGTTCCGCCATCCGGTCAGGTCCTTGCCGTTGAAAAGCGGCGTGTACCCGCGGCTAAACATCGCTTCAAAACCGGCGGAACCGTCTTGTTCAATCGCTGGTTTGGAGATTGAAACAGGAGCTGATTCCTGAGCACCGCAATTCGCAATAAACAAAAGCAGCATCAACGTAAACGCTGCGTTCCTACCGGGAAAAAATGGGAGTGTCATGATGTAGACCTAGCCGTGAGTATTTTGAAGATGCAATTTAGCCAATAAGCATGAATGGACAATTTAATCGCCCGGCTTGATATTTCCCAATGCCGCAGTTCGCTCCGCCTACTGCTGACTATAGGCTGAATAGGGGATGGCCCCCTGTTCGAGACTAAGTTTACAAGTACCGCGCCTTCACCCGACAGCACGGAAGCCCATAGGTGGAGTGATTCCCATTCTCGCTTACGCATTTCTTGTAAAATTTTGATCTTCTCCCGTTTTCTGCCTAAACCACCTCTTTATTTGCGAAAACCTGGAGAAAGATTGCAAAATGGCAGGGATCGATGAGATCGCCGAAGATGCCTCGGCCAAGGAAATGGTCACGCATCTCGTCAAATCGAACGAGAAGTTGCTTGGTGACCTAAAAGTCGCACGCGACAAAGCGGGCGAGGCAGGTGACTCGGAGTCTGAAGACATCATGATCGCGCGGATCCAAGTGCACGAAAAAACCGTCTGGATGCTCAAGAGCTACCTGGCATAACGATCGCCCAATTTTTTTGCTACCGGACCGAACGCATCACCCGGTGCCTTACGAGAGCGTCCGGCTAGTGCTGCGTCGCATATTACTTATAGGGTAGCGGAACTCGTCAACGGGCTGTTGATTTAGTGAGCCGTGACGCGTGAGCGGCCGGGTTCCGCGAATTACCCGGTGCCTTACGGCCCACGGCTCACCAGTGCAATCTACATTTCGATTAAATCAATAGCCCGTCAAGAGTTTCGGATCGGTGGGCAAATACAACGAAAGTCTTGACGACTTCCGCTACCACCAGCCCTAATTCTTAGCTGCGATGCAGCACGAGGTTCGATTTTCGCACTTATTGCAAAATACGAATCGCATGCGATTCGCAATGTAGAACAGTTGTCTCAACGGTTGCCCCCTCTGAGCCAGCTGTGCTGGCGGAACAATTGGGACAAGTTTCGCCTAAAAAGAAGCCTATGCCGGACGCTCTGAGCAGTGAAAAGAATCACTTAGGAGAACGTTCTACTTCGGTGTGGGCATCCTCCTTTGAATTGGGAATCAGGAAGCCAAGGTGATGGGCTGCGTGCAGCCACATAAATTGTCGCCACTCATCCGCCTTTAGATTGTCCAAAAAAGGGTAATCGTCCAACGAACCATCGTACTTGTCGGCTTGGCCAATGACTTCGATACATTGATCGATAATCGCGTTGTCGTCCGTACCGATATGCGTTATTGGTTTCAAACGTTTGATCGTGGGTCCACTGGACATCTTTCGTGTTCTCAGGATTCGTCTGAAAATCCATTTGATGATCGTCGCTCGCAAGATCCACGGCAGACGAAAACCAAATCCTTCCATCCCACCTTTCATCGTGTAAGTCAGATGTTCACAGATTTGGGTCAAGTTCCAATTCTTGGACCTTGAGTACCCGCCGCGTCGCAGTCGCTCGATCTCCGCTACGACTTCATCACCAGTGTGAAAGTCCAACTTGCGTTTTTTTAACGATGTCATAGCGTACCCAACACGATGCAGCAGAAATAGTTTGACGAACTTTCGATGATGGTAACGATACCCCAAAACCGTCAAGGCGAAGTGATTCGGTACAACTTGATTTTTGTTTGGGCGTTAACCCCGGTTAAATAGAGAAACCGTGGCGACCACCGCCACGGTCAATTTAACCGCCAGATCGCGAAGTTCAGCACACTGGCGAAACTGACCCAGACCACATACGGGACCATCAACCAGCCTGCGATCTTCGACCGCTTAAAAAACGCGATGGTTGTTGCCACGATTGCCAGCCACAGAACCACGATCTCCACGAACGCCCAGCCTGGTTGGTGAAAGCGAAAGAAGACCCACGACCAAGCCACGTTCAGTGCAAGCTGCACCGCAAACAAAGTCAGTGGAGTCTTTGCAAACTTCAGTCCAGCTGGCTTCCATACGAACCACGCTGCGACTGCCATCATCACGTACAGAGTCGTCCAGACTGGACCGAATACGTATGCCGGAGGATTCCACGACGGCTTTTCAATGGTCTTGTACCACCCATCGATTTCGGAGGTCGTCGCGATCGCCCCGAAACCGGCTGCACCGAGGCAGATAGCGAGCATGGCGATAAGCATGATCGGGACCGCCCACTTGCTTGGGGACGAGTCTCGTCGTTGAGGAATCGGAGCATCATCCGTCATTGCAAAACCTCTACCTCTATTTCCCGGTGAGAATGGTCTACTAAAGTTCCGAAGCAAACTCGTCTGCCAATTCGCCTCGCCCTAAACGGCCAGTACCAACATCCGCAAGCGAATCGATTGTATCGCAGTGTCCAGCATCGTTGCGAACGGCGATCCCTCGCTGGATTGCAAACAGGGTGATTTCCACTACCTTCGTTGCTGACCGCTGCAGATGACTAACAAACCGTCGGCAAATCAGAAACGACCGCTGCGAAACACACGCTCGCCGATATTGCTCGTTTGGACGGCCCCTGTCCTTTTAACTTCGGGCGATGCTCAACAAAATGTTTCGCCCGCGAATAACGCGAATCGACGCGAATGTATTGTTTAGCTGTTTTTATTCGCGTTCATTCGCGTGATTCGCGGGCCAATTGGCTTTAACTTTGGCGGGAACTGAAACGCACCGGTTGCGGCGACAAGATTATTCGACGGTCTCCTCTCCGTCGCGGTTCACTCAGATGTCGGCGCGGAGTTCCGATATGAGCTGCTTTAGCTTCAACGCGTTGAAGGTTGCGTGCCCATCCGCTGTGTTATCGAAGATGCACCAGACCTCGTCCGCCGGGCACTCGTAAATCCGGCTTCGTAGGTTTGCTAGATACTCGTCCAAATAGTTCGAATAGTAAATCTTGGGGTGACCGTGAAGTCGGTAGTAGGCGAAATGCGTGTCGCCCGCTGGTTTTAACGCCGACTGCCCGCATGGGTGCGGATCGACCGCCACGCGACTGATGTGATACTCACTAAGCAACTCGTCTGGACTAGGCGTGAACCAGCTTGGATGTCGTGGTTCCAGTGCAATGGGACCGTCGTAGGACTCACGAATGTCTGAAAAGAATTGACTTGCGACTTGTTGATCAAAGGCCAGCGTCGGCGGCAATTGAAAAAGGACGACTCGCAATTTCTCGCCAAGCTGACTGACTTCGCTCCAAAACGACTCCCACAAATCGCGGACGTCTTTCAATCGCCGATGGTGTGTGATCTGACGTGGAGCTTTAACGCTAAAACGAAACGTCTCGCCAGTACTTTCGCTCCATTTCGCCCATGTCTGCGGACGATGCGAGCGATAGAACGACGAGTTCACTTCGACGGCGCTCAAGATTTTGCTGTAACGCTGCAAGTGCGTCCCGGTCTCGGGGAAGTGGGACTTGTGCTCTGAACGCAAACTCCATCCTGCGGTGCCAATCCATACTTTCGAAGCGACCATTTCGTCTAACACCCGTACGTCGGCGGAATACGATGTATGCATCGCAAAAACGCGTGCACATTCCGGGCCGTCTAGCGGATCGACTCTTCGGGTAAGCCGGATTGGATTCCTTCGTCAATCGGCATGGTGTCAGGTTTTCCGTCGCCGCTGGCGGCGATTAATCGATCAAGCTCGGCCCGCAACATTTTGACCGTCCCAGCATGCTCCGCGACATTGATCAGATTCTTGTCTTCTTCGGGATCGACCGACAAATCGTACAACTCTGCCATGTGACGATCAGGCGATCCGTCACCATGCGGGTAGCGAATGTATTTCCAGCGATCGGTTCGCAGCGCCCGAACATTGGGTGTGTAAGGAAACTGACTTTCGTAGTTGTATTCGTAATACAAACTGGTTCGCCAATCCGACGTGTCGCCTTGTGCCAAACGTTTCCAGCTTGCCCCGTGTACCTTTTCCAGCGGTTCGGCGTGACAGACATCCAGAATCGTAGGAGCGAAGTCAATCGTAGCGGTTAGTTGCGGAATCACTCGAGCTTGCTTAGTCAGTCCTGGGTAACGGACCACCAGTGGTATCCGGATCGAAGGTTCATGTCCGGTCCGTTTGTCGACCATGCCATGTTCTCCCTCCAATAGCCCGTTGTCCGAGGTAAAGATTACGAGCGTGTTATCCAGTTCGCCACGCTCAGCGAGGAACTGATACAAACGCCCGACGCTGTCGTCTACCGATAACAGCGTTCCCCAATAAGCACGGACCATGCGGGCAAAATCCTTCACCGCCTCGGGACTTTTGTCAGGAAACTGTTTTCGCCAATCGAATAGTGGGCCATAGATTCCGTGCCAAGTATCGAGTCGCTTTTGAAACCACGCCGGCTTGTCACTCAAGTTGAACGCACTCTTGGGATACTGCACATCGACATCGTCGAACGTCTTTTCATACTTCTCTTCGGGAAAGTAGAAACTGTGTGGAGCCTTGTGGCCGACCATCATCAACCACGGCTTGTCCGAGTCGCGGTCCCCGATCCAGTCCATTGCCATATCGGTCACGACTGTGGTGTAGTAACCCTTGACCACTCGGCGATCGTTGCCGTTGAAATTGAATTCGGTATCAAAATAACTGCCTTGACCCTTGTGAGTCACAAAATGATCAAACCCAGGACGCGGCATATCATTCCCCTCGCCCATATGCCACTTGCCGACGTAGGCGGTTTCGTACCCAGTGTCCTGCAAACGCAGCGGAAAGCTGATCATGTCCGCTGGGTACTCGGTGAAGTTATTAAAAACACCGTGAGTGTGAGCATACAATCCGCTCAGGATCGAAGCTCGACTGGGCGAACAGAGGCTGGTGGTGCAAAAGTGATTTTTGAACAGCAATCCTTCCTCGGCCAATCGGTCAATGTGCGGCGTTTTCAAATGAGGATGCCCCATACAGCTGAGCGCGTCGTAGCGTTGATCATCGGTCAGGATGAACAGCACGTTCGGCCGTTTGATTTGATCGGCCTCTTCCGCATGGGCGCGGACGTTGGTGACCAGAGTCAATGCAACGACGGGAACGACGGCAAGAATGCGGAGAAAATTCAACATAAGTTTCTGTCGGAAGAAGAGGGGTAACAGTTGATTTCGATTGAGGCTTTCATTGTAATCGCAGAAGTCTAGGCAATAATGTCCTTCACCACTTTTCCATGCACGTCGGTCAAGCGATAGTCACGCCCGCTGTAGCGGTACGTCAACCGCTCGTGGTCCAGCCCCATCAAGTGCAGGATCGTCGCATGCAAGTCGTGGACGTGCACACGATCTTCGATTGCGGTCAGCCCAAATTCGTCGGTCGATCCGTAGCTAATTCCGCCTTTCACGCCACCGCCTGCCATCCAAGTGGTGAATCCGTAATGATCATGGTCGCGTCCCTTTTGCCCTTCGGATGTCGGAGCACGACCAAACTCGCCACCCCAAATCAACAAGGTTTCTTCAAACAACCCGCGTTGTTTCAAGTCTTTGATCAGCGCCGCGATCCCTTGATCACAGGCCACCGCGAGGTCTCGATGGCCGTCGACGATATTGCCGTGCCCGGTGTCCCAAGCAATATCGTATCCGTCGATGGAATGAGAGAGCTGGACGGTGCGGACGCCACGTTCAATCAACCGCCGAGCCAACAAGCAACCTTTCGCATATTCGCTGTCGCCATACATATCGAGCGTTTGCTTCGATTCCTGGCTCGTATCAAACGCATCGGGAACAGCGAACTGCATGCGAAACGCCATCTCCATCGTCTGGATGCTCGCTTCGAGCTGCTGGTCTTGTTGCTGGCGCTGGAGATCGATTTGGTTTAGCCGTGTCAGTAAATCCGCCTGCTGACGCTGGCCCGCTTTGGGCAACCAACCGTTTTTCAGGTCGTCCAAAATGCGATCGGGCTGCATATCATGAATGTTGACATAGGTGCCGGTGTAGGCGCCCGGCAGAAACGCATTGCTCCAGTTGGCCAGTTTGTTGCGAGGCTGAGCCCGGGGACTCATCGCCACAAACCCAGGCAAATCTTGATTCTCGGTTCCCAAACCATAGACCAACCACGATCCCATACTGGGGCGACTTGGTTGCAGATGGCCGGCGTTCATCATCATCATCGCGCCGGCGTGTTCGGGAATGTCGGTGTGCATCGAATGAATGAAACAAATGTCGTCTACACATTCAGCGACGTGCGGAAAAATTTCGCTGACGTGCTTGCCGCATTGCCCGTACTGCCTAAACGAGTATGGCGATGGCATCAGCCCCATCTTTGTATTTCGCAGTGATTTACGATCGACCATCGCAGGCCTCTGACCCGCGAATTTCGCCAGCTGCGGCTTGTAGTCAAACGTGTCCACCTGAGACGGACCGCCCGGCATGAACAACTGAATCACATGCTTGGCCTTGGGCGCAAAGTGCGGCAGTTTCGGCGATAGTGGCGAAGCCATCGAGGTGGATTCCGTTGCCACCCCAGCCTGGGCGACCACGCTTGCCAACCCCATCGAGCCAAACCCGGCGCCAATTTTGCGAAGCGCGTCGCGGCGGCTCAGAACGGGCAGTGGATCATAGTGAAACATCTTCAATTACCTCACAAACATGAATTCATTGGAACTCAATAAGACCTGGGCGTAGCGATCCCAACGCGACAGTGGATTCGCATCTTCGGGACTGGAAAGAAACTCGAGCCCGAGCTGTAATTCCATCGGTTCGGGACTGCGGCAGTACAACAAATCGTAAGCGTGCTCGATCCGCGCCGCGTCTGATTCACTCGCAGTCGCCAGCAACGCCACCAGCGATTTCGCTCGCTCGACCATAAAGCGGCTATTCATCAAAAACAAATACTGTTGTGGCACAATGCTGCTGGGCCGCTGTGCAACGGTCGCCCGCATCAGCGGAAAATCGAAGCGACGCAGGAAGCGATCCGACTCAAAGACGTCGCCGTTACGGCTGACTTTGGCATACAGCGTTCTGCGTTTATTTTCCGTGACATTCGGCAGCGAGGGACCACCCAGTGATGTATCGAGCTCGCCGGTCACCGCCAATAGCGAATCACGCCACGCTTCGACGTCCATTCGCCGCGGACTCATTCGCCACAGCAATCGGTTATCGCCGTCGACCTTGAATGATTGCTCGTCAAACGTGCTGCTGAGCTGATAGGTGGCCGAAGTCATGATTTGGCGATGAAGCGATTTTAGTGACCAACCGCCCGCGACAAATTCACTGGCCATCCAATCGAGTAACTCAGGATGTGTCGGAGATTCGCCAAGCGTTCCAAAGTTGCTTGGCGTGCGGACCAATCCAGCGCCAAAATGATGCATCCACACACGATTGACAAAAACACGAGCGGTCAGCGGGTTTTTGGGATCAATGATCGCGGCGGCCAGTTCCTCACGTCCGCTGCCTTTACTAAATCGAGCCGGCTCTTCCCCGGACAGCAACCGCAAAAAACGACGCGGTGCCACGTCGCCAGTTTTACGAAGATTGCCACGCAAGGCGACTTTCATATCGCTGCTGCCGGTGTCATGTAAGGCATGGGCGACGTCATAGCTGGGGGGTGCATCCCGTTTTAGCTCAGCCAATTTTACATTCCACTCGTCTTGCTGCGTTTGTTCCGCCGCAGTCGCTTTGCGTTTCTCGCCCTTGATTTTTTTGTTGAGCTGATTGAGTTGTTTTTGCAGCTCGTTTACTTCATTCTTGTGGTTGTTAAATCGCTTGACCACCTCGTCCGCCGCGAGCGGCAGATCATGCATTGCGGTGTTGTTGAAAATGCCCGCCAACGAGTAGTAATCCTGTTGCGGAATCGGATCGAATTTGTGGTCATGACACCGCGCACACGCTCCGGTGATCCCCAGCAAACCACGCGTTAGCGTATCGATGCGATCATCCAGCGTTTCCCCTTTGGCTTGAGCAACACTGTCGGGATCGCCACCATCAGATTGATAGGTTGGGCCGAGTGCCAAAAATCCGGTCGCAATCGCATCGGAAGCATCCCCGCTGAGATCGCCGGCAATCTGCAGCCGAATAAATTCATTGATCGGCAAATCGCGATTCAAGGCGTCCACGACCCAATCGCGATAGCGCCAAGCGGCGTCCAATACCTTGTTGTCTAGAAAACCGCCGAGCCCATCACTGTATCGAGCGACGTCCAACCAGTGACGCCCCCAGCGTTGGCCATACAGCGGCGAAGCGAGCAGTTCATCGACCAGCGACTCCACCGCGTTTTGAGCGTTCACCGACGCCGCAGCAACAAACGACTGCACTTGCGATGGAGTGGGCGGGACACCGATCAAATCGATGTAGATGCGGCGGGCCAACATCGCGGGTTCTGCGGTCGCCGCTGCATCAAGCCCCGCAGCCGCGCGGCGAGCGACCACGAATCGATCAATCGGATTGACCACGGACGGTTGGTCGACGTTTGCGATTTCGACATTTGGGATTTCCGGCCGCTGTACCCGCTGCCATGCCCAATGACTCTGTCGAGCCTCGTCCCAGTCGAATGTGGACCAATCATTGCCGCTCGCAATCGGCACGCCGGGCGACGAGGTAACCTGCGGCCACGGCGCCCCCATTTCGACCCATTTCGTCAACGCATCAATTTGCCGCTGCTCTAATTTACGGTCTGGCGGCATCTCGCTCGCTTCATAGTTGACCGACTGGATCAGCAAACTTTCGGACGGCTTTCCCAGGACCACTGCGGCTCCTGATTCGCCGCCTTGCAAAAGCCCTTCACGGCTGTCGACGTACAAACCGGCTTCCAACTCAGGTGCATCGGTGCTGTGACAATCGAAACAATACTGGACCAATAGCGGCCTAATCTGTGACTCGAAAAACTCAATCTGTTCGGGTGGAAACGAAGAGGGTCCATCAACGACGTCCGCAGCAGCGAGCGGGACAACAAGCAACAGCCCACTGAACAGCAAGCCATGCCGGAGCGCAAGAATCGACAGTAAAAAACGCATCAGGTAGGTTCAAGGTGGGATGGAGAGCGAGGGAGGCGGCGGACCGATCCGGGCTTTGCTTGTACTCGCTGAGGGCGTTACTTGTGCTTGCAAAGGGATTTCGTCCGCCAAATGCATCTTCCTCATCATAACCGAGCGACACGAGGCCGGTGTGGAATATCGCAGCACCAACGGAATTGTCGCAAATTTGCCAATTTCCCGCCTCGTTTTGCCGACCGTGGACGCGAGTTCGGTTACGTTGGATTCCAAGATATTCCTTGATTGCACGAAGGCGAGCTGCCCCATGTTCCACCGTTTCCATTTTGCCCTAGCCGTGATCGCATGCATTTGTGTGGCCACTGTAGGTCTGACCCAAGAAAATACTGGCGGTGATCACGTGGTCATTTTAACCGACACCGACTCGAATACACGAACCGACAGTTTGCGAATCACTGCGAAAGACTTCGCCGACGTGCTGCCGAAGAACCAGCCCGCATGGTCCGTGGAAAAAACGACACTGCACGGTGGTAAACAAGAGGGCTGTGAACTTGTCACGATCGACAACGGCGTGCTGGAAATCGTCGTGATTCCCACACGAGGCATGAGTGTGTTGCGAGTCACGAAAAAAGCGAACGCGAATGCGCCGGGCACAGCAGCCGCGCGGTTCGGTTGGGACTCGCCCGTCAAAGAGGTGGTTCATCCGCAATACATAAATCTCGAAAGTCGAGGCGGACTTGGATGGTTGGAAGGATTCAACGAATGGATGGTCCGCTGCGGTCTGGAATATGCGGGACATCCCGGCAAGGACGTATTCACCAACAACGTGGGCGACAAGGTCGAGATGGATCTGACGCTGCACGGCAAGATTGGCAACATCCCCGCGTCAAAAGTCACTGTCACGGTCGATCGCGAAGCTCCTCATCGCATCCGACTGCAAGGCATCGTCAACGAACGAATGTTCTATGGTCCGAAACTCGAGTTAATCACCGAGATTTCAACTGTTCCGGGCGAGTCCTCGCTGCGGATCACCGACACGTTGGTGAATCACGGTGCCGACGAGCAAGAATTCCAGCTGATCTATCACACCAATTTTGGCACGCCGCTGTTGGAAAAAGACGCTCGCACCGTCGTTGCAGCCGAGAAGATCGAGCCGATGAACGAGAACGCGGCTAAATCAATCGACAATTTTGCGAGCTACCTACCGCCGACCAAAGGATTCCTGGAGCAAGTTTACTTGGTTCATCCGTTGGCGGATGCGAGAGGACGAACCCAAGCGATGCTGATCAACGCCGCCGGAGATCAAGCAGCCTCGGTCGCTTGGAATACATCGCAACTGCCTTACTTGACGATCTGGAAGAACACCGCAGCCGAAGCGGATGGTTACGTGACAGGAATTGAACCGGGCACCGGGTTCCCTTTCAATCGTAACGTCGAGCGTCATTTCGGCCGCGTGCCAAAATTGGCGTCCGGCCAATCACGAAGCTTTGAACTGGAGTACGGTTTCCATACTGGTTCCGAAGCGGTGAATAAACTGGAAGCCGAAATTAAGAATCTGCAAACCACTCCTGTCGAATTGGCACACCAACCGCCCATCCTACCAACGCCGTAGAGAAAGTTGCTTTACTGGATCAACTGACCACGATTCGCTTGAGAAAATTCTGTCACGCGACATCGACAGCCATTTGCATGAGTATCAATCGCTGTACGCCACCCACTGAGCGGATTGCCAACAGCGGATAGCTGTGGCATGGCATCGACTTACTGTCGCCTTTGCATACAGACTCAGCGAACGACGCGAACTAACGCCGAAGCGACTTGCCTGAGTTCTTAGAACGATTTCCCTGAGTTTTTAGAATACAGAGAAATCAGCGAGCGCGACTCGGCGTGCTTTAAGGCATCTGGCGAATCCACAAAACATGACGCAAGGGGCGTTCATCCTGCCGTCCCCCCCGATATCATCGACCTTTGCGATGCCTGGGAAGCGGACAGGAAGCTGCGAATCAGACATGTGTCGTTGCCGCAAGTCTTTTCAGAAGTTACCTTTGCTGCATGATCACTCCCCCTTAGCACCCAAGCCGACGGCGAGCCGCTGCCATGCAGTGCGAGAATCGCCGAACGATTGTTGTTTACTTGACAGTCACTCTAAACGCTGTGCTTTATCCGTGTCCTCTCTCTCGACGGGACCTGCCCTTTGACCGCTCGACAGGGAATAGCCCAAGTCGATTTCAATCCACCCGACTCATGACCGCCGCGTCATCGGCCGCAAACCGAGTGTATCAAAGCACTTAGTGTCATCTCCGATTTAGTTTCAAATATGAGCACCCTCCCAACCAAACCAACCATCGCCGCCAAATCGGCTTCGTCGATTGCCGAAATTGAAACGCAGCGTTTGAGGAGAAGAACGTTTGCTATCATTTCGCACCCCGATGCTGGCAAGACAACGTTGACCGAAAAGCTATTGCTGTTCGGCAACTCGATCGAGATTGCCGGTGCGGTTCGAGGCCGGAAATCCGAGCGGACGGCAAAATCGGATTGGATGGAGATGGAGCAGGAGCGTGGCATCTCGGTAAGCTCGACGGCGCTAACGTTTGAGTTCGCCGGAGTCCAAATCAATTTGCTCGACACCCCCGGTCACCATGATTTTAGCGAAGACACCTACCGCACCCTGATGGCTGCTGATGCGGCCGTGATGGTCATCGACTTGGCCAAGGGGATCGAGGCCCAGACCGAGAAACTGTTCCGTGTCTGTGCGCTGCGAAAAATTCCCGTACTGACGTTTGTCAACAAAGTGGATCGCCGGGGACGTTCGCCGCTGGAAATCATCGACGAGATTGAACGCAAGTTCTCGATCGAACCGGTGCCGCAGAATTGGCCCCTTGGAAGCGGCGAAGACTTCCGCGGTTTCATCGACCTGCATGATGATTCGGTTCACCTGTTTGACGAGCAGCGTGCGAATCGTCGCATCTCTTCCAAAATGGTCTCCTGGTCCGACTTGGAAACGGTCGAACCGGCGATCAGCCCAGAACTCATTGACGCCACCGGTGAAGAGGTGGAATTGGTACGGATGGCGGGAGCCTCGCTGGAGCGGAGTCAATTCCTGGGCGGCGCGCAAACGCCGGTGTTCTTTGGTAGTGCGTTGACCAATTTTGGTATTGAACATTTCTTGCATGGATTTCTTAAGTTATGTCCGCCGCCGGGATCGCGAACAACGAATGAGCAACATCCGCCGAAGCCCTCGCCGAACTTCTCAGGATTCATTTTCAAGATTCAAGCCAACCTTGATCCTCGGCATCGCGACCGCGTTGCCTTCTTGCGAGTTTGCAGTGGGATGTTCGAGCGAGACATGGAAGTGACCATTGCGAGATCAATGAAGAAGATTCGGCTCGCTCGCGCGTTTCGCATCTTTGGCCAAGACCGTCAAACGATCGAAGAGGCTTACCCAGGGGACATCATTGGCTTGGTGTGCCCCGGAGAGTTTCGGCTTGGAGATACGCTCTGCCAAAATGAAATTGTTCACCAAGAAGGATTGCCACAGTTTTCACCCGAGTTCTTTGCCGTACTGGATTGCACCGATACGGCGCGGCGCAAACAATTCGACCGAGGTCTGAAACAGCTGGTCGAAGAAGGAGCGATCCAAGTCTTTCACGATGCCCACACCAAACGCCGCGAAAATCTGTTGGCTGCCGTCGGTGAATTGCAGTTCGATGTCGTCCGCTATCGTCTGGAATCCGAGTACAACGCCCCCACGTCGCTGAGTTGGCGGCCCTATAAATTGGTGCGTTGGTTTAACGCAACCGAAGAGCAAAAATCGAAAATCAAACTCCCCTACTCTGGCAAACT
This sequence comes from Novipirellula methanifontis, assembly GCF_052161655.1. Lineage (GTDB taxonomy): Bacteria > Planctomycetota > Planctomycetia > Pirellulales > Pirellulaceae > Novipirellula. The sequence continues at coordinate 9,987,771 of NZ_CP197418.1, forward strand.
GGCACTGGATCAGTTCGGACACGACGCCGTATTACTGCAGTCCGAATGGGATGTAAAAGCACTGCATCGCGCGAATCCCGACATCCGTTTTGATGAAATGCGAGTCACAACCTTCGAACAGCCAAAGGAGAACCACTCGACAGCCAACGGCAGCAATGCGGAAGGAGCGCCGTGAGTGATGCAGGCCGGATCAAGTCTCGCGTTAAGCAACACAGATCCGGCGGGTCGAAGGTGATGTCAAGTCTGTTGCCAAACGGCTAATCAGATGACATCGAAGACACCTGCCTACCTTCCTTAGCTCTCGACGGAGATGCCGCGGTAGGTCATTTTGGGTTGCTTTTTCAGGAAGCGACGGGCGATCTCGGGCAGGTCGTCCTCGTGTCCCAGCACGATCACAATGTCCCCTGGTTTCAATAGCAGACTGGGCGGCGGGTTCAACTGTGTCGTGCCGTCGAAGTGGCGAACGCCAACAATCAAAAAACTGTGATTGCCGCGAATCTCCAGCTCGCTGAGGGCGTGATTGGAAAGCTCGGAATCCGATACGACTTCCAGTTCGTTGAACTGTAGCCCAATCCGCCGAAGATCCTCCAGCATCGTGCCTTGATCCTGAATCTGCTCCAAAATACTTTCGGCCGTCGGCTGTGTAATCAACTGAGCCACCTTTTGAGCTCCGATCGCGGTGGGCAAGACGACTTGGTCGGCGCCACAGCCAAGCAATTTCTTTTCCGTTCGCGGATTTTCGCCGCGAGCAATAATGCGGACGGCTGGATTCATATCACGCGCTGTGATCGTGACAAACACATTCGTGGCATCGAGAGACAATACCGCAGCCACGTTGGAGGCACGCTTGATTCCAGCTTGATCCAAGATGTCCTCTTCCGACGCATCACCGTGCAGGACCAAGTAGCCGCGATCTTCGGCATCACGCAGTCGGTCCAAGTCGGTATCGATCGCCACAAATGGCTTGCCAGCCGCATACAGCTCGCGTGCCAAAATCGTGCCTAAGCGTCCCATCCCACAGATAATCGTGTGATTGCTCAGTCGCTCAATGCCCTTAGTCATTCGTCGTGCTCCTATCGCGCGGTTCAGTTCGCCGTCGATCAACATCTGCATAAAACCTCCGACGGTATAAATCACGGCACCATAGCCGGCCACGATCACCATAATTGTCAGCGCACGCAGCGCCGGCGATTCGATCGGATGAACTTCGCCGTAACCGACGCCAAAGATCGTGATCACGACCATGTAAAGCGCATCGTCGAGATGCCATCCGGCAGCCATGTAGCCTGCCACCGCGACCATACAGATAAACAAAAACAACAACCCGCCGGTCAGGATACGGCGGAGCGGCGTCGAGACCGAGATCCGCGAAGCGGGCGCTGCCGCGTTTCTCGATTTCGTCAGGCTAGACGCCCCATCATTGTTTTGTTTCGATTCCACGGTCACTCACGATGTCATTGGCGAAAGCGAGTTCGGCGGAAACCCCATGCCATTGGCTGTGTTAGAGGTACGCCGCATGCTTGGCTATTGCTCAGTGGTGATCGTCTCTTCGACTTGACGCAACTGCAACGCATCGATCACTTTGCCGTGCGCCAAAACATTGGTGATCACGACCAGCCAGCTGCCGGGAGTAACCCAGTCGCTTTGCCGCAAGCGCTGGATCGCGTTGGCAATGGTGACTTCGGGATCATCCGAAAAATCCATCAAGAACGGTTCAACGCCCCATGGCAACAACATTTGATTGAAGGTGTCGTCGACGTCGGTAAACGCATAAATGGGAACCCCGCGAGGGCGAAGTGCTGCGAGCACATAGGCCAGGAAACCACTGCGGGTGAACACGATAATGCCTGCTTGGCCAAGCTCTTGAGCAAGCAACGCAGCCGAGCGGAGCATCTTGGCTTTGGGCTCGCGAAGCGTGATCAGTGAATTGAGCGAACGGCTAACAGTGGGCTCGATACTGCGGATGATGTTCTTCATCACCTCGACCGATTCAAACGGATAGGCGCCCGTCGTTGTTTCGCCCGACAGCATGACGGCGTCGGCTTGTTCGCGAACCGCATTGCTGACGTCCGACACTTCGGCCCGGGTTGGCATCGGTGACTGGATCATCGATTCCAGTAGGTGCGTCGCAATGATCACTGGCTTGCCTTCGCTTTGGCATGCCACGATCAGCTGCGATTGAACCAAGGGCAGCTTGTGGTAATCAATCTCGATTCCCAAGTCGCCTCGCGCGATCATCACCCCATCGGCCTCGCGAATGATTTCTTCCATGTTCTGCACACCGGCCTGGTCTTCGATCTTGGCCACAATGCGTGCGGTGGAATCAAGCTCATCCAAGAAGGCTCGCAAGGTACGGACGTCCTCGGCGGTGCGAACGAACGAGAGGGCGACGAAATCGATTCCGGCTTGAACACCCGCTCGCAAATCCGTTTTGTCTTTCTCAGTCACCGCGGGCAAGTTGACGTGCACACCCGGCAGATTGAGATGCCGTCGTGAGGTTAGGACGCCGGGCGTCAGCACTTCACAACGAATACCATCGTCATCCTTGTCGAGAATTCGCATGCGAATGAGCCCGCTATCGATCAAAATGGTCGCACCCACTTTGACATCACGCGCTAGGTCGGGATAGTTGACCGAGACACAGGGGCAATCCGGATCATGGGGCGTGGGATTCGACGAAGCTTGCAGTCGAAGTTGGTTCCCAACAATCAATTCGACCGGCTCGTCTACGTCGCCGGTGCGAATTTCGGGGCCTTTCACATCCATCATCACAGCAACGTGACGACCGACTTTCTCGGACGTCTCGCGAATCCGCGAAGTGACCTCGATCGCCCACTCGCCCGTTCCGTGTGCCATGTTCAAACGAAAGACGTCAACACCCTGATTAATCAGACGGGTCAGCCCTTCTTCGGACTGGGTAGCCGGTCCGAGAGTCGCAATAATTTTAGTGTGACGATAATGAGTGTGCCGGTAGCGACGCACCGTGTCGGAAATCAACGTATCGGGCATTTCAATTAACATTGGCATTTGGATTCGATAAGGATGAGACAGCAGAATCTATAAAGTGCCTGCGACAATTGCGAGCGCACCTTGCCAATGCCGGAATGACACACGCTGAACGCGATTATCGGCCGAATATCCGCAAAAGTCCTGATCTCGCTGTGGCGATCCACCACATCCTTTACGTATTTATTGGGTTATTGGGGCCAATACGAGTGCCGCAAACACACGGGGGGCAAGCTGCCGCCCCAACGCAGTTCCAGGCGATTTACTAGGCCGGTTGGTAGTCAAAGTAACTCTTACTTTTGATCACCTCTGCGACCGGTTCAGGCACCATTGCTTCCCAATTGGGGTCACCGTTTTTGATCATGCCAAGCACCTCGCGTGAGAAGATCTTAAGACAATCAGCATCGTAGCTTTCCACCGCGTTGATCTCGCCACGGTCCAACAGGTAGTGGTACAGCTTGCTAAGTTCCGGTTTGACTTCGAGGTTTTCACAGGTCACGATCTGGCCCGTCGCCGGATCCAATAGCGGGTAGCAGTAAATCTTCAAGTCGTTCTTAAACAGACGTCCAAACGATTCAAGAATCCCACCTTCAAGGCTGGTGTAGTACTGTTCGTCAAACAGTTCGAGTAAGCTGCCTGCGCCCATCGTGATCGCGATACTTTCTTTGGTGTAACGCGACAGATAAGCGGCTAGACGGAAGTAGCGAAAGTAGTCCGAAATCAGAACGGGCATGCCACAGGCGGCCATCACATCGGCGCGAGCGAGGAAGTCACGCAGATCGATTTCGCCTTCGGCCTTCAAGTTGTTCATCGTGATCTCCATTACTTGAACCACTTCTTTGCCAGCGACACTGGGTAGCTGAGAAAACTTTTCGTTCGCCCCACGCAGCATGTCTAAATTGACATTGCATACTGGACGAAAACTGCCTCGTTCAACCAAGATGGGTTTGCGGTAAAAGAACTCCGATGGCTGCAGCACTTCACCGTTGCTGGCGAACATCGCAGCACCGCTCAAGCCGAGTTCGACAAGTTTCAAACTCATCAAACGGTTGTCCACGTGCCGGAACGCGATTCCCGAAAACTCGATCATGTCGATCTCGATCCGCGATGTCGAGAGTCCGTCGAGCAGCGAATCGACGAGCAGTTCGGGTTCATGATGCAGTGCAAAGGCGCCGTGCACGAGGTTGACGCCAACGATCCCGAGTGCTTCTTGTTGTAGTGCAGCCTCTTCGTCAAGCATTCGCACATGGATAATGATTTGGCTATCGTCATCGCGAGGATGAGCTTGGAACTTGATTCCCATCCAACCATGGCACTCATTGGTCCCTTGAAAATTTCTCGCCGAGACGGTGTCGGCAAAGGCGAAGAAGGCTGTGGTGTCGCCGCGGACCTCGCGCAGTCGATCCAGATTCAGTCGGTGTTCGTAATCGAGCATCGCCTGCAAGCGGTCGCGACAGACGTAGCGTGATGCGCGTCCGTAAATCGCGTCGCTGACCTTCATGTCATAGGCGGACATACTTTTGGCAATCGTGCCGGCCCCGCCGCCGACGCGAAAGAACCAGCGGACGACTTCTTGCCCCGCTCCGATTTCGGCAAACGTGCCGTAACGCCGTGGATCCAAATTCACATCAAGCGCCTTTTGATGTGTGTCCATCGGACTCTGAGATTGCTTCGTCGGATTAAATCGGTGCATGAATTCGGTAGAGCTGTGGTGACCAGGAGAGAGAAATTTGCCCTCGTTGCAGAGGCTCTGCGGGAGCAGAGTTGCTTGAGAATTCCGCAGAGTTGCAAAGCACAAACCATGCCGCCCATGTTCAAATGAGTTTCATCCCCTAATTGTGGTCAAAACGGTTCAAAAGCCGCTCGCCAGCACCCACCCAAGTGCCCAAGTAATAAGCAGCCAATGCCCTTGATCGTTGCACGCACGGTTGTTTGCCATAGATGCCGGTGATGTTTTCCCCCCGGCTTGGAATTGCGGGTTGCCGGCTTGCACTGCGACCAAACCACGTAAAACGCCAGTGTCGGAGGCGGTGTATCCCTCTCTTCGCAGGTGCTTCTCTCTCGCCAGAGGGTGGAATAACCTTGGGACGGGCACAGGGTTTGCGATTAGCCGGGGGTGAACGCGGATGACGGCGTTGCCGCATTGATGCAGCGAGTTGTCCGCGCAACTTAACTCTTCTCCCAACAAAGCCGGAATGAAAGATGAGCACAACGCTGACTCCCGAGACAAAAAGCAATCCCCGTGGGCCAGCCAGCAACGGATCTGCGGCAACCCCACCTGGTCTGAGTCCGCGGCTTTCGGCGATCGCTGCCGTTACGGGCTATAACACTAATGCGCCGGTGATGGATTTCTCGGAAACTCCGATGCAGGATCTGTTCTGCGCCAATGTTTTTAGCAAGAAGGTGATGCAAGAGCGGCTGCCCAAACCGGTATACAAGTCGTTGGTCAAGACAATCGAATCGGGTGAAAAGTTAGACCCAACCGTGGCCGATGCGGTTGCCTCGGCGATGAAAGATTGGGCGCTCAGCAAGGGGGCGACTCATTACGCTCACGTCTTTTATCCGCTGACGGGCGCCACGGCAGAGAAGCACGACAGTTTCCTGTCGCCGGATGGCGAAGGGGGCTCGATCGCCGAATTTAGTGGCAGTCAGTTGATTCAAGGCGAACCGGATGGTTCGAGTTTCCCAACCGGCGGAATTCGGCAAACCTTCGAGGCTCGTGGCTACACGATCTGGGACGTGACCAGTCCGGCGTACATTTTGGAGAATCCGAATGGAACGACGCTGTGCATTCCAACCGCGTTTGTTTCGTGGACCGGGGAAGCGTTGGACAAGAAAACGCCTGTACTGCGATCGATGCAGGCGCTGAACAAACAAGCTCAGCGGATCTTGAAATTGTTCGGTCACGAAGATGGTGCCTTCGTCGCCTCGACGGCGGGACCCGAGCAAGAATATTTCTTGATCGACCGACACTTCTATTTTGCTCGCCCCGACTTAGTCAACGCGGGACGCACGTTGTTCGGAGCCAAACCGCCAAAGGGGCAAGAGTTTGACGATCACTACTTTGGTGCGATCCCCGAACGCGTCTTGGCGTTCATGCTCGAGAGCGAACGAGAGCTCTTCAAACTGGGGATTCCTGTCAAGACGCGGCATAACGAAGTCGCGCCAGGCCAGTACGAAATCGCTCCGATGTTTGAATCGGCAAACCTTGCGACCGACCACCAACAATTGCTGATGACGACGCTGAAACGACTTGCCGAAAAACATGGAATGACATGCTTAATGCATGAAAAACCGTTTGCGGGTGTGAACGGTTCGGGTAAACATGTGAATTGGTCCTTGGGTAGCCGCTCTCAGGGCAATCTGATGGATCCAGGCGATACGCCTCACGAAAACGCACAGTTTTTGGTGTTCTGCGCCGCTGTGATCCGTGCGGTTCATAAGTACCAGGGGTTGCTGCGAGCAGTGGTTGCGACCGCCAGCAACGATCACCGGCTTGGCGCCAACGAGGCTCCGCCAGCGATCATGTCGGTGTTCCTGGGGGACCAATTGACCGACGTGTTCGAGCAAATCAAAGCGGGTGGTGCGAACTCGTCAATCGCAAAAGGGACTTTGACGGTAGGGGTGGACGTGTTGCCGCCGCTTCCCAAAGACGCGGGCGATCGCAACCGCACGAGTCCTTTTGCATTCACAGGCAATCGGTTTGAATTCCGAGCGGTGGGATCGAACCAATCGATCGCTGGGCCGTTGGTGGCGATGAACACGATCGTGGCAGAGTCGGTCGACTACTGCGCAACCCAATTGGAAGCGGCAACCGACGGGACACCCGAATCGCTACACAGTGCGATCCAGGTGCTGCTGACGGAGATCATGAACGAGTGTTCTTCGATCGTCTTTAATGGCGACGGGTACTCCGATGCATGGCATGTCGAAGCAGCCAAGCTCGGTCTTCTAAATATGAAGTCAACTCCGGATGCGCTACCGTATCTACAATCACCTGAGGTGGCTGAGTTGTTTCAGAAGTATGGCGTGTTGTCAGGTCGTGAACTGGAAAGTCGACTTGAGACTTATCTCGAGCAGTACTGCATGTCGATCAATGTCGAAGCCAAGTTGACGTACAATATGGCCAAAACGATGATCTTCCCCGCAGCGATTCGCTACCAAAATGAACTGGCCGCGACCTGCACCAACCTGAAGTTGTTGGGCTATGATTTTGACACCGACACGCTCGATGAGATGACATCGCTGGTGAAACAGTTGCAAGACAATGTCACGCTGCTGCAGAAGAAGATGGACGATGCGGTCGGCGGTGGCTTGATCGAACACGCCAAACATTACAGCGAAGTAGTGCTGCCAGCGATGAATGCGGTGCGTGAGGTGGCGGACGAGCTTGAAGGGATCGTCGCGGACGATATTTGGCCGCTGCCGAAGTACCAAGAGATGCTGTTCATCAAGTAGTGAAGCCGTCACGTCAATGTGTCGCATCAAAACGTAGCGAAACTCGCCAAGAGTTTCGGGGATAGTGTGTGGGCCGAAACTCTTGGCGAGTTTCGCTACAGCCTATCCCACATTAACCAAGCCAGAATGCGACGGCGGTGGCGACGTCGTCGTGCTCGAGTGCTTCGTGGGCCAGCAGTTCGTCGGCGACCGCTGCGATCGCAGCCCACCACTGTTCATCTTGTATGCGGCGATACAGACGGGCGATTAACTGTTCGAGAAATCGGACTTGCTGGACGTCGCTTGTAAACACGCCGACGGATCGTTCGCACGCTTGTTGCCAATCGCCTTGCCAAGGCCCGAAATGGGCCGGATGCAGCCGCTCGCCCCGATAGATCATTTCAGCGACCGGACCGGCCAAAATCGTCATCAATTCGCATTGGCGTTGCCAGTCGCAGCCGGCGTCTACTTTTCCCCAATTGACCAAACAATCGCCAAAACGCCGGGGCAAATCGTCGTCAATCATGCTATCAAGCCGAACCTCTTCGATCTGGGCGCCTAGCAGGTAGCCGACGACCACATGGCCTGCTTCGTGGTAGGCGGTCAGTGTTTCGTCGTCGTCATTCAATTTTGGCTTCCTTGTGATAAACTGCGACCGTCCGCCCCCCATTATCTTTGTTAGGGACGCTCCCGCAGCGCAGGAACGATCCTTCGAAGGGCACCATCATTACGCGATTGAGACAACCATGAAAGCGTTATTGCTAACCGAATATAAAGAGATGCAAGTCACCGACGTCGATGCTCCGGAAGTGGGCGCCGATGATGTTTTGGTTCAGGTCGAAGCATGCGGCATCTGCGGCAGCGATATTCATGGCTATGACGGCAGCACCGGACGTCGCATTCCGCCGTTGGTGATGGGGCACGAAGCGGCCGGGATTGTGATCGCCACGGGCGAAAATGTAACGGATTTGCCTGAGGGAACGCGAGTCACGTTCGATTCGATGGTCTCGTGCGGCGAGTGTCATTTTTGCCGACAAGGCGATGGAAACCTCTGTGATAACCGCATGGTGTTGGGCGTTTCCTGTGGCGAATACCGTCGTCATGGTGCGTTTGCGGAACAGATCAGTGTGCCTCGCCGGATCGTTTACACGTTGCCCGATACGTTGCCGTTTGAGCATGCGGCATTGGTCGAGGCGGTTTCGGTGGCCGTGCATGCTGCCAATGTCACCCAAATCACGCTGGGCGATACCGCCGTCGTGGTGGGTGCGGGGATGATCGGCTTGTTGACGATTCAAGCGGTTCGCGCGGCCGGTGCAACGCAGGTGATCGCGGTCGATTTGAACGACAAACGTTTGGCCGTCGCCAAAGAGCTTGGCGCCGACGTCGTTCTGCGTGGCGATCAAGTTGACGTGCCTGCGGAGGTTCGCAAATTGACAGAAGGCCGCGGAGCCGATGTGGCACTGGAAGTCGTAGGTGCGACGCCAACCATCAACACGGCAATTGAATCGGTCCGCAAAGGCGGCAGCGTGACATTGGTTGGAAACGTGTCCCCCAAAATCGAATTGCCTCTGCAATCGGTCGTGACGCGTGAGATTACGCTGCGAGGCACATGTGGATGTAATGGTGAATACCCGCAATGCATCGATCTGATGAATCGCGGAATCATTAAAGTCGAGCCGCTGATTACCGCTAAAATTTCGTTAAATGACGCTCCAAAATGGTTCGAGCGACTTCACGCGGGGGATCCGGACCAGATGAAAGTGGTCGTTCAGCCCCAGAAACATTGAGACTGCGGCTAGTAAAGTAGCCGATAGAGTTGGTAGTGCCTGGACGCTTCGATTTGGCATACAATGAGACCATGATTAGCGAACCCACCATCATTCTGTCAGGCACCGATCCGGACCTCCCCCAGAACGTGCCTCTTGGACTTGCCCGTTACAGCAACCTTCGCGAGATGGCTCGCGGCGGCAGTGCGGTATTGCGGGCAGGTTTCGATTGCGTGACGGGGCGTACCGTTGCCATCAAGTCATTGTTGCCTGAAACACGACACGATCGACGCGAGCAGCGACGTATCCTTCGCGAGGCACGGGTCACAGCCCAGTTGCAGCATCCCAACACCGTGCCCGTTTACGACATCGGTAACGACGAGGTCGAAGGGATGTACTTTGTCATGAAGCGGATCTCGGGAGAGAACTTTTTCGAGATTTTGAAGCGGATTGCGCGAGAAGACGCAGCGACGATCGAGGCCTTTTCCACGCATGCCCGCTTGGAAATTGTCGCCAGCGCGTGCCAGGCACTTGCCTATTCGCACGCACGCGGGGTGATTCACCGAGACTTTAAACCCGAAAACATTTGGGTCGGTAATTTCGGTGAAGTCATCTTGTTGGATTGGGGGGTCGCCAAAGTTTGGGGGCATGCGGATGACAACGAACCGATCAACCGCAGTGTGCTGAAAACGCTAGAGCCCGACGGCGAGCAGTTGCGAACGTTGACGGGCGGTGGCCAGCGTCCAGGAACACCGCTTTATATGTCTCCAGAGCAGGTGGACGGCAATCGCGGGATCGACGAACGCACTGATATCTTTAGTGCCGGAGTGGTGCTGTACGAGATGCTGGCACTGCGCGAACCGTTCCGTGGTGCAGATATCAACGAGACGTTCGAGAACATCAAGCACAAAGATATTCCGCCGCCGAGCGAGCGATCGCCTGAACGCAATATTCCCAAAGCGGCCGACGAAGTGGTGATGCGAGCGATTCAGAAACGACCAAGTCAACGTTTTCAATCGATGCGAGAATTTATCGACGCCGTGCGAGCGATCGTCTGTTAAGAATGTGGGATAGGCTTCCAGACTGTCATCAAGAACACATCTTTTTCAGCGTAGCGAAAGTCACCAAGACTTTCGGCTTTTCGGTTCAGGAAACGAAACTCTTGGCGAGTTTCGCTACCCTATATTTCGCAGCCTTATGCTTCGCGGGCATGTAAAAATGTTCGCCATGGCAGGCTGGAAGACTATCCCACACTTTTCAAACTACTAGGAACGACAACTCGATGTGTGGGATTACCGGGGCGGTTTGGTTGGACGCGAGGGCTGCGGTCGATGAAACGCTGCTGAACAAGATGACCGATTCGATCGCGCATCGCGGGCCCGATGATTCGCAAACATGGATGGACACTCACCACCACGATGCTTACGGCAATGCGGTCGGCGTGGGACTGGGGTTTCGCCGGCTGAGCATCATCGATCTCGAGGGCGCTCGCCAACCGATGGCCAATGAGGACGGCACGTTGAGGATGGTCTTTAATGGCGAGATCTTCAATTTCCAAACGCTTCGCCGTCGGCTCGAAGGGACCGGGCACACCTTTGCCACGCACGGCGATGGCGAGCCAGTATTGCACCTGTACGAGGACGTCGGGACCGATTGTTTTTCGCAGCTCAACGGCATGTTTGCGATCGCAATTTGGGACGCCAAGCGAAATCGATTGGTGTTGGCACGCGACCGGATCGGGCAAAAGCCGCTCTATTATGCATTGAAAGACAACCGGCTGGTTTTTGGCAGCGAGCTGAAGTGTCTCGTTGCCGCCGGAGGCGTTTGTAACGAGATTGATCCTGCGGCGATCGATGAATTTTTGACCTACCAATACATCCCGCCTCCGGGAACGATTTGGAAGCGCGTGCGAAAGCTGCCGCCGGGACATTTCGCGGTGTTTGAAAACGGTCAAGTTCGTGTCGAGCGTTATTGGAACTATGATCCCTCGATCGAAATCCCGATCTCGCACGGCGACGCCTGCGATCGGCTGCGAGAACTGCTGACCGACTCAGTCCGTTTGCGAATGCAGAGCGATGTGCCACTTGGATCGTTTTTGTCAGGCGGCATCGATTCGTCGCTGATCACGGCGATCGCACAATCGCTTTCCGATCAACCGATCAAAACGTTTAGCATCGGATTCCCTGTCGCGGATTTTGACGAAACCGCGTACGCCGCCCAAGTGGCCAAGCATCTCGGGACCGACCATCAGCGTTTTGAGGTGATGCCGCACGGTGTCGATGTGATCGACAAACTTGTCTGGCATTACGACGAACCATTCGGCGATTCGTCGGCGGTTCCGACTTGGTATCTGTCCGAATTGACACGCAAACAGGTTACGGTCGCTTTGTCGGGTGACGGCGGCGACGAGCTATTTGCAGGTTACGAGAGATATCGTGCGTTATGGCTCAGTAGCAAACTGCAAAAGATGTTTCCGCTGCATCAGGTTCCGGGGATTGGCTTGGTCCAGCGGCTGCCAGATTCCGAGAAACGTCGCTCGATCGTGCGGCGAGCCAAGCGGTTTCTCGAGGCGCTTGGGCAACCGACGGCGCGTCGCTATCTGAACTGGCTACAAATCTTTCCCGAATCACTCCGTGCGAGTCTTTACACCGACGAGTTCGTCAAGAATTTGCCGGGTGACGATCCTTTTGATTTTCTCGACGCTGCCTGGGCTCGTTCCAAAGGTCGCGACGTCGTGTCTCGTGCTTCGGCGAGTGACGTGTTGACTTATTTGCCGTGCGATTTGTGCACCAAAGTCGATATTGCTTCGATGGGCAACGCGTTGGAAGTGCGTCAACCGCTGTTGGATTACCGCGTGGTCGAATTTGCTGCGACGCTTCCGGTGCGATATAAATTTCGGGGTGGCCGCGGCAAGCTGATCTTGCAAGACACGTTTGGCTCGATGATTCCTGCTTCGATTTTCACGCGGAAGAAGATGGGATTCGGAATTCCGATTGCGAACTGGTTTCGGGACGAACTTAAACCAATGGTTCACGAAACGTTGCTAGCTGAGGATGCAAAAATCCAGCCGTTTTTGCGTCGTGACCGCGTTGCCGAATTGGTACGATCCCACGAACAAAACGAGCAGAATCACGGTTACCGATTGTGGAATTTACTGATTCTTGAAAAGTGGCTACGGCGCTGGACTTGATCATTGGCAAACAGGCAATCCGCCGCTGTCCACCATTAACGATATCCCGATGGTCTGATGCCACTGCGTTGCAATTGAAAATAGCAACGGTCACTATCATCTCGGATTATTCGCTATAGAATCAGAAGAACCAGAACGGCGGAACTGGTAAGATGCGGATTCAACGAGTGCTTCGATTGAGTATCGAACTGACACTAGAGCTCCCTCTTCAGGAAACCGTTGCTTTTCAAATGGCCTCACAATCTCAAAGCCAAACTCAATCGATCGTCCCGCCCAAATTATCCGGTTATCAAACCGAGGGTTTTTTCGATGAACTAGTCGACGACAAAACGGTCGCCCGACCGGATGCGGAACTGTTGATTCATCTGATCAACAAGCTACCTGCCGAAGAATTATTGCGTCGGCAAAAGGCGATCGAACGTGCTCTCTATCAGATGGGAATCACGTTTACCGTCTACAGCGATGCAGCGGGGACGGAAAAGATCATGCCCTTTGATATCGTGCCGCGGATCGTTTCGACGATGTTGTGGCATCATATTGAAGCGGGGTTAAAACAACGTATTAAAGCCCTGAATCTGTTCCTCGGCGACATCTATAACGAGCAGCAAATCGTCAAAGATGGCATCATTCCTCGCGATCTGATCGATTCGGCACCGACGTTTTTGCCGCAATGTGTTGGATTGAAGCCGCCTCGCAATGTTTGGTGTCATGTCACCGGGACCGACCTTGTCCGTGACAATACCGGTGCGGTTTACGTGCTCGAAGATAATCTGCGTTGTCCCTCGGGCGTTTCCTACGTGTTGCAAAATCGGCACGTAATGAAAAAGAACTTTCCGCAAGTTTTCGGTGCATCTCGAGTCCGCCCGGTGCGTGACTATCCGGCTCGCTTGTATCAGATGTTGCGAGGCATGGCACGCGAGGACATCAATAATCCCACGGTGGCGGTGTTGACGCCCGGAGTTTTCAACAGCGCCTATTACGAACATTCTTACTTGGCCCAGCAAATGGGTGTCGAGCTTGTCGAAGGCCGCGACTTGGTGGTAGAAAAAGACATCGTTTACATGCGGACCACCGACGGACTGCAACGCGTCGATGTGCTGTACCGACGCGTTGACGACATCTTTCTTGATCCCGATGTGTTCCGTCCGGATTCGATGCTCGGCGTGAAGGGGTTGATGAGTGCGTATCGCGCTGGCAACGTTGCGCTCGCCAACGCACCGGGAACCGGGATCGCGGACGACAAGGTGATCTACGCGTATGTTCCCGACATGATTCGCTACTACTTGAATGAGGAAGCGATTCTTGCCAATGTGCCGACGTATGTCTGCTCGCGAGCCGACGACCGCAAATACGTGCTTGCTCATCTAGATGAACTGGTCGTCAAAGCAGCCAATGAATCGGGCGGCTACGGCATTTTGATTGGGCCGCATGCGAGCAAGAAAGAGCGGGCAGAATTTGCTGAGAAAATCCGCGAAAACCCACGTAATTTCGTTGCCCAGCCGACCTTGCAACTGTCTCGAATGCCCACGCTAGTCGATGGCGGCATGGAAGGGAGACATGTCGATTTGCGTCCTTACATTCTCTGCAACAGCGAAGATGACGTGTGGGTGATGCCCGGCGGATTGACACGCGTGGCGTTACGCAAAGGGTCGCTGGTTGTAAATTCGTCGCAAGGCGGCGGCAGCAAAGACACGTGGGTGGTTGCGGATCCAGGACAATCGGTTGCCATTGACGAACTCACTTAGCGGCGACCTTGCTTTTTGATCGCTACGTCGTCTCGCAATTAGAAGACGAAGCGTGAGAATCCGACGAATCACTTGGCACGCCTGCCCCTCGTAATTCATTCAACTTCCTTTTTCTTCAGACACATAATTCCCATGCTTTCTCGTGTTGCTGAATCAATCTATTGGATGAGCCGCCAAGTAGAACGAGCGGAGAATCTTGCCCGGTTTCTGGAGATCACGCTTGGAATCGTGCTGGACCAACCCGAGAATTTGGTCGATCCGTGGGAACCGCTCGTACAAGTCACCGGCGATAACGAATGGTTTGCGGAGAAATATGGCGAGGCCAACGCGCAGAACGTCGTCCAGTTTTTAGCGTTTGATCCCGAATACCATAGCTCGATGTTGACGTCGCTGCGATGTGCTCGCGAAAACGCCAAAAGTGTTCGCGAAGGATTGTCGTCCGAGGCGTTTCTGCAAATCAACGAGTTCTACCATTTTGTGAATGATTCGGTTGCTGAGACAATCACCGATCCTACAGCCGAGTTCTTTGATGTGGTGCGGCAACATGCTTTGTTTTGGTCTGGAGTGCTCGACAGCACGATGGCTCACGATACCGGATGGCATTTTGCCAACCTCGGCCGACTGATGGAACGGGCCGACAAGACGTCACGGATCTTGGACGTTAAATACTTTAATTTGTTGCCTCGTGTCGATGATGTGGGTACCGCGGTGGATGATTTGCAGTGGTCAGCGCTGCTGTTGGCGATCAGTGGATTTGAAACGTATCGTCGCGAACATCACTTGATGGATATCGAGAAAGTGGTCAACTTTTTCTTGTTCCACGGTACGTTCCCGAGATCGATCCTGTCGTGCGTCGCAGGTGCCGATGCATCACTGGATGCGATCCAAGAAGTTTCGAAATCTGCGTCGGCGGGCACGGCAAAGAAGCAGATGGCGGCACTGCGGCATCGGATGTCCTCGACCAATGTGAAAGAGGTGTTGGCCGGTGGGATGCATCAATTCATCGACAACTTGCAGCAAGAGTTGAACCAAATCGGTGGCTCGCTTAACCATGACTATTTCAATATATCGACGACTCCATGACCATTCGTGTCGCACTGCATCACCAAACGCGTTACCTCTATTCACGCGCGATCCATTTGGGGCCTCAACTGGTTCGTCTTCGCCCGGCGTATCATGGGCGAACCAAAATTGATGCGTACAATTTGAAGGTTGAACCGGAAGATCACTTCGTCAATTGGCAACAAGATCCGTTTGCCAATCCGATTGCCCGCTTTGTCTTTCAAAAACCGACCAAAGAACTTTGTGTCACGGTCGACTTGACCGCCGACATGACGGTCATCAATCCGTTTGACTTCTTTGTCGAATCGTATGCGGAAAATTGGCCGTTTAATTACGACGACGACGTCAAACAGCAACTGGCTCCTTATCTAACGCAATCGGCTACGACCGCAAAATTCGGCAAATGGGTTGCTTCGCTGCCCAAGACCTCTACGTCGATCAATGATTTTCTAGTGGAGATCAACCGCTTGACTCAACAGCGAGTCAAGTACTTGGTGCGAATGGAACCGGGCGTGCAAACGCCTGAAGAAACGCTGACATTGGGCAGCGGTTCGTGCCGTGACTCGGCCTGGTTGCTGGTTGAAACGTTTCGCCAAATCGGATTGGCCGCGCGGTTCGTGTCGGGGTACCTGATCCAGTTAACTGCGGACGAAAAACCGTTGGAAGGCCCTTCGGGACCGACCGCCGATTTTTGTGACCTGCATGCTTGGACCGAAGTCTTCTTGCCCGGCGCAGGCTGGGTCGGACTTGACCCCACCAGCGGTCTATTCGCTGGCGAAGGGCACATTCCGCTTGCCTGTACACCGTCGTACACCGGTGCTGCGCCGATCACGGGTGGCCATGGAGCGTGTGACGTCGAATTTGAGCACACGATGACCGTGTCGCGGATCTACGAAGACCCTCGTGTCACCAAGCCTTACTCGGATAAACAGTGGTCCGAGATTTTGCTAAGCGGTCAAAAGATTGACGAGCGTTTGCAGAAGAACGACGTGCGATTGACGATGGGCGGCGAGCCGACGTTCGTTTCCATTGACAATATGGAAGACCCGCAGTGGAACACCGACGCGGTAGGCGAAGAGAAGCGGGTGCTCAGCAACGTGTTGCTGCTGCGACTGCGTGACAAGTTTGCTCCGGGCGGATTGTTGCACTACGGCCAGGGCAAATGGTACCCCGGCGAATCGCTGCCACGTTGGGCATTAACGTGTATGTGGCGTCGTGATGGGCAACCCGTCTGGAATGATCCGAAATACATTGCCGACGAAGGCAAAGATTATGGATTGACGGCCGACGACGCCAGTCGATTTGTGCAAAGCTTGGCGTCCGAGCTGGGCATCAGCGCCAAGATGTCGTTCCCGGTTTACGAAGATGCCTTTCACTACCTGTGGCGAGAGAATCGCTTGCCGGTGGATGTCGACGCGACTGACTCGAAGCTTGACGATCCAAACGAACGCGCGATGATGATGCGTACGTTCACGCAAGGGCTCAGTAAGCCGGTGGGCTGTGTTTTGCCGCTGCGTCGAGCTTGGTGGCAAGCCAAACCGGGATGGATCAGTGGTCGATGGCCGGTCCGTGCTGAAAAACTGTATTTGATTCCTGGCGATTCCCCGATCGGGCTTCGCTTGCCGCTCGAATCGCTGCCCAGTGGCACAAGTTCCAGCGCGGTGTTTCATACGACGCCTGCGGATCCGTTCGCGGCACACCCACCGCTGCCGCCGTTAGGAAAAGGGAACGAATCGGTCATTCTTGGTGGCGAAGAATTGGCGACACTTCCGGTCAACGAGCAGACGCTCGACGAAGAGGATCCCGAGGATCTGCCGACCAGCGACGATGTGATTAGCACGGCACTTTGTGTGGAGTGTCGCTTTGGCCGACTGCATGTTTTCATGCCTCCGACACAGCGACTCGAAGATTACCTCGACCTGGTTTCGGCGATCGAACAGACCTGTGTGAAGTTGGATATGCCGGTGATCTTGGAAGGCTATCTGCCACCACCTGACGACCGCATCGAGTATTTCAAAGTCACGCCAGATCCGGGAGTGATCGAGATCAACACTCAGCCGTCCGATTCGTGGGACTCGTTGGTGCACCTAACCGAGACGCTGTACGAGGAAGCGAAACAGAGTCGACTTGGCGCCGAAAAATTTGACCTCGATGGACGTCACACGGGTACCGGCGGTGGAAGTCACATCGTGCTTGGCGGATCAACGCCGTCGGAAAGTCCGTTTATCCGGCGGCCCGATTTGTTGGCCAGCATGATTCGGTTCTGGAACAATCATCCTGCACTCTCGTATTTGTTTAGCAGTCGTTTTATCGGCCCGACCAGCCAAGCGCCGCGGATGGACGAAGCACGCGTCGATGCGGTCTACGAGATGGAGATCGCGCTCAGTCAACTCAACACACTTGGCGAGAATCAACCGCCATGGTTGGTCGATCGTTTGTTCCGCGACCTGTTGGTCGACTTGACCGGCAACACTCATCGCACCGAGATTTGTATCGACAAACTCTACTCGCCGGACTCATCGACGGGACGACTTGGACTTGTTGAGCTGCGTGGATTCGAGATGCCGCCGAACCCGCGGATGAATCTCGCTCAACAGTTATTGATACGTGCCGCGGTCGCAGTGTTCTGGGAAAAACCGTATCAAGAACCGATGTCACGATGGCAAACCACGCTGTACGATCGCTTTATGTTGCCTCATTTCGTCTGGCAAGATCTTTGTGATTTGATCGACGATCTGAATCGTCGCGGAGCCACGTTGCGTTCGGAATGGTTCGCGCCGCAACACGAATTCCGTTTCCCAAAGATTGGTGAAGTCACCCATCAAGGAGTCCAACTGCGACTGCGAAGTGGAATCGAGCCTTGGTATGTAATGGGCGAAGAACCGGGATCGGGGGGGACGGCTCGGTATGTCGATTCGTCGCTCGAGCGATTAGAGATTCTTGTCGACGGAATGGACTCGGCTCGCTATGCGGTGCTTTGCAACCAAGTCCGTGTACCGATGCATCCGACCGGAGTCCAGAATCAATATGTTGCAGGCGTTAAATACCGTGCTTGGCAACCGCCACGGTGTTTGCATCCAACGATTGGCATTCATACGCCTCTGCAATTCGATATCGTCGATCTTCGCAATCGTCAATCGATTGGCGGATGTCGCTACCACGCGGTGCACCCGGCAGGACGCAGCCACGAACGGTTCCCGATCAACGCGAGCGAAGCCGAATCACGGCGTGTCGCTCAATTTGAACGTTCGACGATGAGCAGTGAAAAGTTTGACATCGCGGATCTTCCTCCGTTGGCGAACCGATGCGAATACCCAATCACGCTCGATTTGCGACGGCACGTCCGGGCTTAGATCAACCCATAAATATTGCCTAGCCCCCAAAGTCAGCGGGGCTGAGTTGAAAAGGGGACAGTCGAACTTGCCGAGGCTAATTCACCGTCACTGGATGCCAAATCCCCCAGGCCTCGGATGGGGAAGCCGAAAAATGCGAGATTTTTACAAGTCTGGGTTGCAAATCAACCGAATGACGACAGTCATCACTTGATATAGACTGGCAACTTATCGGCGGCCTGCTTTTTTCCAGAAAGGCCATCGCCGCTGTTTGTTTCTTGCTCCCACCTGCGAGTCTGATGGTTTTGACATCGCCCGTTGCCTCGACACCCTCGCTCGGCGAATACGCCGCCACACCAGAACGTTTTGACGAATGCAAAACGCCAGGGGGGAAGATCCGTCCCCATTGGCAGCCCGTTGCCGACTATCTGCAATCGCTTGGCAACCAGGGGATGAATGAGCGTGTCGCGACGATCGACGAACTGGTTCACGAAAACGGAACCACGTTCAATGTCGACAGCGACGAAGGTCGGCTCGTGCGTCCATGGCGATTGTCCTCGATCCCTCTGGTGATCGATTCCGCTTCCTGGACCAAACTCGAAGCCGGGCTCGCCCAGCGAACGCTGCTGTTGGAAGCGGTTTTGGAAGATCTGCTTGGCGAGCAACGACTGGTCAAGGAAAAAATCGTTCCGCCGGATGTGCTGTGGGCGAATCCGTATTTTCAACGCGCGTACCACAAGATGCCAAGCTCTGGTGGCAAGCGACTGCACATCACCGCTACCGACATTGCGCGAGCCACCGATGGTACGTGGTGGGTGACGAGCGATCGCACTCGTGCGCCGAGTGGATTGGGCTATTTGCTGGAAAATCGCATCGTCACCACGCGTGTGTTTCCGCAAGTGGTTCGCCAGTGCAACACGCGGCGACTCGCTTCCTTTTTTGATTCGCTGCGGAATCATCTTCGCTCGCTCGCTCCGCGAATGCGTGACAACCCGCGGGTGGCATTGTTGACACCGGGCCATGACAGTTACCGCGAGTTTGAAGACGCCTACTTGGCTCGCTATCTCGGTTTAACCTTGGTCGAAGGCACCGACCTCGCCGCTCGCGGAGGTCAATTGAACCTTAAAACATTAGGTGGATTGTTACCTATTGAAGTACTGTGGCGTCATGTATCCGATCGCAAGTGCGACCCTTTGGAACTGGATCCCGGTTCGATCGAAGGGGTCACCGGACTAATGCGGTCGATTCGTGAGCAAAATGTTGCGGTCGTCAATTCGATCGGCAGTGTGATGGCGCAAACGCCGGCACTACTGCCGTTTCTGCCCGCGGCCAGTCAATTGCTGATGGGCGAGCCGTTGAGATTGCCGAATGTGGCCACGTATTGGTGTGGTGGCAAAAAAGAGTGTGATTATGTACTCAGCAATCTTGATTCGTTAGTCATCCGCCCCGCGTTTGTCGTTTCGGGTGTACCGCCGGTTGCCCCTTCGACGTTATCAAGCTCGGCACGTGACGAGTTGGTGGCGGCGATCAAGGCCAAGCCACGCGAGTTTGTGGCTCAGCAAAAATTAGCTCACAGCACGACGCCGGTTTGGACGAACGATCAGCTTGAGCCGTGGTTCTTGGCACTGCGTTGTTTCCAATTGCAAACGGCCAACGGAGTCGAAGTCTTGCCAGGGGCACTTGCGCGAGTCAGCCCTCGCGAACAGGAGCTCGATCGATCGCACGCCAGCGGTCATTTGACGATGGATTGTTGGATTTCGAGCACGCAGCCCATCGACACCGAGACGACATTACTGCCACCGGCGAATGCTAAGATTCAGCTAAAACGAAGCGGCGACGAGTTGCCCAGTCGTGTTGCAGAGCACTTGTTTTGGCTTGGCCGTTATGCCGAACGGGCGGAGGCGATCGCGAGATTGCTACGGGCGACGCTTGTTCGCGTTGCAGGCGAAAACGAGCTCCGTGATATGCCGGAAATCCCACGATTGCTTGCCGCGCTTGCCGCGATCGGCCAAATCGAACCCGGCTACGCGGTTACGGGGCTCGATGGAAATTTGCCTCGTGTCGAAGACATGCTGCCCAGTTCAATCACGGATCGGAACCAACCTCGCGGATTGCAGGCCACGATTCGCTCGATCGTGATGAATGCCCGGTCCGTGCGTGACCGGCTTTCCATCGACGCCTATCGGATCATCCAGCGAATTGGCAGCGATACCAAAGAAAACCCGTCGCACCCGGGCGACAACATGGGCCGGGTGATCGAGCGTTTAAATCAATTGATTAGCGATCTACTCGCCTTCGCTGGTGTCGCGAGCGAAAGCACCACGCGGACACATGCGTGGCGTTTTTTGCAGCTAGGGCGACGCATCGAACGTGCAGACCAAACTGCGGAACTGCTTGACGCCACGTTGGTCAATCCGGTCAGCAACGAGACGTCGGTGTGCGAAGGTGTACTGGATGCACTGGATAGCATGATGACCTATCGTTCACGCTATTTGAATTTGGTTCGTCCTGCACCGACGATCGATTTGTTGGTCACGGACGAAACCAATCCTCGCTCGTTAAGTTTTCAGCTGCATGAGATTACGGCCCTGATTCACCAGTTGCCAACCGGCGCAAAAATCGTCGGTCTTGGGACGGATGAAAAGATTGCCAGCCAGATGTTGCACGCATTGCGAATGGCCGATCCTGCTCAATTGAGCGAACTGAATAGCAACAATAAGAGACCGCATTTGGAACGTTTGCTCGAGCAATTGATTCGTGGATTGCCGAGTTTGTCCGACGCCATCGCTGCACGTTATCTAATCCACACCGGAACGACGCAAATCTTAACCGGAGTCAGTGTGCCTGAAATTGATTGAAGCCACCTGTTGCAAAAGATAATTAGGTGTCAGTGTAACAAGTGACCCCGTGCCGCCCCGGACTCAATGGTCTTAAACCGTGTCTGACTCATCTATTCGTTATCGCATTACGCATCGAACCCACTATCGCTACAGCGACTCGGTTGCAGTTTGCCAAAATCAATTGCGGATGCAGCCAAGCACACGACCGGGAATGAAATGTCACCGATCGGAAATCTCGATTTCACCCGAACCCGAGACGGTTACGGAGCACACGGACTATTTTGGCAACTGCGTTTACTCGTTTGCCATCGAAACGCTGCACAAAGAGTTAACAGCCGTTGCCACCAGCGAGGTTACAGTTGATCCGCCAGCACTCTCGAGCGTTCCAGACGCGATTCCTTGGGACACAATCATCGGCCAGTCAGGACAGATTAGGCAGAGCCGCTCGGGCCGCTACGTCGACGAATTCTGCTTCGATTCACCGCGTATTCAGAAAGACAGCAAGTATGCGGATTACGCTCGCACCTCGTTCACCGAGGGACGTGGGATTGTCGAGGCGACATTGGATTTAACCAAGCGAATCCATGCCGATTTCCGTTACGACACCTGCGCCACCGAAGTCAACACGCCGACGGCCGACGCGTTTGCTTTGCGTGCGGGCGTTTGCCAAGACTTTGCCCATATTCAAATCGCTTGCTTGCGTTCGCTTGGATTGCCGGCACGTTACGTCAGCGGTTACTTGCGAACGATTCCGCCGCTCGGCGAGGCTCGTAAGATCGGTGCGGATGAATCGCACGCCTGGCTCAGCGTCTACTGTGGCCCCGAATTAGACTGGATCGACTTTGACCCCACTAACGCTTGCGAATGCACAACGGATCATATCCCGATTTGCATCGGCCGCGACTATGGTGACGTCAGCCCGATGCGTGGCGTGATCTTAGGCGGCGGCCAAACCTCGCTAAAGGTCAGCGTCGATGTCGAACCGATCCAAGCGGTCGACTAGAGTTTCGGCCCCTATCGGAAATCGTGGTCATGGTTGGTCGAGGGCGACGAACCAGAGATTTCGGTGGCAAGCTGCTTAACTTTGGGGCGACGCTTGCGGCGAGTTTTGTCGGGAATCATGGCCCGCATCGCTTCGAGTTTTCCAAAGCACAGCAAGCGGTCGCCCGGCTCGAGCGTTCGCTTTAGCCGAGGATTCGGGATCACACTGGCGCCGCGGTAGAGCGTCAACACGTTGATGTCCTGCTCGGGAAGTCCCGATTGGTCGATCGTTTTACCGCAGAATTCCGAGCCTTCGGGGACATGAATTTCAGTCACTCCGTAGCCTCGGCTGACGGTCAAGCGTTGGCGAACGTCGATTTCGGCAAAGTCAACTTGCGCCGAAACGTAGTCGATAATGGCGCCTGCGATATCAAGCTGGGTGCACGATTCGATGCCTTCCAAACCAGGCGACGAATTGACCTCCATCACTTGGGGCCCGTCGCTGCCTTCGAGCATATCGACACCGGCAACGCGAAGGCCCATCATTTGGGCACAGCGGACTGCGGTTTCGCAATACGTATCGTCGAGCTCGACAAGTTCAGTACGGCCGCCGCGATGCACATTGCTACGAAACTCTTGTCCCTGAGCCACACGCCGCATTGCAGCAACGACACGGTCGCCGACGACAAACGCGCGAATATCACGGCCGCGACTTTCCTTAACAAACTTTTGTACAAGCACGTTTTGCCGTGTGCTTTGCAGCGTTTCGATGATCGCTTCGGCCGTCTTGACCGACTCGGCTAGAATGACGCCGACGCCTTGCGTGCCTTCGAGCAACTTGATGATAATCGGCACGCCTCCGACTCGCTCGATCGCTGGCAACACGTCTCGTTTTTCGCGAACGAATGCCGTTTCAGGGATTCCGATATGATGGCGACTTAGGATTTGCAAGCAACGAAGTTTGTCGCGTGCGTTGGTGATCCCAGCGGAGCTATTGGTTGTGAAAACATCCATTTGCTCAAATTGGCGAACCACGGCGGTGCCATAAAACGAGATCGACGAACCGATCCGTGGAATGACCGCGTCGTAGTCACTGAGCAGCTTGGAGCGGAAATACAGATCGGGTTCGCCCTGCTTTAGGTCGATCGAAAAGCGAAGCGTATTGAGCACCTTGGCTTCGTGGCCGCGCGACAGTGCCGCCTCTTTTAGTCGTCGCGTGCTGTAGCAGTTCGGGCTGCACGAAAGGATCGCCAACTTCATGGAATGGTCTCAAGACAAAAAATTTTAGAGGGCTAGGTTATTTGGCGTTCCAGGATCGCTGGTGACGATTCACCAGTGTTTTCTTTTCTTCTTTTTGGGGCGTCCGCCAAAGTAAGATTGGCCAGGATCCACAAGCATACGTCCGCGAATGGCTTCGCGTCCCATCAACATGCGGAACCCCATTTTGTTGCGGTTGGCAAGCGTCAGCTCGACTTGCCACGTGGTATCGAGCCAGTGGACTTCGGTCAAAATAAAGATACGTTTAGCGGCTTGCCCACTTGAGCTACGGACGCTGCGAATATCGTGAACGGGAGCTTCGCAAACGATCGTTTTGGCGTCTGAACGTTGGTGCGGTTGAACATCAAATCGAACCATATCGACGCCACCCGCATCAAATGTTTCGATATTCAAAGCATGCAAACTTGACGATCTTGCACCGGTGTCGATTTTCGCCTTGATGTGGCGTATCCCTAAACTCGGCAAGGAAACCCATTCACGCCACCCGATAATCCACTGGTCTTTAGAGGCGTTGGGGTCGGGCGGAGCATCTTGGTTGTCGAAAACGTCGTCTGATTCTGTCGGAAATGTCAAAACTATCGATCCCGATTCGCCATGGCGGACGTGGTTTTAGCGGTCTTCGGAACAGCGCCGGAAGTCAGAAACTCTCGAATATCCAGAAGTTAACCGTCCTGGCATCGCGATGTCTAGACGGCAAACTTCCTCAAATCGAATACGCGGGATATTCCCGCATCGGAACGGCCGTCACTGATGGCGATTCGGAGTACTTTTTCGTCCAGTGGATCAGTCACGAAGTGACGGTTAGACTGCCATGCTTAGAATGCCAGCACCTCCCCGAAAATCTCGCTGCATAGGAATGATAAAATTGTCCGACGGATTGCCTCGGAAAAAGCCTACTCGAACTAAGATGAAATCTTCCAAGGCGAACTCTTCCGCCCCGGAAGAAAAACCACGCGTGCGAAAAATTGGTTCCCTGGTAAACCAATTGATCTCGCGACGTGGCTATGCGCAAGTTGCAGTGGTCAACGAAATCCATGACGCCGTGATCGCTCTGATTGACGAACAGATAAGATCAAGTGTGCGGATCGGCAATTTGAAGCGAGGCGTGCTGGAGATCTATGCCTCGGACTCGGTCACCCTTCAAGAACTGAACTTTCAAAAGCGAACGATCCTCAAAAAACTACAAAAACAGCATCCTCAATCCAATGTCACCGGACTGAAGTTTCGCATCCAAGCGAATTAATGTCGTTGATCACTCCGCGATCCATCGTTCTGATCGCGGAGCAATCAGCGACAATCCGCCAACGCAAAACTCACCCAATCTTCCTGAGCCACATGCTTCGATCTCGCGTCTGTCACCGTTCGGCCCGCCAAGTTCGCGGGAGTATCGTGTCACGATGAAAGTGGTTTTCTTAACCGCGGGTGCCGCTGGCATGTACTGCGGTAGTTGCATGCACGACAACGCCACCGCTCGGGTGCTGCAAGCGTCCGGGATCGACTGCGTTTTGCAGCCGATTTACACACCGATTCGCACCGATGAAACCAGCATCGCTGAGGAAGAGGTTTTCTTTGGTGGCATTCACATCTATCTGCTTCAACAGATGCCGTGGATCCGGTTTGTGCCTCAATCGCTACGGCGTTTTTTGGATTGGCCGCCGTTGATCCGGATGGCGACAAGCCGAGCAATGTCCACCGATGCCGCCAAACTTGGCGCGCTTGCGATTTCGATGCTCAAAGGGACCGAGGGGCGGCAAGCCGAAGAGGTTGGGCGATTGACCGATTGGCTCGTCACGCAGATGCACCCCGATGTCCTTGTACTCAGCAATCTGTTGATCGGTGGAGCGTTACCGACAATTCGCAAACGATTGCCGAACACCAAGATCGTGGTGTTGCTGCAAGGCGATGACATTTTCTTGGACCACTTGCCGGATGCGGCGCGAGACGAGGCAATTGAACTGTGCCGCAAACTCGTGGGATTGGTCGATCGGTTTGTGGTTAACAGTCGTTTTTATGCGGACAAGATGGGATCGCTGCTCGAGATTCCGCAATCAAAATTGACGACGATTCCGCTTTCGATTGACCTTCAGCACTTTTCGCCACGGCCAACATCAGCGTCCAAGCCGGAGACGTTTCGCTTGGGCTACATGGCGCGGGTCGCACCCGAGAAAGGACTTCACCGACTCGTGGACGCGTTTATCGAACTGGCGACGCAGCAATCTCATTCCCGTCTGACCCTCGAAGTCGCCGGTTGGTTAGGCGAGAACAATCACGCCTACCTTGAATCGCTTCGCCAAAGAATAGACAAGGCGAATTTGAGCGAGCGGTTCACCTATCACGGCAGTCCCACGTTGTCGCAGAAAGTCGAATTTTTGCGAACGCTCGATTTGTTGTGTGTGCCAACGGAATACGAAGACCCCAAAGGGCTGTTTGCACTCGAGGCAATCGCATCGGGAGTGCCTGTGGTGCTGCCCGATCATGGCGCGTTCGGCGAACTGATTGGTTCGACTGGTGGTGGCATCGTGGTCCCCGCCAACGACCATAGTGCCTTGATCGGCGGCATCGATCTGTTGGCTAAAGACCATTCGCATCGTCAGCAATTGGTCACATCGGGGCTAGCGAATGTGGTTGAGAAACATTCGATTGAAATCACGGCCCAGCGGTTGGCGGCACTGTTTACCGAATTAACGTCCGCTTCGTGAACTACTTCATGCCTTCACGACGCATGGTCAATTCGCGAGTGATCTCGCCTTTGACGTACTTGATCGGGACAAAGCTGTTGCCCTCCATCGGCACTTCCACTCGCACGGTCACTTCGCGTGTATCGCGTTTGATCTTTTTAGGCGTCACCTGTATGCGGACGTTGGAAAGCCCTAGTGAATTGAGAATGTCGAACGCTTTTGCTTCGGTTTCCTCGGCGGTGGCTCCAGGCAGCATGCCTGTCCGCGCAGCTTCGTAAACTGCGTTATCCGCGGTATGACGAATCATTGCAGCCCGACAAAACTCGAAGGCCGCAAAGAAAAACAGGAATAGGATCGGAACGACGATCGCAAATTCAACCAAGGCTGCACCTCGTCGTTGGCGTCGTTGTCTTACTTTGGTCATGGGCTTTATTGCCAAAACAGTTTTGGGTGAGGTGTGAGGTTTAGATCCGCTGGGCGGCTCAAAATCTATTCGGTCATCATGGTGGACAGAGTGAGGGCGATTTCGCGATAGATACGTCGCAAATCTTCACCGCTGACAGCATGAAATGATTTCCCGTTACCGATCGTCGCCACCTCTCGCATTCGAGTAACATCGGCTCCGGCACCAAAAGTGATGGTGTGAATCGTGATCCCATCGCGAGCAATTTCGTCAGCCGATTCACGCGGCTCACGCCCACGATTGTGCTTACCATCCGTCATGACAATCATCGTTTTTTCAACAAATTTCGCGTCACGACTGCGGTTCATGATTTTGTGACCCGCATCCATGCCTCGCGAGATACTGGTGAATCCGCCGACCGGCATCGCGGCCATCGCACGAGTGATCAGATTCAAATCGTCACTCAATTGCACGTCTTCTCGGGCTTGGTCGTTATATGACGCTAAGCCGACTTGTTCTTGGACGGGTGTACCATCGAGGGTACTGGTAAAAATATTAATAGCGTCTCGCAGATCATCTATCTTTTGTCCGGCCATCGAACCACTGCGGTCAACCACAAGCACCACGTCGCGTTCGATATAGGTAGCTGTTGATAACGCTTGAGGCTCAAAAAACTCAAACCCAACCATGTTGCCAAAGAACATTGGAACCGCACCCGCGGTTGAATCATGTGTCCGTTTGCCGTTGACCTTAACGCTATTAATGGGGCTTTGGTTGGGAGTAAACTCAAATTTACCCGACGCTGCTTCACGACTCGCTCCGAACGAAAAATCACTCGCGTCCACGATCAACGGTTCGCCGTTAACAGTGTTGCGAAGTGCGACCTGTTGGCCTCGACGAATGGCGAGTCCTTCGTTAAACGATTGCGACAATTCGAGCGCTGCAGCCTTGGCTGCCGCATCGGTTGCACTGCGGAGTTCGGTTCTCGCTAGATGCATCTGAGCGATATCGACCGAGAAGGTCACTGCCATCATGAACGCGACCATCATAATCACGATCAAAACCAGCATTGCACCACGACGCCGCGAAGCAGTTCGCGGCAAACAAAATTGAGGGGTTGAATGGTTCATCATTATTATTCTTTCAACATCACGACGCGTGCAATTAAGTCTCGATTGGAAATGAACTGGCCGGCTAGTGGGCTGTTCGGTTGCGTAGGCGCGACGATTTCAACCGCAACCTCCTCGCCTCGTTTCGCGTTCTCCGGATTGCGATCAGGAAACCGAACAGCGAAACCACGCACGTTTCGTGCGGTGAGGATATTGGTGGCACGATTTTCGGCGGCGGTGGCCGTTGAATTGCTCAAGGCCGCTTCACGTGCCCCCTCGTAGGCTGCAACGCTGAGTGCTTGTTTTAGGAAAATGAAGCTGCTTGCTTCGATCGAACCAAATACCAGCAGTACCAGTATCGGCAAACACACGGCGAACTCGGCTGCCGCGACGGCTCGGCGAGATCGTCGACGGACACCGTTGTGATTTCCCCTAGAACTCGTGTGAACGAGTACCTCGATCCCCCTGGTACGTGGCGGATCGAATTCAGGAACGTGACTTTGGATTGTTGTTGTCATGGATTTTAAACCTCGGTGTCAGTGGCCGAGGAAGGCGTGACCGTTGGCGTGACGGGATTCACACGCTCGATAACAGCGTTAAAGTCCGCAGCAATATTTTGCCAAAAGTCGTCGTTGCGGAAGTGCAGTGGAGTCACGGCACGGCCCGAGCGAGCGTCGGCTAACGCACTTCGCAATCGCAAAATCGGGCCAGCAAAACGGTTGGTGAGCTTCAACGTATCCCAAACAAAGGCGGGGATAAGGGCCATTGTGATCACGAAGAACGGCATGAAGCGTCGCATCGTGTCAGCGAACGTTTGCCCCCAATTGGCGTCGGGCTGCTCGAACAACCGAATCCAGATGGTCAATGCGATCGCATTGCAAACGAAGAAAACGATCCAGTGAATCGCGATCTTGCGAAGCAGTCCACCTTGGACTTCTTTATCAACAAGCGTACGGCTACGGCGTGATTTGGTTTGGGACATGATCTCGTCTGCGGCAAAGGTTTGTGAAATGACTCGCTAAGAGTCAATCGGCTCTCATAGGGAACCGTAGGTCAGAGTTGAGCGAATCGATTCGGGGCTGCCGAAACTTGTCTCCCCCCACCGTATTGAATTGCGGATGGCAGCGATTGAATCGATAATCCCGCCTTGGTGCCCCTCGCGTGAGCTGAAGAGGCTGCCCGGTGCGATCGAATTTCGTATCGGCGCGGCGTGAGGCCTCGACCGGTCTTGGCTAAAATAGCGAAGTGAAATACCAGAGGACTTGTGCCCCACGGCTAACAAAATTTGCCCGCTTGCCTATAAATGTCGTAACGAGCCCTTCATCGTTCGCGTGATCACCCGTGTTAAGGACTAACGATGCATCAGTGCGCCCACCATCACACCGAGAACCAGAATTACGGATCCGCGTTTGCCATCGGCGTGGCATTGAATGTGGTGTTTGTCGTGATTGAGGCGGGGTACGGTTTCTACAGCCACTCGCTCGCGCTGTTGGCCGATGCCGGACACAACCTTTCGGACGTATTGGGTCTGCTGATTGCCTGGGGTGGGTACGCGTTGGCCAAGGTGCCGCCGTGCAACAAACGCACCTACGGGTGGCGGAGCACGACCATTTTGGCGGCGTTATTTAATGCTTTGATCCTGTTGGTCGCGATTGGCGGAATCGCTTGGGAAGCAATCCACCGGTTCCAAGAACCCTCCGAGGTCGCCGCGCCCACGGTGATCATCGTGGCGTTAATTGGGGTGGTGATTAACACGATCACGGCGCTGCTGTTTATGAAAGGTCGGCACGGCGATTTAAATATCCGCGGTGCGTTTCTGCACATGGCCGCCGACGCGTTGTTGTCGCTGGGGGTCGCGATCGCAGGAGTCCTGATTCTGTATACCCAGTGGAACTGGATCGACCCTGCAACCAGTTTGTTGATCGCCGTGGTGATCTTCTTTGCCACGACCGACCTGCTTCGCGAATCGATGAACTACGCCCTTCAAGCGGTGCCCAAGAAAATTGACATTGATGATGTCACCACGTATCTGCTGAACCTGCCCGGGGTGACGGCGATCCACGATTTGCATGTCTGGGCCATGAGCACGACTGAAATCGCATTGACGGCTCATCTCGTCAAGCCACAGCTCGAAAACAACGATGCCCTGCTGAAAAAGATCTCGCACGACTTGGATCACGAATTCCAAATCAGCCATGCCACAGTTCAAATTGAATCAAGTGTCGATGCTGCGAATTGCCGTCAAGCGGAGATCGGATCGCTATGAAATAACGCGTAAAGCGCGGCGATTTGCAAGCAAAGCGGCAATATCTCAGGCGAAAAGGACTCGCACAATCCTGGACGTGGTGATTAAAATAGCGTGAACCCCGCCTCCCCCTCCCTCCCCAACGCCCGGCAATCGCTGCGGCGGATGTCACCCTACCCTGTTGCCCCCCGCAATGCCGAACCCTTTGACCCCGTGCATCTTCACCCGAACGCTTGCGCTGCTGATCGCCCTTACACCTCTTTTTGTGAGCGCTGAAAACGGTCCTGTGAAGTCGAGGATCCCGGTGGCAGCCACCCAATTGCTCGAAAATTCGTGCATCGATTGCCACGCCGACGAATCGGGCGAAGGCGGATTCGATGCAAGCGTGTTGGATTCCGATCTAGCCGACCCCAAAACGCTCGCCACGTGGCAACGCGTTTTTGACCGAGTCGAACAGGGAGAGATGCCGCCCCGCGACGCCGAGGAATTGGACCCCAAAGATCGCAAGCGATTTCTCGACGCGACTTCCCAGTGGATCACCACGACTCAGCTAGCCGAGTTTGCGGAAGTCGGGCGAGTGCGAGCACGTCGATTGACCACGTTACAACTTGAACGAACTCTGCACGATTTGCTCTCGATCGATATCCCGCTTGCGTCACTGGCGCCCGACGACCCTCGCGTCGATGGGTTCACCAATATTGCCTCTGCCCAAGCGATGTCACACTTTCAAATTGAATCACATCTGAAAATCATCGACGCTGCGCTGGACGAAGCCTTCGACCGTGCCTTGGTTCAGACGTCCCCTTATTCGAAATCGTTAAATGCAAAGCAGATTGCACGTACGAATCCCAAGCGGCGATGTCGCGAGCCCGAGATGCTCGATGGCAAGGCCGTGGTTTGGGCATCCCGGCTGATATTCTACGGCCGCATCCAGACCACGACGGTACCGAAAGATGGTTGGTACCGGATGACCGTGACCGCATCCGCAATGAACAAACCAAAGGATCATGGCGTTTGGTGCACCGTGCGTACTGGCTTTTGTACATCGGGAGCTCCGCTGATGTCTTGGGTTGGATCATTCGAGGCGACAAATGAACCCACCGAACGAACGTTCGAGGCGTGGATTCCCAAAGGACAGATGTTTGAGATCTGCCCCGGCGATGAAACATTGAAGCAAGGCCGATTCGCGGGAGGCCAAGTCGGCGCCGGTGAAGGGACACCTCAGAATCTTCCCGGGGTGGCATTACACCAAATGGAGATTGAAGAGATTCATCCAGGCGGAGACACGCAAGCGGTTCGTACTCAATTGTTCGGAAACCTAAAGCTTCGCAAACAGAACAAGTCGAATCGCTTCGAGTTAGACAAGGATGTTAGTGAAGCAGACCTGCATGCCCAATTGAATCGCTTTGCTCACCGTGCGTTTCGGCGTCCGGTATCCAAGTCGGAATTGCAGCCCTACACCGACATTCTATCGCAAGCACTCCAGGACAGCGGCGATCCGCTTGAAGCTTTGCGGGCAAGCTATCGTGCACTGCTGTGCTCGGCTCGCTTCATGTACTTTGTGGAACCGACGTCAACCGAATCGGCAAGCAGCAAGTCGTCACGGGCTCCGCTAGATGATTTTGCGATTGCGTCGAGACTGAGCTACTTCTTGACGGGGTCGATGCCCGACGCCGAGCTGTTCAAGCTGGCCCAACAAAAACAACTTCGTGATCCCAAGGTGCTCGTTTCTCAAATCGATCGATTGTTGGATGGAAAGGGACAACACCAATTTGTTGCTGACTTTACGTCCCAGTGGCTCGATTTAGTTGACATCAACTTTACGGAACCCGATCCAAAACTGTACCCCCGCTTCGATTCCGTGGTCGAGAACGCGATGTTGGCCGAAACACATCGCTACATCGAGACGCTGCTCAGCCAGAACGCCAGCGTTGATCAACTCGTCCGCTCGGACTTTACGTTTGTGAACAGTCGCTTGGCACGGTTTTACGGCATTGACGGGATCGAAGGGGATGCGATGCAACGCGTCAAACTTGACAAAGGTTCGTCGCGTGGGGGATTGCTCGCCCAAGGTTCCATTTTGAAAGTCACAGCAAATGGCACGACTACGTCGCCGGTACTGCGAGGCGTTTGGGTGTGCGATCGAATTTTGGGACAACCTATTCCTCCGCCGCCTGAAAGTGTTCCCGCGATTGAGCCCGACATCCGTGGCGCGAAAACGATTCGTGACCAATTGGAACTGCACCGCAATCATACCGAATGTGCCAGCTGTCACTCTAAGATCGACCCGCCCGGTTTTGCACTGGAGAGCTTTGATGCGGCTGGCCAATGGCGAGATCACTATGCGATCTCAGGAAAGGGCAATCGCAAAGGTCCCAAAGTAGACCCTAGTTACCAATTGGCCGATGGTCGTCCGTTCGCTGGATTCAACCAGTTCCGTGAACTGATTTCGAATGAACAAAAAATGCTGGCTCGTAACTTTGCTGAAAAGCTGCTGGTGTACGGCACCGGAGCCCCGATCGCGTTCGCGGACCGGCATGTCGTTGAGCAGATTGCCGATTCCACATCCGACGACCAGTTCGGAATGCGATCGCTGCTGAACGAGGTGGTTTTAAGTCCGATCTT
The DNA here is from genome assembly GCF_052161655.1 of Novipirellula methanifontis. GTDB lineage: Bacteria > Planctomycetota > Planctomycetia > Pirellulales > Pirellulaceae > Novipirellula. The sequence continues at coordinate 10,020,468 of NZ_CP197418.1, forward strand.
TTTGTCAAAGTAGATGGCATTGCGTTACCGTCCGATCACTTACCATTCAATTATTGATATTGGTTCTTAACGAACAGACAAACCATGAAGAAAACAATTTACTTCAATCTCAAATCTCGCCTGAACCGTCGCACCGTGTTACGTGGCGCAGGGATCTCGATGGGGTTGCCATGGTTAACTGCGATGCAGCCGACGTTTGCCAATGACCGCAGCGAAAGCAAACCGAAGCGACTTGTCACGATGACGCTTGGACTTGGGTTGGTCGCCGACAACTTGTTTCCCGAGACCGGGGGACGCGACTATCAAGCGACACCTTATCTTCGCGCGTTGCAGGACCTGCGAGACCAGGTGACCGTGGTCTCGGGGACGTCACACCCCGGAGTCAAAGGAGGGCACCGCGCCGAAGCGAGCATTTTGACGGCCACGCCGATGGGTACCGCAGGCAAGGCAAAGAACTCGATTTCGATTGATCAATTACTCTCAAAACACTTTGGCGATGCCACTCGATTTCCATCACTCGTGCTTAGCAACGGTGGATCGACCAGTCCGTCCTACACCGAAAATGGATCGATGATCCCACCGGAATCGTCGCCATCGCGTTTATTCGCCAAGTTGTTCATCAACGATCCACCGCAGCAGCGAAAGATTCAAGCCCAACGTGTTCGCGAAGGCCGCAGCATCATGGATCTTGTCGGCGAGGATGCGAAATCACTCGAGCGGCAACTCGGCACGGGTGACCGCAATCGTTTGGACGCCTATTTTACCAGCGTCCGGCAACTCGAAAAACGGATGGAGTTATCGGAGCGATGGGCCAACCTGCCCAAGCCAGTCGTCGATGCCAAGAAACCGGTCGACGTGGGCAACCCAAACGATTTGATCGCTCGCCAAAAAACGATGTGCGAAGTGATCAAGCTCGCTCTGCAAACCGATTCGACTCGCTACATTTCGTTTCATATCCCTGGCGGTGGTGGCGTTCTTCCGATCGAAGGTGTGGATGAAGGCTATCACTCACTAAGCCATCATGGACAAGACGAAGACAAGTTGTCGCAACTCGCGATCGTCGAAGAAGCGTTTGTGGCTCAATGGGGCCAGTTCTTGCGAGACCTGAAAGAGACGGATGATTCAGGCACGTCGCTGCTGGATCTCACCACGGTCTTTTTGACCAGCAACCTGGGCAACGCGTCCAATCACGACAATCGCAATATGCCCGTGCTACTGGCGGGCGGTGGTTTTCGCCATGGACAACACCTCGCGTTTGATCGCAAGAACAATTACCCTTTGCCAAACCTGTTCGTTTCGATGTTGCAAAATCTCGGTATGGAAATCGACCAATTTGCTTCGAGTACCGGAACGATGAACGGGCTGTCCAGCTAACCACGAGACTCACATCGTTCCCAAGTAAGCCGCCCCGTCAACATGTCGCTCTATTTCTTCGTGAGTTCGCAGCGTCAGTTGACCGAGGGGACTCCTTGGGCCGAGACGATTGCCGATTCAATCGATGCCGAAATCGTCGTGGTCGTGCTGGGCCAGGACCGGAATGCACTTGCCGAACAGGCTCGCAAAGCGCTGCAGGCGTCGTCGTCGATCAAGACAATTGAATTGGTCGACGAAGATATCGATTCGGTCCTGAATCATATCCGAGTCAAAAAGTCGTCGTTGGTGCTGATTGTCAAAGAAGCACATAATGAACAACTGCAGCGATCCCTCTTCGAGCGTTCGCCGGTCAAGACGCTGTGGCTTCGCGCCAACGCGGCACCGCCAACGTCGTCATCGCATGTCTTTGATTTTGATGTCCAAACGCAAGCGGAAACGCAGCGGATCTCGAAGCGACTGCTTGGGCATCCCGCCCATTCTCCGCTGTTGGAAAACGGTCCCCCGAGCGATTCCGACGACCCAAAATGGCTGGAACAGGAAGGCGTTCGATTGGAAACCGAACGCTGCGAACCAGGGGATGTCGTCTGGATCGTCTACGGCCGGACGCCGGGTGAGGAAGCACGGTACGCCGCTGCTCGTGCGCTGCTGAAGGAATCGACCAAGGCGTCGATTGCCTTGATCAGCAAAGGCGAAACGTTTACCCAATCGCTTGCTTCGCGTTTGCGGTACTGGGCCACCCATGTTGCCGAACCGGTGACGCGAGAGCAACGTGTTGAGTTATCGCAGTCGTTAACCGAAGGCTCGCAGCCGAGCTGGGAGTTTTTGGGTTTGATCTCGGCATCCGCCATGCTAGCCGCCTTTGGGTTGCTGCAAGATTCAGCGGCGGTGATTATCGGAGCGATGTTGATTGCCCCGTTGATGACCCCGATTATGGGCGCTGGGTTGGCACTCACTCACGGCAACCGACCGCTTTTCCAGTCGGCATCCAATGCGATTGTGATCGGGTTTGTTGGCGCGTTGATGTCCAGTTTTCTGTTTGGTTGTCTTGTCGTACTATTGCAAGAGCCTGAGATTACGCCCGAGATGTGGGCTCGCTGCAAACCGTCGGCTTTAGATTTTTGTGTGGGGCTGGTCGGCGGAATGGCGGCCTCGTACGCGCGGACTCGCAGTCATCTTTCCTCCGCACTGGCCGGCGCCGCGATCGCGGCAGCATTAGTGCCGCCGATTTCGACAGCCGGACTGCAGCTTGCTTTTCGCATGACCCAAGGGGCCGATAGCCCAATTTGGCATAGCGGCCAGGGGACACCGATCTTTGGCCCAGTGTTGCTGGTTTCGGTGAACGTGTTGACGATCATGATTGGATCGTCGTTTGTGCTGTACGCGCGTGGCATGCGAGTGGACCGCGCGTTCACGATTGGCCAGCGATGGGCCGGACGAATGACGATCCTATTGTTCACGCTGATGCTGTTGGCCCTGGTCTGGACGCTCGGCCACTAAGCCCACCCGTGATGCCTAACGCCATGAACGATTTTCTAGTAGCGACCTTCGCCAGAAGGTGGTGATTCGCATTGGACGCGAACAATCCACGCTCTGGCGAGCATAGCTACGAAACGCAACTGCTTAGTGAGCATGGTCATGGCCGGCGTGATCATGGTCGTGACCCGCATGATCATGCGACGGAGACGACTCTCCGCTTGAACTTGGCGTGATTCCTTCGAGCGAGGGAGGCGGCCCGTCCATCACGATCGCGTCCGACGCATTGCCGCGTGCGGCGGGAGCGTTCTGCGACAGCGAAGGCTGCGGAATATACGCGTTGTCTCGATTTTGTGACGGCCGATTGGGAACTGCAAAATCGGGGTTGCTCCTTCGCTGCATCCCGTCTGCATGACCGCGCGGATCCGCAAAGGAGTTCCCATGTGAGTGATCGCCATGCTGCCAGAATGTTGCACCGGGGTGAGGGGCACTTAAGGCAAAGGGGCAAGCAGAGTGCCCGTGATCATATGCATGATTGTCATGCATGACATCGGCGTGATGAGGGACTTCGTATCCGAACCGACTGTGGCCATCACGCCCGTAGCCAGCGCGTGCGTCCACATATCCGTAATGCTCGTGCCCAGCGTGCCGGTCGTCGTAGTGACCATAGCCGTAGTGACCATATGCATGATCCCCGTGCCCATCATACCGAGTGTGCCCGTACGAATCGTACCCGCGCCCATAATCATGGTGTCCATACACACCGGGATACTGGGCCTCGGCATCAGGGCACAAAATTCCCATCAGAGCGATGGAGAGGAATCCAGCAATCGCAAGTATTCGTTTCATTCCAAACTTCACTCTCAAATGGGGAACTTCCGCAAACGACCCGTCAGCACTCGCCCCGCGGCGATTTTTTTCACAGCAGCGGCATCCAGACGGAGGTGCAGATCGTTCTGCGGCCCTTCAATCCATTGCATCCCATGCGCAAAGGTCAAGGACAGCGGACGGTTGGAGTATCTCAATTCGAAGCGGTTTCGAGCTTGTTGAACCGATTGCTTGATCGAGATTCGTCCTGGTTAGGCCAGTTCGTCGACATCAACACGATTGCTGCGATATAGACATCGGACACTTTGTCAGCCCAGCGAAACGAGATATCAAAACAGGTATCAAGACGCCGGCGACGGTCGGGGGCACGCACTCAACCCTCTTTTTAAGTGTGCATATTCAGCCATTTCCCATCGTCACGACTCTCTTTCGTCGGATTTGAAGTGGACTTTGCCGGTTACACGGATCATTCACGTTTCCGACCGCTGCAGGACGTGTGCAACTGGCTTATTCCCAACGATGCCTACCTCTGATACCCGATGAATAACAGTAACAATCAATTCCACACGACCGGGTAACTCCCGGAGAAACATTCGCTTACTTCCACGGTCAACGAGTTTCACGACAACGAGCTCGCTTTGAATATTGGTGATTTTTATGTCCAGACGACGAATCTACTTTGCTAACTTGCTGCTTGCTGCATCGACCGCCAGTATGGTGGGGTGTGCATCGCCGGGTATGTTTTCATCGTTGGTGGATTCGAGTCCGACGTCGTCGCTTGACGTGTCACTGATTGACGCACCCGAGACCAGTCTGCCCGAAACAGCCGAATCGGAATCCGCGACTGCGGCGCAAAGCAAGCCCAACAGCGACGTTGCCCAAGTCGTCTTTGATGATCTGGGATACACCAGCGATGGCAATGTGACGTATCCCGAGACCATGGTTCAAGTCGCAATTCCGTTTGACAATGCGACCGAGCCATCGTCATCGGCAACCTATGCCACGGGGCAATCGACCATGACGCTGGCCGATTTCGAAGCCCTCGCCCTTGGCAACAATCCGACCATCCAGGGATTGGTGGCAACGACTCAAAAAGCAGCGGGTTTTCGCACTCAGGTTGGTTTGCGAGCCAATCCAACGGTTGGTTACCAAGGCATGCAGTTAGCCGATGAGGGTACCGATCAACACAGCGTCTATATTTCTCAGACACTGATTACAGCGGACAAGCTAAATCTGAATCGCCGTGTCCAGAACGAGGCGTTACGAGCTCAGCTGTTTCAGCTCGAAGCACAGAAATACCGAATTGCGACCGACATTCGCGTCAAGTTTTACGACGCCCTCGCGGCTCAACGACGCATAAAATTAATCAGCGACTTTCAATCCGTTGCCGACAAGGGATTGGAACTAGCCGAGCTTCGCAAGGAAGCACTCGAAGGATCGCAATTGGATGTCGTTCAGGCCAAAGTGCAAAAGAACGAGATCGATTTGTCGTTGCAACAAGCCGAGATTCGGTATGCTGCGGCGTGGCGAGAACTCGTTGCTTTGGCCGGAACTCCGCATATGCAGCCGATCTCCATACAAGGCGAATTGCCACAGACCGAAACGTTGTTGGATTGGTCCGATGTCGCCACGACAATGGTGGCTTCGAGCCCCGAGTACCATGCCGCTCAGACGCGAATCAGCCAAGCTCGCGCGAACATCGACCGTCAATGTGTCCAGCCCATTCCGAACCTCGATTTCCAATTGGCAGCCGGTCACGATAACGGGACTGGCTCGGGGATGATCAATATCCAGGTGGGTGCTCCCATTCCGGTGTTCAATCGAAACCAGGGGAACATTGCCGCGGCGCGTGCCGAGCTTGTTCGTGCTTGCCAAGACGCGTTGCGGATCGAAAATGCGATCAAAGCCCGACTGGCCGCAGTTTCACAAGATTACGATTCCTCGCTTGCCGCAGTGTCGAAATACAGCAACGACATTCTGCCCAATGCCGCCGATGGGCTGAAATTGGCTGAAACTGCCTACAAGGCGGGTGAGACCAGCTTTGTCCAAGTTTTGGTGGCGCGGCGCACCTATTATGATACCAACTTGCAGTTTATTGCCTCTCAGGCCCAATTGGCTCAGGCAAGGGCTCGCGTTGACGGATACGTGCTCAGCGGCGCCTTGGATGCGATGGTGGATGATAGCGGCGACGATGGTTTACGTGGACTAACGTTTAGCCAACAATAAAAATTCGCTTGAACCCCGACGCCTCGAAAATTGCATGATTTGCTGAGTTAGCTAATTCAAATCAAGATTTGTTCCTCTTGACCCGATTCAGCTTGCTAGGAAAGATTAAAACATCGCAAGACGGTTCCACCCCAAGGTTATGTTTAACGTGTTTGTCGGAATGACCCATCTATTGACGCTCATCGCGTTCGCGGCTCACGCCGTGCTGGGTTGCTGCTGGCATCACTCTCACGCATTGGGGAACGCGTGTTGCGTGCAACATGCCGATCAGGTTGCCTCAGCTGATACGTGTGGCGATGCGGATCACGATCATCATCACGCCACTGCGGTGTGTTGTGATCACAGCACGCATTCGCACGCCGAATCTCACGCAGCGGTCACGCCGACAACGAAGTTGGCCGTTAGCGATTTAGCTATCGAAACCGCAACGTTAACTGATGCGGATTCGCCTTGCGGCCATTCTCATAATTGCGATGAAGCTCATTGCCAATTTGTGGGAATGTTTTCCAAATGGTTGGATCTGGATCTCCAAGCCGTGTCGGTCCCGTTTGCTTTTTCGACCGTTGCCGTGTTGGCTGAAACGCCGCGAGCTGCGGTGGATGGTGATTTCGACAGACGTTGTCGAGCTCGGGTTTTATCCTCCTCTGAGTCCTGTGTTCGTCTGCAATCTTGGCAGATTTGAGCCTTTCTTTCTCTCTGTTTGCTGCTTGGGTCGAGGCTAGTTTGAACGCCGTCATGGCGTGCGTTCTACGTCGGATCCGACCGCAACGTTTTGCGTGATTTAGGTCAGCATACTTGAGCGTGCTGAATCCGCGCGTCCGAGCGAGCCGAAAAGAATGTTTCCACATTCGTCGAACTTAGTTTGATTTTGGCCTGCTATTTGAAGTTGTTCTGCCTGTCGAGGCGACGCAGCTTCCAATGACGCCGCGGTTCCTCGAACCACGCAAACATTGCCGCAGGTTCCGGCTGCCGAAATCCAAGGCCGCATTCATTGCCGCAGAGGGGTACGTTTTCCAGCGTGCTGTTTTGTTTCGATGCTGTGTGCTGCGACGGCGCTGCCTTCCAAACCCGTCTTCATTTTGTTTCAACCAAGAAGCGTTTCCAATGCGACCTAAACTCTCAAAATTGCCTTTGCCCGCGATTCAAATCGCGATTGGCTTGATCGTTGTTGTTGCGGCTGGGGTTACCTATTCGACGTGGTGGCCGTCGTTATCGACATGGATTGACGCCACGCTCTCATCGCAACGAGGCGGCGAAGTTGCCGAGGGCGACGAGCACGCGACTCATGCTGCACCAGGTGCAGCAGCGGCAGAGATCACGTCGTTGGAGTTGACGCCACAAGCTCGCAAGAATCTAGGATTGACGCCTAAGTATCTGCGTCCGGTAGAGCTTTCGAACTATCGCCGTTCGATCACTGTCCCCGCAGTCGTGGTCGCCAAACCCGGTCGATCCTCGATTGTGGTGTCATCGCCGCTCAATGGCGTCGTCACCCACGTGCATGCGGTCACCGGCGAAGCGGTGATGCCTGGCGACTTGCTATTCGAGGTCCGCTTGACCTACGAAGACTTGGTCGAAACGCAGACAACTTACCTGAAAACGATCAGCGAGTTGGAAGTGGAAAACCGCGAGATCGCTCGATTGGAAGATGCAACCCGGTCTGGCGCGATCTCAGGGAAACAGCTGTTGGAACGCCGTTATGCCAAAGAAAAACTCGAAGCGTTTGCAAAATCGCAGCGAGAGGCACTCCGGCTGCACGGTCTATCGGACCGTCAAATTGATGCCATTGCTCGAGACGGCAAATTGATGGGCGATTTGCAGATCGTGGCTCCTGATGTGGACAGCCACAGTGAGGACGAAGAGCTGCACTTGAGCCAGGTCTCTGTGCACCCAGTCTCGCACACCAAACCTTTGCCGTTACCTCAGAGCTCGCCAAGCAACCGAAGCAGCAAGAAGCTGTTGGTGATCGACGACCTGAGTGTCCGCAAAGGACAAGCGATCACGGCGGGTGACAAGATGTGCTCGCTTTCAGATTACACCCAATTGTTTATCGAAGGCAAGGCGTTCGAGAATGACATCGCGGCGATTTCCGAAGCGGCTCAGCAAGGTTGGTCAGTGGACGCTGTGTTCACCGGTTCGATGGGGCAAGAGGTCGTTGGCGGACTGAAGCTGGTCTTTGTTTCCAATTCGATCGACAGTGATTCACGAACCTTGTCATTGTTCGTGGAATTGCCCAACGAAAAGATGCGTGATGTGAAGAATGACGAGGGGCAGCGATTTGTCTCGTGGAAGTATCGCATCGGCCAGCGACTTGAACTACGTGTGCCCGTTGAACAGTGGGAGAATCAAATCGTGTTGCCTGTGGACGCAGTGGTGAAAGAGGGAGCGGATTGGTTTGTGTTTCAGCAAAACGGCAAGAACTTTACTCGCGTGCCAGTGCATGTCCGCCATCGTGGACAAGACGCCGTGGTGATCGCCAACGATGGTTCGATCTATCCCGGCGATGTGATTGCCCGCAAAGCTGCGCATCAAATGCAAATGGCCATCAAAAACAAATCAGGCGGTGGCGCCGATCCGCACGCTGGACACTCGCACTGATGAAGAAATAGGGAATCCCCCCTTCTCAACTCCTCATTTTCCATTCTCGATTTCTCCATTGATTCATGCTTAACGCCGTCATACGCTTCGCACTTCATCAACGATTGCTCGTCATCGCAGTCGCACTGTTCCTGATTGGTTACGGGACATGGCAAACGATGGTGATGCCCATCGATGTATTTCCCGATTTGAACCGACCACGTGTCGTGATCATGACGGAAACGCCGGGAATGGCTCCCGAAGAAGTGGAGTCGTTGATCACATTCCCAATCGAAACCACGATGAATGGTGCCAACGGGGTCGAGGCGGTTCGCAGTTCCTCGGGCGTTGGGATCTCGGTCATTTATGTTGAATTTGCCTATGGCACCGATGTCTATACCGACCGCCAAATTGTGGCGGAACGGATGCAGATGGTTCAGGACCGTTTGCCACCCGGGATCACGCCTCAGCTCGCTCCGATCTCGTCGATCATGGGCCAAGTTCTGATGCTGGGAATGTGGAGCGACAATCCAGATGTCGGCCCCATGGAGCTTCGCACCACTGCGGACTGGGTCGTCCGGCAACGGTTGTTGACGATTCCCGGAGTGTCGCAAGTCTTCACGATGGGCGGCGAGCGAAAACAGTTTCAAGTCCTGGTGGATCCCGACGCGATGCTTCGTTTCGGAGTCACGTTGCCGGAGATTGAGACCGCCGTGACCGAGAGCAATGAAAATGGGACGGGCGGTTATCTCGACAAACAAGGCCCCGAAGAACTGTTGGTACGGTCGCTGGGACGGATTCAGTCGCTAGACGATCTGAAAAAGGTGCCGGTAAAAATTCGTGAAGGCCGACCTGTGTTGCTGTCCCAAGTCGCCGAGGTGGTCGAGGGGGCGCAAGTAAAACGAGGTGACAGTTCTGCCTTTGTGCGCTCGTCGATCGCCGATTCAGAATTAAGTGCCTCGGGCGATGCAGCATCGAATTGGCGTGGTGGGCCTGCGGTGGTGCTAACGATCAATAAACAGCCCGGCGCCGACACCCGCCGCGTGACCGAAGATGTGATGGCTGCAATCGAGGAACTAAAGCCGACATTGCCAGCGGGAACGCAACTGACAACAGTCTACTCGCAAAAATCCTTCATTGACCGCGCGATTGAAAATGTGATCGAAGCATTGCGTGACGGGGGAATCCTGGTCGTCATCGTCCTGTTTCTGTTCCTGCTCAATTTGCGAACGACGTTCATCACGTTAACGGCTATTCCACTGTCGCTGGTCATGACCGCGATCGTGTTCGCGGTGTTTGGGCTGTCGATCAACACGATGACGCTGGGCGGGATCGCAGTGGCCATGGGCGAACTTGTCGATGATGCGATCGTGGATGTTGAGAACATCTATCGACGGCTAAAAGAAAACCGTGCCGCCGGGAATCCACTGAACCCGCTGCTGGTAGTGTTTCGAGCCAGTGCCGAAGTGCGTCGCAGTATCGTGTTTGGCACGATGATCGTGATATTGGTTTTCATCCCCCTGTTTGCGCTCGGTGGGATGGAAGGCAAATTGTTTGTTCCGCTGGGAATCGCCTACATCGTTTCGATCCTTTCCTCGTTGGTGGTTTCGCTAACGGTGACACCAGTGCTGTCGTATTGGTTGCTCGGATTGAGTAAAGGAAGCGGCGAAGAAAGAGACGGGTTTGTGTTGCGGGGGCTGAAGTGGGTTGCTGATAAAGTGATCCGGTTCAGTTTGACATTCCCCTATCTCAACCTCGGCGTGACGTTATTGATGGTCGCGAACGCCGCGATCTTTATCTCGCGACTTGAAAAGGATTTCCTGCCTCCCTTTAACGAAGGCACGATCCAGTTGAATGTGGTCCTACCGCCGGGAACCTCGTTGGCGGCGTCCAACGAGATTGCTCGCTCGGTCGAGGAATCACTGAAGCAGATTGACGATGTGCAGCGGTTTGCTCGGCGGACCGGCCGTGCCGAATTGGACGAGCATGCCGAGGGCGTGAACATGTCCGAAATGATCATCGAGCTCGATCCCAATTCGCCTCGCTCTCGTGAAGAACAATTGGCAGAGATCCGCGAGGCGATGGAAGAGTTCCCGCATGTGGTCACGGCGGTCGAGCAGCCGATCGCGCACTTGATCTCGCACATGTTGTCGGGGGTGAAAGCCCAGGTGGGAATCAAAATCTACGGAGATGATTTGGATGTGTTGCGTCAGAAGGCGGAACAGATCAAAGCGGAAATCGAACTGGTGCCAGGAGTTACTGACGCGTTGGTCGAACCGCAAGTCATTATCCCTCAACTCCGCATCGAACTTGATCGCGATCGACTGCTGCAATACGGACTGAGTGCCGCGTCGGTCAACGAATACATTGAAACCGCGATGAATGGCAAAGTCGTTTCCGAAGTGCTCGACGGGATGCGAACGTTTGATTTGATGGTGCGAATGAAAGAGGACTATCGCGAGGACATCGAAGAATTGAAGCGATTGTCGATCCAGTTGCCGGACGGCGGCATGATTCCGCTTTCAGGACTCGCGAAAGTCTACGAATCGGGTGGCCCCAACGTGGTCAATCGCGAGAACGTGCGTCGCCGCATCGTGGTCCAGTGTAACGTTGCCGACCGTGGTGTCGTGGACGTTGTGAACGATATTCAAGCGTCGATAAAACCGATCATCGCTCAACTGCCCTCGGGGTACTTTGTCGAGTACGGAGGGCAATTTCAAAGTCAGCAATCGGCTAGCCGAATCATCTCGGTGTTGTTTGTGATTTCGATGATGGGCGTGTTCCTGGTGCTGTACACACTGTTCCGCAGCATGAACTTGGCACTGCAGGTGATGGCGGCGCTTCCCATGGCGTTCATCGGTTCGGTCGCCGCCTTGGTGATCACCGGCCAAACGCTGACGATCGCCGCGATGGTCGGATTTATTTCGCTCGCCGGGATCGCCTCGCGAAATGGCATTCTATTGCTGCAGCACTATTTGCATCTCGTTCAACACGAAGGCGAACAGTTTACTCCCGCGATGATTATTCGCGCCGGACTCGAGCGACTCGCGCCGGTCCTGATGACCGCGTTGACTTCCGGCATTGGCCTGGTGCCATTGGTGATGTCGGCCGGCGATGCGGGTAAAGAAATCCTGTATCCCGTCGCCACAGTGATCCTAGGCGGATTGGTGAGTTCAACGATGTTGGACTTCTTTGTGCATCCGGCACTGTTCTGGTTGTTTGGGATGAAGTCAGCCGAGCGGGTCGTCACCGCCACCGCTAGCGAAATCGAATTAAATGAAATTTAGATGCGTGTGTGAGAAAACATCGCAGCGAGCCCACGCCAGTGGCTCAGGGTTTGCTACGCGATGAACGGAGTTCCCCCCTTGGTTAAGATGGAGAAGAAAATGAAGAAGTTGTTCCCCCTGCTGGTTTTTGCTGCGATTGTCACCTGCGGCACCTCGTCATACGGTCAGGCGCACGACCATTCGCACGGCGGTGATGATGGGCATTCGCATGGTGACCATGACCACTCGGGCGAAACGCTGGCGTTCCAATTGCCCCAGTGGAAAACGATGCACTTTGATGACGCCAACAAAGCGAGTCAGCATCTTGCCACCGTACAAAAACTTGGCTGTGAAGCCAGACAAGATCAACATGCAGGGCACATTGACGTTGCCTACCGTTGCCAGCAGTGGAAATCACTTGGCGTCAAAGATCGCGCGATGGCGGACCAGTGGATGGGGTGGCTCAAAGCCTCAGGTTTTGATGTATCACATGCTCAAACCGCACCTGCATTTTCCGAAGGTTCGGAAATTGTCGAGTTTCGCTTGGTCGACTGGAAACAAATCCATGGCAACGGTTCGCCTCAAGAAACTCAGACTTTGAAACAATTACAAGACATGGGGTGCGAGGTGGTCGTCGAAAGCCACGGCGATCATCGTGACATTCGGTTCCGCGCCCCGACTTGGCGAGACATCCACTTGGTTGACCACAAGGTATCCGAGCAATGGGCTTCGTGGCTGATGCAAAACGGTTTTGAAGCTCGCCACTCACATTAGCACATCAGCGGGGTGAATCGACAGATACCCCGTAGTCGCCTCGCAAATTCCGTTTGCGAGTTTTTTTGAAAACTTTCGTCTCGCGATTCGTATCGTGGGACGTTCCCCTTTGCCCCTGATCACAGAGATTTTTACAATGCGTATGACAAAATTTGCAACTCTTGCCGCCGGCCTGATTCTTTTCACCACGGGATGTGGCGACAAAGCCGCAACGACTGCCGATACTGATACGAGCGTCTCCGGTAGCGACGTAACCGTGGATGGGCTTCCGCCTGCGACCGTGGATGTGCACGCCCATCCGAGCGAAGGACCTCACCATGGATCCTTGGTCGAACTTGGCAACGAAGAGTTTCATGCCGAAGTGGTTCACGATGCCAAGTCGGTAACCGTCTACATCCTTGATTCGGCGGCAGCGAAAGCGGTTCCGATTGACGCCAAGGAAGTAACGATCAATTTGACGCATGATGGAGCGCCCGAGCAGTTTAAGTTGGCGGCCAGTCCTGATGCCGGCGACACAGACGGCAAGTCGTCACGCTTCACACTCGCCGATGCCGAATTGGTCGGGCATATCGATGACGAAGCTTCGGCACCCAAGTTGAGCGTGACGATTAACGGCACGCCCTATCGCGGCGAGATCAAACACGACCATGACCACGAAGGTCACGATCACTAATGTTTCGGCGACGAATAGCATTCGGGCCGTAAGCTGTAGCGAAAGTCGCCAAGACTTTCGGCCGTTTACGGTCCTAAGCAGGTTGCCAGCAGTCATCTGATTAGCCGTCTTGACTAAAGCTGTGAAGCATTTTCTCGTAGCTACCTTCGCCAGAAGGTGGTGATTCGTATTTGCGCGTCAACCATCCACGCTCTGGCGAGCGTAGCTACAAAACGCAAATGCCGTAATTTGCGACTCTCAATGAAACTCATCATTGCACTGAGATCCGTACCTGGGCAGGTCGCTCGTGTCAGCCCGCCAAACAGAAACGTCCCGCTTGCTGCCTTAGGTTGTCATGCTGCCGTATTACCTCATCTTCGTTGCGTCGGGGTTTGCGGCACTTGTTTACGAGGTCAGTTGGAATCGTCAACTGGGATTGCTGTTTGGGCACACCTCGCATGCCGCCGCAGCGGTGCTGGCCGCGTACTTTGGCGGCATGGCGATCGGGTATGCGATCGGCGGACGATGGGCCAATCGGATGTGTCCCTTTCGTGGCTATGCCGCCTGTGAAATCATTGCGGGACTGTGGGCAATCACGATCCCCCTTTTGATAAGTCACACAACGGGATCGGTGCTTGAGCCGATGCTGCAGTCCAACATTCCGATCATGCAGATGGGATGGCGAGTGGTGTTCAGTCTTTTGCTATTAGCGCCTGCAACGATTGCTCTCGGTGCGACGCTGCCGATCATGAACGAAATTTTCCTGCGTATGCAACTCAGTGACGGCGCCGCTTCTCGGAATCGTTTAACACGAGCGTATGGATGGAACGTATTCGGAGCGGTCGGTGGCGTCCTCGCAGCGTCGTCGTTGTTATTGCCTATCGTCGGGGTGACGCGAAGCAGCATGGTGGCAGCGATGATCTCGCTGGCTTGTGCCGCGGGTGCATTGATGCTGCGACGTATGACGAAGTTGAGAACTGCCGGAACACCAAGTGACGGGTTGACTCGTAGCGGAAGTCGTCAAGACTTTCGTGAATCGCGGAACAGGTCGAAACTCTTGACGAGTTCCGCTACGTCAGCAATTGTTCCGGCGGACCTAGGTGAGGAAACCGCAGCGGAGTCGTTGCCGAAGAGGCCTGCCAATTTCGACATGTCCGAGCGTCGTTTTTGGAGCATGGTGGTTGTAGTTTCGGGCGCTGCAACGTTAGCCATGGAAGTCTTGTACACTCGCTTATTCAGCTTGGTATTTCACAACAGTACCTACACGTTCTCGTTCGTGCTGATCGGTTTTCTGTTGGGGCTCTCGCTCAGTGCGATGGTGGCCAGTCGGTTGTTGGTTTCTTTTTCGCCGAAAACGATCGTAACGTGGGCCGGATGTTTGGCGGCCGCGGCGATTGCAATCTCTGTGCTCGGCTTTGTGACAGGAACTCGTTTGCAGTATTTCCAAGCAGGTGAAACATTTGCCGCTTATTACGCCAACGGATTGTTGTTGGTGCTCGCGGTGACTTTGCCGGTCGCCTTTTTTACCGGATTAATTTTGCCGACTGCTTGGTTCGCCTTTAGCGTGCAAGCGGAAACGCTCAGTCATGATGTGGGACGATTGACGCTCGCCAATACCGTAGCCGCAGCGTTAGGAGCGATCATCGCCAGCTTTGTTTTGTTTCCCGCCCTCGGGCTCTGGAAATCGTTTGCTGTGGTGGCATTGGCGATGCTGTCTCCGGCAATATGGCAATTACGCAGCGGGCTGACGCGGATGCGAATTCTATTTCCGGCGGCAGTCGCGGTCCTGTTGTGTTTGCCGATTCTGCTTGGCAATCCCGAATCGTGGGTGCGTGGCGAGGATCAGGATACGTTGCTGCGTCGTTGGCATTCGACCTACGGATGGATCGACGTGGTTCAAAATCAGAAGACTGGCGCCAAGAAGGTCCGCCAGAACTTGCACTACCGATTTGGAGCGACCGGGGACAGCGCTGAACGCGAATTTCGCCAAGCCCATTTGCCGCTGCTTTTGCACCGTCAACCGCGTGACGTCGCGCTGCTTGGATTGGGTACCGGAATGACAGCAGGTGGTGCGGTGCCGCATCAAGAACTGCAATCGATCGACATCGTCGAACTGATTCCCGAAGTCGTCGATGCCGTGCGACTACTGGGAAACGAAAATCGTCATGTGGTCGATGATCCGCGGACGACCATGATTGTCGATGATGCGCGTCATTTCCTGGCGACGACCGAGCGGCAATACGACGTGATTGTTTCGGACTTGTTTGTTCCCTGGGAAAGCGAAACGGGGTACCTGTATACGGTCGAGCAATTTGCAGCGGCGAAAAAACGACTTCGCCCGCAAGGGCTACTCTGCCAGTGGTTGCCGCTATATCAGCTTGGCGTCGACGACTTTGAAATGATCGCAGACAGTCTTCGCAGTGTCTTTCCTCATGTCACGCTATGGTGGGGGCGGTTGAGTCGATCACGACCGATTCTTGCCTTGGTGGCGTCCGAATCACCGCTGCAAATCAACGAAATAATGCTCAACCATCGATTGAGCGAGTTGGTGGCTGGAGGTCAGTTCGAGGATTCCTCGTTAGCAACGGCGACGCAGTTAGTCGAGTTGTACGCGGGAGATTGGCCGCAACGTGAGGGGGCTCGTTTAAATACAGACGAACACCCTTGGGTCGAGTTTCATTCACCGGTATCGCATCGCAGTCGAAGCTTAATGCGTGGTGTCGCGCTGCATGATTTTCTGAAGCGGTTTCAGGATTCGGCGGCTACTGATTCGATGAAGTATATTGGTGCGACGGGTTCGTCACCGCCGAGTGATCGATCGTGGCAACGCACAGTGATGTTTCCCGAACCCGATTCAGATTAGCGTCCCATTGTTTCGCCAAAAGAAGAGTTTTAGAGATGGACATTCGTCGTAGTCGTCGAGATTGGATTCGCGGCGTCGTCGTTGCCGCAGTGCTGGTCAGTGGTGTGGCCGCGAATTCGCAGGCCGCAGAGGATTTGAATCCATCCCACCAGACACGTGTGGTTGCGGGTTGGACGGTTCACGTCAGCCAGAAGTTGGAATCGCAAAACGAGCAAGCGACCGCCAAGGCATTGACGCTGCTAGAAAAACAGCTCGAAGAGATTGTGCGAGTGGTGCCCGCGCCAGCGGTTGCGGAGTTACTAAAGGTGCCATTATGGTTTTCGCCCGAGTACCCCGACACTCAGCCGCGAGCGGAATATCATCCAAACAAAAAATGGTTAATTGATAACGGCCGTGATCCGAGCATGGCGAAGTGCGTCGAGTTCACCAATGTCCGCATTTTTGAAGCCGAGACACGTCGGATGCCCAACTTTGCGTTGCATGAACTGGCCCACGCCTACCACGACCGTGTGCTCGAGCGTGGCTTTGGCAATCAACCACTGAAGATGGCTTACGAGAAAGCCAAAGCAAGCGGCAAGTACGACGATGTCGAACGTCAAGACGCCAACGGCCGCAAGCATCGTGGTCGAGCGTATGCAATGACGACGCCGCAAGAGTACTTTGCCGAAACCAGCGAAGCCTACTTCAGCCGCAACGACTTTTTCCCCTACACCCGCGAAGAATTAAAGAAACACGATCCCGAGATATTCAAGCTATTAGCCGAACTGTGGGGTGTTGAGAGTCAAGGCGAGTAAGCTAGCCACGGATTCACGTCCGTGGCTATTGCATGTCGTCACTTCGTGGCTTGCAGTCACCCAGTCGCAACGCGACGCTAGGTGGTAGCCTGGACGTCAGTTCAGGGAAAGACACAGACATGCATACGCAAAGTCGCAACGCGACGGCAGGAGAACCACAACGATTTGCCGTGCCCCGGAGGAATATTTGCAACTCGTTTCGGTGAACAGCGTCGTTTTCTCTCGTTCAGTAAAATACCTGTCGTCGCGTTGCGACTGTCCCGACCGATTTTCTCCCCGAACCACGGACTCACGTCCGTGGCTACTGCATGTCGTCACTTCGTGACTGATCCGCTGGACGGTTTGAACTCTCGCTCAGAAACGTCAACGCGGTGTCGCTACTTGGCTCCGAGTGAGAGGTAGGCGTAGAGGTCGCGGATTTGGGTGTCGCTCATCTCTTTGAGTAAATCCGAAGGCATCAGCGAAGTCGGTAGCGCCTTGAGCGTTTCGATATCGTCACGGGCAATCGTGGTGGTTTGGTTGTCCGCGTTTCGCAGTGTTACCGTGGTCGGCGTCTGCTCGGCAATGATCCCGTTGATCACTC
Organism: Novipirellula methanifontis; assembly: GCF_052161655.1. Taxonomy (GTDB): domain Bacteria; phylum Planctomycetota; class Planctomycetia; order Pirellulales; family Pirellulaceae; genus Novipirellula. Next base: position 10,037,875 of record NZ_CP197418.1, read on the forward strand.
GACCGTCTTCGGTCAGCACTAAATAGGACTGGTAGCCTTCGCGAATTTCGAGATTCGGCAGCACGATCGAGTCGACCCAAAAACCGACCTTGCCTCGTTCGTAGCCGTCCAGCGGCGGTCCCGTTTTGCCTCCTTCGCCAAACAGTTGGTGGCATACCCCGCACGCCTTGGTGAAGATCTCCTTGCCTGCTTTGGCATCGCCCCGCTCTGCTGCGAGCATGTCTCGCAAACGCTTCGTTTGAGCGATTTGTTCCGGGGTCGCGGTTGCCGAGATCGGACCAAATACGGCTTCGACCTGCTTGGCGATTTCAGGATCGTCATAGCTGCGAAGTTGTTGAATCACGTCGTACGGAATTTGATCGCGTTTGACTCGCCACTCAGTCAACTCCGTCAACAATTGAGTTGCCCAGACTGGACGTGACGCAAGCGTCCGGCATGCCGCGGCCCGCAATCCATGCTCTTCGGAGATCCGGTTACCGAACGACGCCAATAAAGTGCCGGCAATCGACGCGGTGTCATATTGCCGAAGCGAAGCGATTGCAACTCGCTGCAGCGCCGGTTCGGACGTCCTGCTTCCCGTCGCCAGGGCAAGTAAACTTTTCGCGGCCGCCGCGTGATGGACTTCGCCAAATACGTTCGCCACCTCGATCGCCAACGGTAAATTCGATTGTGGACTGGCAAGCAGTTTTATCGCTTCGTCGATCGCTTTTGCGTCTCCACGACGCAGCGACAGGATCAAATCGGACTGGCCAATCGACGCCTTGTAGTCCGCCAACGCTTTGTCGAGCGATTCAGGCAGTTTGGGTATCGCACGCCCTTGGAATGCGAGATCAATCCCCTGAACCAACTGCGATCGAGACGCGTCATCGGGAGCCATCGCGATCAATTGCCCACAATGCTCAAAGTCCTCGGCACCGCCGGCGGACGCATAACGCTGAACGAGGCGTTTCAAGACGGTTTGTTTCACCATCGTCGTGCTCCACAACGATTTGTCGGCGAACATCGTTTCGATCGCAGGCCACGAATCAACATGAGCTTCGATCGCCCACCAATTCATCAACGGCATGTGCGGATCGTTGGCATCGTCGTCGTGTCGCAAGAGCGCCGAAACAATGCTAAGCCCAACATCAGCTGAGAGTCGTTTCGCCGTCGCGGCCAATTGACTGCGAACTTGTACATCGGGCTCGGTCGCCGCCATCGCCGCAAGTCCACTGTGGTCTTCGTGTCGATCACCGAGTAGACGCACGACCCAGCGACGAATATGAGCATCAGAGTGCGAGAGCCAGCGAGTGGCCAACGCGTGATCGAACTTGCCGATCAAGTTCAATGCCCACAACGCCTCAAGCGACGCGGAGTCGTCGACAAGTTTGATCAGCGAATCGGCTACCGACGCGTCACCTCGCCAACCCAATTCGAGAGCGGCTCGTTGCCGCACCCATTTATTTTGGTGCGAAAAGCAATCGATCAGCGTTTGGCTGTCGGCGCGGCTGAGATCACCTTGTTGATAGCTAGCCGTTTTTCCGTCGGGGACGACGCGGTAAACTCGTCCGCTCTCTTTGTGCCAATCATCGACGGGGCTGACGTGACTGAGTCGACTGTCGTACCAATCGGCCATATAGACGGCACCGTCGGGGCCAACGCCTGCATATACCGGCCGAAACCAACGGTCCGGCGTCTCGATCAGGTTGGGCTCGTCCACGGTTCGGTAAGTCGATCCATCGGGAATCCGCTTGCTCCGCCAAACAAGATTGTGCAGCGAATTCGGAGCAATGATGTTCTCATTAAACTCCTTCGGAAACAGCCCTCCCTCGTAGATACAGAACGCTTGCGGAAACCGCCGTCCGTCTCCCTCGAACTTCATCGCGCTAAAGTATCCGAAGGCATAGGGGTTGGTCAGCGGTCCGTGTTTACCCCAGTTCTTTTCGCTATAGCTGCCTTGCGGAAAATAGTAGCCACGCGTGTTGCCACCGTTGGTGCCGGTGAAGACACGGCCTTTGGAATCGATATCGAGACTGAAGTTATTGCCGCCACCTTCGGCATAGATTTCAAACTCTTTTGTGTCGGGATGGTACCGCCAAACGCATTGGCCTTGAAAACGAACACCCTTAGTTACTGCGGAACTGACATCGCCGACCGTGGTGCTGCCGTTACAACCATACAGCCAACCGTCTGGCCCCCACATCATGCTGTTAGCGACCGAGTGGGTATCCTGTAATCCAAATCCGCTGAGATGGACTTCGGGTTCCGCATCCGGCACATCGTCTTGATCGGCATCGGGATAGAACAGCAAGTACGGTGGATTCAAAACCCAGATTCCACCGTGGCCAACTTGCACTGCCGAAGCAATATTCAGTCCGTTGATCACATCTTTGTGGGTGTCGTAGACGCCGTCTCCATCAGTGTCTTCGAAGACGGTGATCTTGTCGGCGCCCGGGGTGCCATGCGGAGGTGGCTCGGGGACTCGGTCAAACACAGCACGCAGGTGTTGGTCGTAGCGAACAATCTTGAGTCCTGCAGGAAATTGATACTGGCGATACTGGATCACCCACATCCGGCCGCGTGAATCCCACGACACGAACAGCGGCTGCGAGACGACGGGCTCCGCCGCCACCGCTTCGATTTTGAATCCCTTCAAAACGTCAAATTTGGTCACGGCCAAATCGACGGGAGTGGGCAGCGAGTCGTCTCGCATCACCCCGCGACCAGGACGAGTCCGGATGATCTCAGCGACTTGCTCATTGCCCGCAACGGTGGTGTCCGAATCGGTCGCAATCGGCTCCGTTTCTTGAGCGGCGGAAAGCGTAGCCAAGCTTGTGAGTAAGAAAGTCAGGGCAAATCGAGTTCGCAGACGGCTAATTGGCCAAGGCCAAGCGGCCTTCAGAAGGGGTGCATGCATCGAAAGTCACACGTTGGCGGGAAGGGACGGAGGGATGATCGCTTTCGGGGCGGGATCTCTATCATAACTTCTCGCGGCCGACGATGGGCAAGCGAGGATTTTGCCGTCAAATCGGGGCACCCGCTTCCAATGGATCCGAGTTCGCCAAAGCCGTCGAGTCTGCCAACGCAGCGAAATCGACTGACGTTTTTTGGTGTTGGAATGCGGCGCTGTAAATGGGGTCTGTTATCTTGAAGATAAAACCCGGTGAGAAAAATTGATGCGGCTTCAAGCCCGTGTCATGGCATTGTTCCGCCCGCTTCCGCGATCAGTAAGCGTTCATTTTCGGACCGACAATGGCATCACCATTCCAGTACCTAAGGGAAGAACAGGATGACGTTTCCACGAACATTTTCTCACATCGGCATCTCCGTGACCGACTTGGACCAAGCCGTCGAGTTCTACACGAAAACGTTGGGGTGGTACGTCATCATGCCGGCCACCGAAATCGTGTCGGACGATTCCGCGATTGGCGTGATGTGTGATGACGTATTCGGAAAAGGTTGGGGCCGATTTCGAATTGCTCACTTGGCCACCGGCGATCGAGTTGGCATTGAACTGTTCGAATTTGAAAATGCCCAAAAGCCTGAAAACAATTTTGAATATTGGAAAACAGGCGTGTTTCACTTTTGCGTCCAGGACCCCGATGTGGAGGGCCTGGCAAAGAAAATCGTTCAAAACGGGGGTAAACAGAGAATGCCGATTCGAGAGTATTATCCCGGCGAAAAGCCATACCGAATGGTTTACTGTGAAGACCCATTTGGAAACTTGATCGAGATCTATTCTCACAGCTATGAGCTTACGTATTCAGCAGGCGCATACCAGGACAGTGCGGATTGATAACGGGCTCTGAGTGGGCTGCTAAAAACCCGGAATTGACACGACGTATTGACTGTCCATTTTCGCATTATTTTTGTTCCGGTATTTCGCGAATGGTGAGTCACGAAGTGACGTCAGGTAGTAGCCCCGGACGCCAGTCCGGGGTTTGGGAAAACGAAGCGAAGCCGAGTCGCAACGCGACGACATGAGTTACGGATGCGCGCGCGAATGGACCACCGGGAATCAACACCTGTCGTCGCTTCGCGACTTGATGTGCGTGAGGGCGACGTCGCCCCCGGACTCGCGTCCGGGGCTATCGCCTGTCGTCGCTATCGCGACTAAGAACTACTTGGCCAAGTCCACGGCGACGATTTCTTCATCGTTGCGGGCGAACGCCGTTTGACCTGCGTACGCCGGATGGCTCCACACGACCGATCGACCGAAAGCTTCGCCGGTCGGCTGGAGAACATGAAAACGCCCCAAATCTTCGTAGCCCGCCGCGGTCAACTTTGCCATTTGCAGGTCACCTGTTTCGCTGAAGATGAGATAGCGATCGGTGTCCGCCAGCCGGGTCAAGAAAGCCGTGCCGTGCTTGATAAACCGCTTCTCGTCTGGCCTGGTGGCTTCGAAAGTTGACCACAACTGCGATCCATCTTTTGCGTCCACTGCAACCAAGTTGCCTTGGACGCAATCGGTCCCATAGACGACGCCTTCGGTGAAGATCGGTGTCGCATTTGCACTGTGAACGGCCTCTTTGGGTTCGCCACGCCAAACTTCTTTGGCCGCCGGGCTGTCGCTTCCTAATTGGATCATCAACGACTCGCTGCGAATTCCGCTGGCGTACATCAAGTCGCCGTCTACCATCGGACGAGCGATCGACATATCGAATGACGGAGCGATCGGAATACTCCAGTACTCGCGACCTGTGGTCGGATTCAGGCTGGTTACCGCGGTGGGGTGATAGACGATCAATTGACGTGCACCACCATGTTCGATGATCGAAGGGGTGCAGTACCCGGCGTTACCGTCAATCGCCTTCCATTTGACTTCGCCGGTCAACTTGTCAAAGGCCACGATGGCTTGCCCCTCGCCACCGACCATCGTGTAAAGCATGTCGCCGTCGATCAACGGATGAGCCGCGAATCCCCAAATCGGAACCTCGGCGCCCAAGTCCTCTGGCAAGTTGCGTTTCCAAACGACTTCGCCGTCCGAAACTCGCAAGGCTTGCAAGTCACCTTCACTTCCTAGGATGTAGACGAGGTCGCCGTCAACGGTCGGCGTGCATCGCGGGCCGGCGGGGTACGAGATGCTGTAAGGGCGATCGTAGGCGTATTGCCACAGCTGTTTACCGGTTTCAGCGTCTAACGCGGTCAACCGTTCTTGCCCCTTCAAGTTCGCTCGTTGGCCAGCATCGTTGAATGCTTCACCCTCGGTTTTTTCGTAGTCAAAAACGAAGACACGTCCGTCGGCGACCGCAGGTCCGGCATACCCACCCGCGATCGGAGTTCGCCATTTGACTTTCAGGCCACTCTCAGGCACTTCATCAATGATTCCCGTCTCGCGGTAGACTCCATCCCGTGAGGGCCCCATCCAGCCTGGCCAATCGTCCGCCACCGCCTCGCTCGCGGCGATCCCTGCAAAACAGGCCGCGGCGATCAACGAGAAAAGCCGGCATCGATTAAAATATCGCAAAAGCATGAGAGGAGAGTTCCTAGGAGAAGAGCGGACAGAAACGGTTGTTCATTATCAGGACAGAACAAGCATTTAGATGGCCATCGAAATCAGTCATCCGCCGCACGAACCGCCGCAATCAGCGAAAAGACGAACGGTGATTCCTGAAATTGTCAGGCAGTATTCTGCAGTTCGTCCGGCTGTTTCAAATTTACGCTGCTCCTAACTATCCTCTCTCGGTGAGGCCAGGAAAACGTCCAATCAAGCTTGATGCAACGTAATGATCACGGAGCGATCAACGACATTCCTTAGAACAGTCGGTTCATGCCGTTCAGCGCTGCGACGCGGTAGGCTTCGGCCATCGTCGGGTAGTTGAACGTGGTTTCGACGAAGTACTCGACCGTGTTGTGCCCGGCGGGTTGGTTCATGATCGCTTGACCGATGTGTATGATTTCCGACGCGTTGGCGCCGAAACAGTGAACACCCAGAATCTCCAGCGTATCACGGTGGAATAGTAACTTGAGCATGCCCGTCGTTTCGCCAGTGATCTGAGCACGAGCGAGCGAGCGGAACAAACTGTGCCCGACTTCGTAGGGAACACAGGCAGCGGTCAATTCTCGCTCGGTCTTGCCCACCGAGCTGATCTCGGGACTGGTGTAGATCCCGGTTGGAATATCGTTAACTCGCAGATTGCCATCTTTGCGGCCAAGCATGTGCATGCCTGCAGCGCGGCCCTGGGTGTACGCGGCACTTGCCAACGACGGGTAACCAATCACATCGCCGACGCCGTAGATGTGTGGCACCACGGTTTGAAATTGCTCGTCGACAATCAACTGGCCACGATTGTTGGCCTCGATAGGAATATTTTCGAGCCCCAGGTCATCGGTATTTCCGGAGCGTCCGTTGGCCCACAAAAAGGCATCCGTTTTGACCCGTTTGCCGCTTTCCAAATGCAAGATCACTCCATCGTCGGTCGGTTCGACTCGCTCCATCGTTTCGTTGTGTCGAATAATCACGCCTTGGTCACGCAAGTGATACGAGAGTGCGTCGATAATCTCGTCATCAAGAAACTCGAGCAGCTTTGCGCGAGTGTTGATCAAATTGACTTTGATCCCCAGATTGCGAAACATCGAAGCGTATTCGGTCCCGATCACGCCCGCACCGTAGACGCAGAACGTCGTCGGTTTGTGAGTCATGCCGAGGATCGTGTCGCTGTCGTAGATACGTGGATGTGTGAAGTCGACATCGGCGGGGCGAAACGGTCGCGATCCCGTGGCGATCACAAAGTGCTTGGCGCGAATCGGCTTGTCGCCATCAATGGAAATCGTTTGTGAATCCAGAAAACGAGCCGTGCCTTGAAAGACGGGCACGCCATTTCGCTCGTAAAACGATTGCCGCATCGTGACTTGCTTGCCGATGATCGCCTGGGTGCCACGTTTGAGCTGCTGTAGCGAGGGGCTAAAATGGATGCCCAACTCTTGAAAGGTTGGGTTACGAAGCGTCTTCATTGTCGAAGTGATGGCGTAACGCAGCGCCTTGCTCGGGATGGTTCCCCAATGGGTACAGCCGCCTCCGATTTGTGTATATCTTTCCGCAACCGCGACTCGCATCCCCCCCTTTACGGCCTGCATTGCTGCCCCCTCGCCTCCGGGGCCTGAGCCGATTACGAATAGGTCGTAGTCAAATTTGGGGTCTTGAGTCGTGGCGTTCATCTAGAGATCGTACTTTCGAGAGAGCGTTCGAGTTCGCGGTAACGCACAAAGTTTGGGCGTTGAAGAAGAGAGTTGTCAATGCAACGGCCTACGACGGTACCCACTGCTGCGATAGGCTAACGGTTTCCTAACCTTCGCTTCATTTACGAGTGTTTTACGATGCTAATCGCCTGTGTCCAATCGGATGTCACTTTCGCCAACATCGCCGAAAACCGCAAACGGATCACCGAACACATCCATGCGGCGGGCAAAATGCAAGCGAAATTGGTCGTGATGCCTGAGTGTATGTTGTGCGGCTATGCGTATGAGAGCCGCGAACAGGCATGGGAACACGCAGTGTCGATTGAGGATGATGTCTTTATCGACATTGCCAACTTGGCAGCGACTTATGATTTGCATGTGACGTTTGGATTTCTCGAAAAAAGCGGCGATCAATTGTTTAATGCCGCGGCCTTGGTCGGCCCCAGCGGTGTCGTTGGCCGCTACCGCAAAGTACATTTGCCCGCTTTGGGAGTCGATCGCTTCGTCAATCGCGGCGATATTCCCTACCAACCGCTGCAGGCCGGGGACGCACGCGTGGGGCTAGCGATTTGCTATGACAGCTCGTTTCCTGAACCGATGCGTGTGCTCGCGTTGGGCGGAGCGGACATCATTGCCTTGGGGACCAATTGGCCCGTGACGGCGTATCGGACCGCCGAGATTGTTCCTCCAGCACGCAGCATGGAGAACCATTTGTTCTTCGTTGCGGCCAACCGTGTTGGTAGCGAAGGTGGATTTGATTTTTGCGGTTTGAGCTCGATTTGCGGTCCCGACGGAGTGATCCTGGCCCAAAGCGATGATGACCAACCTGCGATTCTGTATGCCGATGTCAATCTCGCAGACGCTCGGAACAAACGGATCGAGCGGACTCCCGGGGCACATGTGATCGATCGTTTTGAAGATCGATGTCCCGATTTTTACGGATCTGTTGCCGCTGCTAAACCAACTGCTGCAACCCATCGCACTGACAGAACCACCCCTGACGGACAAACCCCACCCCCCGCCAATCCAGGTTGAATGGGTTGTAGCAAAAGTTGAGTCAGTGGGGGTCCAGTCGGGACTAATTCTGGGGCAATGGATCCAGCCGAGGCAATCAGCTCGACGAATGGGGAAGTTAGGCAATCAAAGTTTGTCGTGCATATTCAACACGACACATCTTGATGAGTGTGGGACGTGCAGAGGTCGTGTGGCCCGTCGTCACGATTTCACACGCGGACCCACCTCCCACCCCGTAAGCCGATGGATTGGCAGATGACTCACAAATCGTACAAACGCACTGACACTACCACGAACGCCACCCTCACCCGGCGAACGACTCAATGGCGTCGTGCCATGCTTGGCATTCTGATCGCGGCGACCACTGGCGGTAATTTAACCCCCGTTTTGGCAGGCACCCCAAGCACTCCGTTTTCCACCGCAAGTCGGGTGCACGGGGTGGTTCGAACAACGACCTTCGCAGGGGAATCGGACAATCCAACTGCAGACGCGTTCGCGCACCAACCGGAATCGGTCCAGGCATTTGCCGCATCGGCCGCTGTGGGTAGCAAAACGTTCGAGGATTCACGCCCGGTCGTCTATCTCACGCTCGCCGAGGCGCGTGCCCGAGTCATCGACTCGAACCCCGAGCTCGACAGTCTGTCTAACGCGCTCTCGGCGATTGCCGAAGAACTCACGATCGAGGATGCCTACTTTGACGGCCGTGTCGGTGTGGATATCGAAGGTGGAAAACTCGATCGTCAACTCAGCAACTCAGTGGCAACGTTTGGTTTGCCAAGTCGCGAATTGCAAACGGATTTCCTTCGCTCGCTCAACGGCAACATGCTGTCGTACAGCAAGCGGACTCGAACCGGCGGTGAGTTCTTGCTGGGCTACAACGGTGGTTACAATTTTCTGTCGCCAGTGGGCCCGGATGTTCTAGTAAACCCAGCTTGGGACTCGGATTTAAACTTCCGCTTCAGCCAACAATTGGCTCAAGGGCGTCGACGTGTCATCAATGAATCTCCAATTCAATTGGCTCGCTACGCCTATATGTCGCTCAGTTCGGAGCTGCGTGCCGAGATCAATACAGCGTTCCGCGACGTGGAAGTCGCCTATTGGGAATACGCCGGACTGTACGCTGAACACCAAGTCGCTCAGGAATCGACGGCGCGGTTCAAAAAGTTGGTGGATAGCGAACGAGCACGGCTCGAACAGCGAGAGTCAACGATCGTGGATGTCGCCCAGGCAGACGAGCTTTACCAAACCGCTCGCTTGAGCGAGTTGGAACTGCGACGAACTGCGGAAGTCGCTGCCGTGGAACTGTTGCGTTTGATGGGGGACTACCGCGGCCGCACGATCCGGCTTGTCCCTGCGGATCAACCCCAGATCAATATGTCGCTGCACTTTGATGAAGGTATGGTTCAATCGGGATTCCGACCCGAAGTCGAAGCACAACGTACACTCGTGCGAGCGGCAAAGCTACAGATTTTGCAAGCACGTGATCTATTGCGGCCTGACATTCGCGCCAACTTTGGCTACACCCAAAACGGCCTCGAAGACCGTTTGGACGATTCTCTGGACACGGCGTTTGACGGCAATTACCAAGATTGGTTCGTCGGTTTCGAATTCCGACAATCCGTAGGCCAGCGGGCTGCATATGCAAAAGCACGTCAAGCTTGTCGCCAGCTTGCCGCCCAACAGTCGCTACTCGATGCGATTCGCCGTGACATTTACGCCGAGGTCAATGCCGCTGCGGTCGATATCGAGCTGCTCCATGAATCGCTTGACATCGCTTCGGCAAGAGTTGCCTCGGCAACCGCACAAAGCGATGGTCGTCAACAGTTGTACGACAAGAACAAAGCGACGATCGACTTGTTGCTTCGCAATGACCAAACATTGGTGGACGCTCAACGCGCTTCGCTTCAAGCCACCTACAGATATCAACAAGCGTTGGCGGAATGGCGTTACGCAACCGGGACGATCGACCGCGCCGCAATGGGGCTCGAAACCTCGTTGGATTCGTCGCTACAGTCGTTTGAAATGATTCCGTCGGTGCCCGATCAAAAATTGGAAATCGAAAGCGACTCGCAAACGAGTCCGCAGATGATTGATGAGCCGATGGAGGCGATTCCAGTACCGAAGGAGGATTTGCCACCACCGCAAAAGCCCGCTGAGACACTTCCGGCTCCGAGTCCGAATGCCGGTGATCAGGCGGCGATCCAATCGGAACCTTACGCTCCCGTGGTTTCTCAACCTTACACACCGAGTTGGCTTAACCGCGGTTCGGCGAATGGGCCGATCGAGAGCTACCCACAAGTGGTTGTTGGTAAGCCTCCGGTGAATGCCACCTCGGATCAGCCATCGTCCACTCCAATGCAGCAAGCGGCTTCGCAACCGCAACTGATGTTGCCTAACCAAGTTGACGGCTGGGACGAGATGTTTTCCTCGGGGCTGTCCGAATCGGCAGCACCAAGAACGGAAACCGCTGGCTTACCAGAAGTTTTCATCGCCGACCGTAGCAATTTGCGATCCGATGCTCAGGCAAAAGTCGAAACACTACGAGCTACGATTGATGCCCAGGCAGCAGAACTGCTTCCCGAAGTTCATGTCTCGCCGCTGAAGTTCCATCGCTAAGACGGCAGCGTCGGAAACGGGTCAGCGGGCACCTCCGCTGGCAACCACACGTCTTCGACCTGTTGCCCACCGGCGTCAAAACGGATCAGCAAATAGACACCGCCAACCAATCCCCATCCGAACGCGAAAGCGGTCGCGGTGGGGATTAATGCTAAAATCTGCAACGCAAAATTGCCGGTCATTGCAGGCGCCGATGTCCCGCCCAAGACCGCAAGCGTGATTCGCGCCGCTGCGTCGGTGACTCCGCCGATCAGAAACATCACGATCCAAAATAGCACCAGCGAAACGACACCGTACAGGATCAAGTGAGCGGGGCGACGATACAGGTATTCGTAGCCACGACTCAACGCATCAAGTGCGTCAGGGTCTCGTTCGTTTCCGATCGCGGCCCAGGCAAAAGCAACAGCGACGATGGCTCCGAATGCTAAAATACCCGATGGAATTGCTAACAGTGTGATCAACATGGCCAAGGGAAACTGAACCAACCCCGATTCAGGCATCCACGCCGCGATCCAACCCAACCCCCAGATCATCGCAGCAAGGAATGCAACACAAAGCATTGGGACAATCCCGGCAATCCAAGCAGCGATCGATCGTGGCAAAATGGATTTCACGATTACCCGGACACTGAGCATCGAACGCCCCGCAGTCAACAATCCGCCTTGGCGAACAAAGACAAGCGAAGCAAATGACCACGCGATCAGCGTCCAGAGTAGGCTACCAAATAACCGCAAGATGCCGCCGCTGTGTTGCAAACTTTCAGCGGAAAACGACGCTGTGATCGCTCGCATCGGGTTCGCCGAACTTGGAAACCAAGCAGTGAACCGCGGGGGTGCCATATCCGTGACTTGCGAGCTGCCCGTGACTTCCGAGCTGACCGCGACTGCGTGCTCAACCGCAGCGGGTAACTTGACGCCGCGAATCCATTGATCGACAGGCGACCAAATCGCCAGCGTCAACATCGCGATTAGAATCATCGACGGCGAGCCTGCCATTCGCAGCGTTCGTAGCAATCGCAGCCATGGCAAGATGTCGATCCATTCTCGTACCCGCGCAAGCACTCCGGATTCGAGTTCATGCCCCGCATGCATTTCGTGCTGGTTAGATTCCGTGTCGTGCAATGGACTCATCGCGTTGGTGATTCAGCGTTGTAAAACGCACAGATTAACGAAACGTGGTGAGTTTCCATAGTGTCGGGTCGGCAATCGGGGGCGTGGACACATTGTCGCCCGCAGCGATCACGCGGGCGCTGAGGAACCACGCTTGTCCCGGTTGCAGCGGCAGTTCTGTCAAATCTCGTCGCAGTACGGCGATTTCAAAATGAATGCGTTCGGCTGCTTCTTTGGTCGCCACGTACCACGTCGGCTGCCACCCGGATTGCCCATCGATGCTGTCGTGGGTTTTCCCTGATGGCGTGACTTGTAATTGATAAGCGGTCATCAGATCTTGGTCGGTATCAATCGAAATTCGCAATCGGTCGGAGCGACTGAGGTCGTAGTCACGATTTTTCTTCGTGGCCTTGGTCGTTGGGTCATGCCGAAACGCGTCACGAGAGCAGCTGACAAAAAAGAAAACATAATCGTCATCGTACGCGATCTGCACCGTGGTTTCATGGTTGAGAGGTGCATCTCTTCGGGTCCAACACGCGTCGTCGTTGATCCCATCCAATTTTGGTCGTCCGCCCGCAGGTACCGCAATCACAAGAGCGTCCTGTTGCGAGCGACTGGGGTGCTCATTTCCCTTGTCGTCCGCAGTGATCAGCGACGTCCAAGGGTTGACCGATTGACTTGCACGCAGACGCCGAAAATTACCCGATCCTTGCCCCATCCGTTCAAGCTGTGCGTTGTCGCCGCGTTGCCGAGCAGCTTCGCCTGCGATCAACACAAGCGGATGAAACTCCCAAGCCAAATCGACTTCTACATTATTTTGCGAAACACGTCTGGTTCCGACTTGTACCGGCGTCGCCTCAGGAACGCGTAGTGGCGAAACTGCGGATGCGAGTGCCACTCCGCTACTTTCGACTTGAAAGGGTGAAACGGCTGCCTGTTGGACAGGAGCGGTCGCATCGTTGGCCGCCAATGCCGAGGCACGCGAAATCGCGGCATGCAGTGTTTGCCACTCGACACTCGATTCGATCGCTGTGAGACGCAGTGCCGACCATTTTCCGAACGAGCGATCAGAAAATCGCACTGCCGATTCAGCTAACACGATTCTTAGATAAGCGATCGCATTGGGAAACGTTTCCGCATCGCTCGAGGCGAGTCGGCGATAGATGCTCCAAGTCAAACGAAGCTGGTCGCTCGCAGCGGTTTGATTCAGCAGCGATTTGAGAGCGTGCTCAAAAAACTCATTTGTCGAACTCGATTGAATCATTTGCTCAACCCGTTTTGATTCACTCAAACGGGCTTGGACGACTTGCAATTGACGCCGATTTGCCTTGGTAAACGATGCCGCCAAACGTTGGTTCTGCGAAAGCGAAAGTCCGGTGGTAACGGATTCGCCTCGCGGTGGATTGCCGGATGTGTCATACAGAATGCGAAGTGAGACGCTGTCTTTGATCTCACTTTCGGGGGAAACGATCTGCAGCGCATCGTCCCACAGGTCGCCGGCCAATACTCCGGCAAACGGCATCATCGCGTTACGGTGAATCATGCTCTCGCCGCCGCTGTCAAAGCCATAACGCACAACGCGAGAAACGCCCATCGAAATGGCGGTCTGCGAAAATGCGGAAGCGGTCTTTGGATCGAGAGAATCGTCGATCACAAGGACGGCGGGACGGTGAATCGCAATCCAATTTTTTGCTTCGGTTTCGATCGCTTCGGCAGCGTCCACCGTGTCGACCGATGCCGCCCCCAACGCCGAGGCGGCTTGGCGGGCACGGCAAAGCCACTGCTCGGCCTTCGCACTACTTTCGCCGACGGTATGAGGATGTTGCACCACCACTGCGACACGTTGATGTGACTCGAGTGTTTCCGAACCGACCATTGACCATGCGATCGACGACGGGTCTTTCGCAACCACAAGAATCGAGGCATGACGCTGCTCGCCTCGAATCGGTTCCCAGAGACCACTCGCACGGTCGCCTCGTAGGATCACGCCGTGATCTCCGACCGCAAACAATTCGTTCGCGTTTCTCTCGTAGACATCGCGAATCACCATCTCGGATTTAGTGGCTTCGACCCACGCCAAGCGAACCGCTGATTTCGATTCGGCTTGGACTTGGGGAACCCCGTCTAACTCACCTGTACTGTTCCAACTTCGCCCCGCATCGTGGCTTTCGAATTCGCGAGATTCCGCGATCGCGGACCAGTCGCCCGTGGCCACAATCGCGTTGTCTTGTTCTCGTCGTGAAAGCGATCCAAGTCGCGGCAATTCGTTATCTGCGCCTCGCCGCCAACTGACGCCCGCGTCGTCGGACCACAGTGTGACTCCGCGACTGACGCAGGTGATCCGGTCATATTGGCCCCCAATGGCGATCACGTTTTGGTGGTTCAGCCAAATCACGTCGACCAACCCGCAGGCCACCGGACTCGGTTGTAGATCCCACGATTTCCCTCCGTCTTCGGACCGTAAGATCACGCCATGATCCCCCACAGCGATCCCAACTTTGCCATCCTTTGCGAATGCGATCGAACGGAGCGACGCGTCATCACGCAGCAATTCCGTCTGGGTGTAAGGAGCTGTAGGTTCAAGCACAGATTGTGCAGCCGAATCGACAGGGGACAGCAACAACAAGAAAAACACTGCCGTTACGTACACTGAAATTGAGTTGAGTCCCACTTGGCGAGGCAACCGTGACAGCACCGTCGCGTACTTTTCCAAGGGTCGTAATCGCAGCGTTGAATTCCGCAATTTCATGCCAACCATCCTTTTACGAGGTTTGCCATCAAAAGGAGGGCCCCCCAGCCGAGAAACAAATTTGCGGCAACATAAAAAACCGCTGTCAGCCACCGCTGCTCTCCCGCTAACAGCATCGACTCGGCGGTAAAGGTCGAAAATGTGGTCAGTGCGCCTAGAAATCCGACTCGAAGCCCCAATAACACTCGCGGAGAAAAGTGCTCGTTAAGGAGGCTGAACTCCGCTAGGGCCCCCATTGCGGCACATCCCAGGACATTAGCGGTGGTAGTGCCCAGCATCGAAGAGCCGCCTGGAACCGACGTCATTCCGAGCGTTATCCCGTAGCGGGCGATAGATCCTATCGCTCCGCCCATCGCTACGACTGCTAGATTGAGCCAACTACTCATCAACACTGACCGATTTAACCATTGCCTAAGTTGGGGCACGAACTTAATTTAGATGCGTAGGTTCGGAGTTTCGGCCGTCCGCGTAAACGCCAGTTTTTTCGCCCCCTCCAAAGGACGGCTGAAAACCATCCCAAAAGGACCGGCGTTTTTGACAAGTCGTACAGGGATCAGCCGCAGTGGAATTAGCCGCAGGGTGAACCCGTGACGGCGGATGGAGCACTTAATCTACGAACGATTGACTGAATGTTTCCCTTCCTTTCTTGTGTTGACGTAACTGATGAGTACTGCAAAAGCCGCCGCCACCGAATCCAAAGTCATGACCGGAGCCGATATCCTGGTCAAATCGCTAGTGGATCATGGCGTCGAAGTACTGTTCGCCTACCCCGGCGGCTGCAGCATGCCGCTACATCAAGCGTTGACTCGCTTTGGCGATTCGATCCGAACAATTTTGCCGCGGCACGAACAAGGGGGAGCCTTTGCCGCCCAAGGCTACGCACGCAGTACCGGAAAAGTCGGTGTTGTGATGGCGACCAGCGGTCCAGGGGCGACCAACCTTGTCACCGCCATCGCGGACGCAAAACTTGATTCCATTCCATTGCTCTGCATTACGGGACAAGTTCCCACGGCAGCGATTGGGTCCGACGCGTTCCAAGAAACACCGATGGTCGAAATCTGTCGTGGGATTACCAAGCATCACTACTTGGTCACCGACCTGGCTGATTTGCCGCGGATCATGAAAGAGGCATTTCATATCGCGACGAGTGGCCGCCCTGGGCCCGTCCTGGTCGACATGCCCAAGGACATCCAGCTCGGCACTCGCGAGATCGACATGGATCAGCCAATGGATTTGCCCGGTTACGATCCAACGCCAACGCCGGTTCCAACCGAAACGATTCGCCAAGTGGCTGCGGCCATCAAACTGGCCCGTCGTCCGATGATTTACGCCGGTGGCGGTGTCATCATCGGCAGTGCTAGCGAAGAGCTTCGCGAATTTGTCAAAAAAACTGGTATCCCCGTAACCACGACCGTGATGGGGATTGGCACGATTCCGCCCGAGCAAGAGCACTCGATGGCATGGCTTGGGATGCACGGAGCCGCCTACGCTAACTACGCCGTCCGTGATTGCGATTTGTTAATCGCTCTGGGCGTTCGCTTTGACGACCGCGTGACAGGCAAAGTGGAAGCGTTCGCAAAAGACGCCAAGATCATCCACGTCGACATCGACGGATCAGAATTAAACAAAAACAAGCAAGCTCATATCCCCGTGCGTGGCGATGTGAAGCAAGTGTTGACGGAATTGAACAAAGTGGTTCAAAAGCCAGAGATCGCCGCTTGGCAAAAACATTGCGACGAATTGAAGGCGAAGTATCCGTTCAAATACGACGAGAACTTCGATGGCATTCTTCAGCAACACGCCATCAAAACGCTCAGCGACATCACTGCGGAAATGGATACCTACATCACCGTGGGCGTTGGCCAACACCAGATGTGGGCGGCACAGTTCTACAACTTCCGTCGTCCTCGTACTTGGCACAGCAGCAGTGGACTTGGCACGATGGGCTTCGGTTTACCAGCGGCAATGGGTGTCCAAGCGGCTCACCCGAATTCGCTTGTCGTGGACATCGACGGTGACGGAAGCTTCCAGATGAACATCCAAGAATTGGCAACCTGCTTTTGCGAAGAGTTGCCGGTCAAGGTGTTGTTGCTCAACAACCAACACCTCGGGATGGTGGTTCAGTGGGAAGACCGTTTCATGGATCGCAACCGAGCTCACACTTACCTGGGTCCAATTCACCACAACGAAGCGGCTGGCAACAGCAGTGCGGATCGATTCAGTTACGCTGAAGAACGCTATCCGGACTTTGTCAAAATCGCCCAAGGCTACGGCTGTGGTGCCGCAACAATCCGCAAGAAAGCGGACCTCGAAGGTGCTCTTCGCGAGATGATCGAGCACAAGGGACCTTACTTGTTGGACGTTCAGGTGCCATACCAAGAGCACGTGTTGCCAATGATCCCCGGCGGTCAAACCGTCGACGACATGATCCTCGAGTAAGCCGCAAAGCAACTCAATTCTTTAAACGAATCGCCGACGGTAAAACGTCGGCGATTTTTTTTTAGGCCGTATCAGAGCGTTCGATATAGAAAAATCATAACCCGAAGCGTCAGCGAGGGACCGAATCAAGATCGAGATTCCCTCGCAGACGCGTTTTGAAGTTGCGCTATTTGCTGTCGCGGAGCGACATATTTCGATAGCCTCGGACTTTAGTCCGAGGATTTTCGCCAATATCAATCGAGTCCCAACGGGACGTTTTGTGACTTGATCGTTCGCCACAGAACGTCGCTCCGCGACGGGGTGCCATTTTCAGAACCGATAACCTTAGACTAAAGTCCAAGGCTATCCCATAAAGTGCCTCCGGCACAAAAACAGCAACTTCAAAACAGACGCGTCGGGTTGTGAACAACACGCAACTTCAAAGCTCACGCAAACACCTCGATCCCTTTACGTTGAATGTAGGCGTGCCACAATAAGTAGGCGGCGATAGTTCGG
Organism: Novipirellula methanifontis; assembly: GCF_052161655.1. Classification (GTDB taxonomy): domain Bacteria; phylum Planctomycetota; class Planctomycetia; order Pirellulales; family Pirellulaceae; genus Novipirellula. The sequence goes on from NZ_CP197418.1 coordinate 10,055,455, forward strand.
TTTGGGGACCACTGCTGCACCATCAATTCGAGTTCCATCACTTGCTGAGTCGTTCGCTGAGGACGCTTCTCACCGGTCGCAGAATCCAGTTCAAATTCGTGCAATAGACTGTTAACCAACGCGACGTCGCCCAACGGAAACAGATCGGTGCGGTTGAGTGCTAACATCAAGTACACCGACGCGCTCCAGTGGCCGATGCCGATAATCGCAGTGAGTGCCGCTCGCACCTCGTCGTCGGGCATCCGTGGCAAATCCGCCAGCACCAATGTTTTGGCGGTGACCGCACCGGCTAACTCACGCAGATAGCGTGCTTTTTGGCGACTGACACCGCAACCTCGCAACGCTTCATCGCTCGCTTTTTGGATCGTTTTTGGCGTCACGCTGCCAAGTTGTTGCGTCAATCGAATGAAGGTTGTTTGTGCCGATGCCAGACTGACTTGTTGCTCGAGGATGATGCGGGCGAGCGTTTCAAACGTAGGATCGCGTCGCCACATCGGCGGATATCCATGGCGATCAAGGATCTGGCCAAACACCGGTTCAATATTTCCAAGATCGCGACAATAGCGTCGGAACGTACGCGACGTGAAAACGCGAGGCTTAGTGCGATTCATATTAAACCGTCATCCAAGCCGCCTTGTACCGCAACCCATGACTGAGAATTTTCTGTAGCAACATCTCGTACGTGATTCCAATCGTCTCGGCCGACTCTGCGAAATCTTCGCCGTATTCAATATTCGGATTTGCGTTCGCTTCGATCACGAAAATCTCACCAGCCTCGGTCATTCGCAAATCCATCCGCGCGTAACCACTCATGTTCAGTGCTCGGTAGACCCGTTTGCACACGCGAGAAATTTTCTGCTTTGTCGCATCGTCAAGATTCTTGGCCTCTTCTGTCGTGATGCCATGCTTCTCTTGATATTTGTGATTCCACTTTACTTGGCGAGTGGCAATTTTCGCAATTTCATCCGGCATCGTGCCAAACACCATTTCCCAAGGTGGAAAGGTTTGCAAACGGTTGTTACCAAGCACGCCAACATACAACTCGCGCCCGTCGATGTACTGCTCTGCCATCGCGTCATCGTTGGTTTTGTCCTGGATGAACTTGACCCGTTCAACGAGTGTTTCGTCATTGTGCACAATCGAAGCTTGTGCGATGCCAAACGAGGCATCCTCGATCGCAGATTTTACGAACAGAGGAAACGACAACTTTTTAGGACGATGGATCGTACGACCGACCGGAAAAACGGCGAAACGAGGTGTCGGAATGCGATGGTACGTCAACACCTTCTTCGAAAGTGCCTTGTCCTTGCTGAGCAGCAGTCCACGCGGGTTGCATCCTGTATAAGGCTGCTGCATCAACTCGAGATAACTGATCACGGCAAAGTCATAGGTGACCACTCCGTGGAACTCTTCGAGCATCATGAAAGTGATGTCGGGCTTGAATTCTTTCAGGGCTTTGCGGATCGGCGCAAGGTCATCGTACACGCCCAACGGCAGCACCTCGTGACCGATATGACGAAGCGTGTCGCAAACATCAAATTCCGCCTTCCAATCGTCCAATTCCTTTTCGCTGACTCCCTCGAGCGTCAGTGGGGGAACATGTCCGTCGCGAACCAATACCAAAATACGCAGCGAACTCATGTACCGACTCCGTCACTGCCGAATTTTTCATTAGATTGCAACACGATGCCGTCCTTCGTGTAAAAAGTTGGTGGTTCGCACTGCGACTAGAATCATGGCATCTCGCTTGACTTGCTCAACCGCTCCGCCAAGTCGCAAATTCAATTCACGACATCGTTCGATCATTTCTTGGATCACTTGATCGATAGTGTAGGTGTACTCGCCAGTCCAATGGGCCACGATCGTTCGCAGCTCGTTGCGGATCCGGCTCAGAAAGGCGGCTGCGGTCACATTGCGGCGGTGCTCTTCTGCGGACGAAAACAGTTTGCGCAGATCGGCATCATAAATACTCGGATAGTCGACGCCGTAGTGTTCACGTTTTCGCTGATAATGCGTACGCAATGTTTTTCGAATTCGGCTGACCGGATCAATCGTTTTTCGGTTGTAAACCAACGGGCGTTTTCCACGAATCGACTTCATAAACTCGTCGACGAACTCCAATTTCTCAATCGCTGGCCAATCGCGATATTGAGTCCGCCACCGCGACCCTGGTCGCAACCAAACTGCGAATGTCTCGGCAAAATCCTCCAACGGGTGGGCTTGAGCGTACCACATTTCCAAGTTCAATACGTAATCGCGACTCGATGGGGTCGGCTGGTAATAATCGGGGTAGGTTTCCGAGGGGCTGCCGAACAGTTCGCGATAACGTGCTTTTCGGCGGAGGCGAAACGCGGTGTCAATCGCGTGCCCCGCCTCGTGACGCAGGATTCTCATGCACCATTGTTGCGTCCCTCCTTCGACCTCCAGCAGTTGCTTTCGTTCCAGCCGAGCCAGTCGGGGGTGTGCCAAATAGAAGGGAATGGCGATCCCCGGGATGCCATCGGGAGAGTACCAATCGTCGCTCAGCCAACAATGCGGCCGAAAATTTAACCCCCGACTCGCCAATTCCTGGTTCAGCTGCTCAATTCGTTTCTGTAGCGGCGTGTCGCGAATCGAGAGCTTTAAATCACACATCCGCATATCCAGCAAGCGCTTGTCGCTTAGCTTAGATAGACTTGGCATCGTCGAGAGATTTGGCTCTGGTTTTGCCATTTCACCGTGCGTGCAATGTATCAAATGAACAAGAATCGAAACGAAGAGTTTGCGTCAGTTTATTCAACTTGTGAGATTTGTTACCCCTAAAAAGATGTCTTCTAAAAAAAACAACGACGATGGCAAGACTAATTCGCGCGAAGCGTTACGGTCAGACTCAAGTGTATGCACTCTTTTCACCGGCGCAGGCCGCTCGGCGATCGCTGTGATCGGCGTTGCCGGACCTGCAGCACGCGACGCCGTGATGCGTTGTTTCACCGCAGCATCCCCTCGTGAATTAAAGCTCAACGAGATTCGCTATGGCGATTGGCATGGGCCAAAAGCGAACGAGAACTATCAGCCGATTCCAAGCGAATCAATCGTCGTGATCATGCGAGCTGAGCAGCAATGGGAAGTCCACTGCCATGGCGGCTCGGCCGCGATCGATCGAATTTTAGCCGATCTCGAAGCGGTCGAGGTCACTCAAGTCGAAAACGATGTGTGGCCGCATCCCTGGTTTGCTGCCTCCGCGGGCCCTGTACCTAAATCACTGCTGATCCGCGAAGCCACTGCAGTGCTGACTCAGTGCCAGACCGTGCGAACCGCCGCTGTAGCGATGGACCAAGTTCGCGGTGCTCTACATGACTGGGCATCGAAATGGCTCAATGTCGCTGATCGCTCCGCGATCTTGCGGACGGCTGAAAAAAATGCCGGCGATGGTCGTACGCCAATTGATATCGACAACCTGCATCGCGAAGTCCGCGAGATTTTGGCTTACGCACCAATCGGAGTCCGGTTAACGTCGCCGTTTCGAGTTGTCTTATCCGGCCGTCCGAACGTCGGGAAAAGCAGCCTGATCAATGCGATCTTGGGTTACGACCGTAGCATCGCGACCTCGATCGCAGGCACCACGCGTGACGTCTTGCACGCCGAAACCGTGATCGACGGGCTGCCCATTCGGCTGACCGATACCGCCGGGATCCACGACAGCGGCGAGTCGATCGAGCGTGAAGGGATCAGCCGTGCCCTGCGAGAAGCCAGCACCGCGGATCTGGTGCTCGCCATCCAGACGCCTGACACAGATCCGATGATTGACTCCACGTCGTCGGTACCGCGAATCGATGTACTCAACAAGAGCGACCTGTTAACCGAGCCGTCCTTGTTACTCGAGCCATCGAAGAGTGATTTGATTCAAACCGTAGCAACGACGGGCGAAGGGATCGACGTCTTGCTCGCCGAAATCGCAAGTCGGCTGGCCGACGCGTTTCCGCCACCGGCAGCCCCCGTGCCGCTCAACGAACGTCAAGTCCGTTGCTTAGAATCACTGGCCCACGCTACCGAAACGCCACAACTAACCGCAGCATTCAAAGAGCTACTCTTCGGGCAGTCGTAGGCCGGATCGCAGCGGAGCGGAGTTCCGGCATGGCGGCTGTAATGAACTCACCATCACTTGCGCATCCCGCCGGATCTGCGACGCTATCGCGACTAGATCTGGCCTACATCAATACAGCAAAAAATCACTCGGGGATCTTGGTGCTGGCGATAACGTCCTCCGGCGACGCTTCAAAATGGGCGCGGCACGCCTCGCTGCAAAGGCGAGCGGTGTAGCCATGCACTTCGCAGGTGATCTGCTCTTCGCCATCCATCCCGAGTTGGCAGACATAACATTTGCCGATCACATGATCTTCCGTGCCGTCTAGCAGGTCGGCTTTCTGTAACGCTACGAGCGTCGCTTCGCTCGCTGGTTCTGCCGTCGCCGGCGTCGCAGTGGTCGCTGTCTCGGTGCTGTTTCCGCAGCCTAAGACTGCAACCGAAAGGGCGAGAGTCGCGAGAAGATAGATTCGTTTCATCGTATTTTCCTTGAGTCAAAAGTGAATTGCAAAGTGGATCGCGTCTGCTTACCTTGGGTTGGCAACGCGGTGTGAATTGGGAACATCGATCGTGATCGTGGATGCATAGCTTGTGAATTCGTATTCGTCGCTACGTTCGTCCTCGGCGGTGTAATGAACCACGATCAAATGACGATTGCCTGTTTTAGGAACGAACGACACCATACCATCACTATCGCTGCGAAATTCGTACTCGGGATCAAATTCGCCTGACAATTTAATACCTTCAGGAATGAAAGCGACAACAACATCGGCCAGAGGTTTGCCTCGATGCAAAACTTGAACGGTAATCGGACTGCCCGCAACCGTCTCACTAAACGGGCACGTTTGCAGCACCAATTCAATTGGCAATCCTAAAGGCTTTTCATGTATATCACGATCCACCGTCGCTGAATCAAGCGAATCGGAAACGAGGAAATAAGTTTTGGCGGTACGGATGCTGCGGATCGATTTGCCATGATTCATCACGCGATCAAGCGACTCGGCGACACAGTGAACGCCAGGCTTGGAAACCGCCAGCGGGGTGGTCCAGTAGCCTTCTTTTTCAGCCGATGCCGTAGCAAACATTTTACCCTTGATGTCCGTTTTGTTGCCATCGGGCGTAATGTGGTCTACGGAAACCCAATCGAGAGTGATGCGGCCAGCAAGCTTGAAGTCGCGGTGATGGTTGCCGTGATTGCCTAAGCGGAGATCGACGCAAACGTTTTCACCGGTCCGCACGATCGGCGTGTTGGTTTGTAGCCAAACATCGTGCGCCGCTCCGGCCGACGTAATGAAGATCACAAGTAGCAAGGACAGAAATTTTGGTAAACAATACATGTTTTTTTCTCTACAGTTTTAAGGAAGGAAATTAGGTACCGAACGTAGGCCGGACCGCAGCGGAGCGGAGTTCCGGCATGACGCAATCCACCCTCTATTTAGGGAGGGCCGGCTCTTTGGAAGGGTTGGCCGCAACAGCGGCCGGGGAGGGCTGGTGACCCAGAGCTTGCTACCGCTCGCCCTGACCTCCCCAAAACAAGTTTCGGGGAGGTGAAATGGATGCGGCCTACATCTTGTCTCTAAAGACTGGGCATGACTTCGTGGCCATTTCGAGTGCCGAGCGCACGCCAGACGTCGAGGTCGATGCTTTCGTTTAGAAAGCCGACGCTGCCGTCGCAGCGCGCGACGTGCACGCCGCCGGGGTGGTTGCTGCGAACGCCGAATACGCCCCAGCCGCAGCTCTGCATATCCGGAATGCCACTTTGCGGCGGGTGATAGTGAGTGTAACCGGTCCAGTACTCACGTCCGTTGATCCAGCCCGCGCCGCGTTGGCCGGTCCATCCGCGATGCAGACTGCTGGAACGCGTATAGGCTTCCATCAAATTAGGATTCTCGGGCAAAACATAGCCCGCCATTCCTGGTTGCGACGGTGGCATCGAGCCGCTGATAAAAGCACAGGTCACGTTGAACATCGTGCGTCGTCGCATCGCGTCGACTGTCGGCTCGCTGGGTGATTGTTCAAGCACTCCGAGCAGATGTTCTGAAAACGCCGCCGTGTTGCTCAGTCCATCTTGAACCGCCTCGAATCCGACGTTCGAATTGATCCACAGCACCCCATCGGTGGGCACACGAGTGTCGTACAGCGTGCCCACGCCTGTGCCGGTGTTCATTGCGTAGTTGGTACCCGAATAAGACTGAGTTGGACCACTTCCTGATAGCGAAGTCACGAAAAACGTACGATCGTAATCTTCGCTCGGGCAAGTCAGCGTGGGGATCGCGGTCGCCGCCGCGGTATCGTGCGGCGTAACCAGTTGTCCAGGGCAGCATCCGACATGCAGCGGCCGATCGAAATGGATCATGTCCAGCATGTTGCCTTGTTCGTAAAACGGTGCCATCTGAGCGAATACCGAAAAGTTGCCTGCCGTGCTTATTCCTGACGTGTAGTTGGCCGGCAGTTTGCGGTGCGTGCTTTCATAGTTGTGCATCGCCAACGTGATTTGCTTGAGGTTGTTGCTGCACTGCATCCGCCGCGCAGCTTCGCGAGCCGATTGCACGGCAGGCAACAACAGCCCGACAAGCACACCGATGATGGCAATCACGACCAGTAGCTCAACCAGCGTGAATGCGAGCCGAGTGAAATTCGGTTTGGGGTGAAACGGGATGATTGGATTCATATTGGAAGTCAGCTTTTGTGTTGTTCGGGTGTGCGCGGACTGCTAGCCAGCACGCGGCAGGAGGGTGTCGCGAAGGGGGCAATGGAAGTTGCAATAAGGCGTCGCAGGTCGCTCCCGCGCCAGCGGCGAAGACCACACTGGTGTGAGGAGCAAGCCTTCAAACACTAGCGCGGCAGCGGTGATTTCTGCGCAGCCAGGATCCCGCACAAGCGGAACGACCAGACACGCAGCAACGAGCCGGATTGCAATAGGAACAGGGGTAGAGGCCTCGGCGATTGGGTCGGTGTTAGCCGATCCAAGCGTCTAGGCATTGGGGGCGCGGGCACTAGGGCACCGGCGGTTCCGGGCAGATAGGGATCGCGACCGCTTGTTCATTGCCGATCATGAATCGGAAGAGCAGCGGAGGAGTGCAAGACGCGAGCGTTGGCGGACGCGTTTGGACCACCGCACTCGAAAAGATGGACCAAATTAAATCGATGCCGTGGCAACTCGCAGCATCCTCGAGCCGAACGAGCCGTGTCTTGGACAACCCAGCGGATTCCGAATCGCGATCGACGGCCATGGCTGGCTTGGTTGTCGAGTCAGCATTCGTCGGGCATTTTGCCGTAGTCGGGCATTTTGCAGAAGCACCCGAGCAGCAGCCACACGAGACTGCGGGTTTGAGTGTTTTGGGTTCGCCGTTTACGAGTGAAACGCGAAAGGATTTTCGAGTCCGAGCGATCAAAAAGGCAGGGGGCTGGACGTGGTTGTCGGCCGCCCATTGCAATTTTTCGGCGTCACTGTGGCAGCAACATTTGTCCCAGCAATACTCGGCGGTCGAACAACCGCAGGGGCAGTTTTCACAAGGAAAACGGCCGTTTTTCTCGGGGATGGGAGCGGAAATAGGTAATCCCGTCATTCCACACGCCAACACTATCAACAGCGTAACGCTGATGACTCGCCGGAGAGTTGTCGATCGCAGGGAATGAAAGAAAATCAAAGCAGGCTCAAAGCCTCAAGGCGTGCCAAAGATCGGCTCGCTCCTCACCCCAGAGATTCTACACGGCGGTGGATCAAAGTAAATCAGCAACCGACATGGATTCGTGCGACTTGCTGCCGCAGGACCGAGCAACAATCCGTCGCCCCCCTAGCGGATCCCCATCAACAAAACTCATGATCCCTAAAAGCCCAGGGGTAGCTTGAGAAATCGCAGGTTTTGAAATCAGGGCGATGACGCCAAGTGATATACGGTCACGTCTTAGCGGAATCCAGCGCGGCGAGCATCCCGCTCCAAACTGCGGAAATGTCTTGCTCGGTGGTCCGCCAATTTGTCACGGAAATCCGGATCGCCGGTGCCGCAAAATATTCTGTTGGCGTCATGTAAAGCACTCCGCCCGCTTGCACCGCCTGCAAATACGCTTGAATTTGGCTGTGTGTGATGCCATCACCGGCAATCGTGAACACGATGCCATTCATTCGCACCGGCGCTAGCAAGCGAAACGCGTCGGAGGATTCGATCCGGTTACCGATCTCTTCGGCGATCTGGCAATTTCGCGTCACGATTTCACGGTATCCCTCGCGGCCATAAGCCATCAACGTGAACCAAGCGGGCAAGGCGCGGAATCGACGCGAGTTCTCGGGCGTCAGATTCACGAAATTGCTCGGCGACGCGTCCGCTTCGAGATACGCGGCGGAGTTCTGAAAAACCTCGCGTTGCTGTTGCAGATGACGCGTGAAAATCATCGCGGAATCGTACGGCACGTTCAGCCATTTGTGCGCGTCAATGGTGATCGAGTCCGCGCGGTCCATTCGCGCAACAAGAGATTGCTTTTCGGGGACGCACGCGGCAAAGCCACCAAAGGCCGCGTCCACATGCAACCAAACCTCGAACTCGCAACATAGATCCGCCAACGCGTCGATGTCATCATAGTCGACGCTATTGACGGTCCCCGCATTGCCAACCACCAAACACGGTTCCCCGCTTTCGCTTAGCTCCGTCAATCGATTTCGCATCGCCACCACGTCGACGGCTTCGCGCCCCGGAAGCGTTTCGATTTGCTCCAAGCTGTCGCGTCCGAGTCCCAGCATCGCGATCGCTTTATACACGCTCGAGTGCGGCGTTCCGCACAGCACGCGGATCGGCGGCAGTCCCGACATTCCTGATTTGGCAATATCGACACCGCGGCGATTCCCCACCCATTGTCGTGCCGTGGCCAAACCGACAAAGTTCGCCATCGTCGCCCCCGATACAAACACTCCCGCGTGGTCCGACGACAGACCAAACAGCTGACGCAGCAGCCCGATCGCGGCCAATTCGATCTGCGGCGCGATCGAATCGCTGGAACCTGTCGCATTCTGGTCATAGATCGTCGTCAACCAATCGCCCGCGATACTGGCCGGCGTCGCTCCGCCCGTGACCAGCCCAAAGTAGTGAGGGCCAGCCGACCCGCTCATCCAATCCGCATACTTTGACCGAAACAGATCCAATGTTTCTGTCGCGCCGATACCATCCTGAGGCAGCGTTTCAGCAACAGTTTCCGGCGGCACCACCCCCGCAGGCCTGGCGCCAGACGCACAGAGAAAACGGACGCTGTCTTCGAGCACCTTCGCCAAAATTTGCTCAATGCGTTCGTGATCGGCGTGCAGCTGTTCGTACATAAGACTTCGTTGTTTTGGCTAAGACAGATGTGTGCCGAGTGCGAACTCATTGCTACGACTTAGGCAGTTTGATCTCGATTCCGTAGTTTGTCGCAACCGCCAACAACTTCTCGATCTCTTGCTTTGTGGGCGGCAATGCTTCTGTTGAACCTTCTTTAAGTGGCACGCCAACCTCGAAGAACATCTGCTCTAAACCAGCAGGCGCTACGGAGAGGATCATCCGTGCGGTCTTGTCGGTTTCGTTCTTAAAGCTGTGCAGACTGCCGACCGGCATGTTGGCGAATGTGCCTGCCGTGGCAACAATCCTTTCGTCGCCAACGTGAAACGTGATTTCGCCTTCGAGAATGTAGAACGACTCTTCTTCCCGGCTGTGGATATGCGGTGGAGGGCCTCCACCCGGAGGAACGATCGCTTCCCACATCGCATACTTACCATCCGTCTCCTCGCCGGTTGCTAGGAAGCGGTACACGTCACCAACGACCGCAATCGTGCGGCCTTCGCTGGGTTTGCGTAAGGTTGCTGAGTGGTTCATGGTCATTTCACAATCAAAGTCACTGAAGAGAGAACCGGAGTCTTTTGCTCAGACACGTGAATTTTAGCTCCGTCAAGCTGTCAATGACAATCCTGGCGGAATTTTGCGACCTACTCCATTTCTTCGCGGATTGACCAGCAGTAAAATGACGGCGTGAATCAACAGGGTGGCGTTGCATGGAGTGACTTGTGATGCCGAGTGACAACTCAACCGATACCGCAGGCGAACCCGCCCCAACCCCGAGGGCGCCAGCACCTACGTCCCATGTGGATGAAACGATCGGTGCAGACTTCCAAATCAATGCAAGGGTCGATTTAGCCGGCCTAGAGTTCATCCAAGCGGCAGAGTCGAAAGATCACGGGCGAGGACAACAACTCGGCGATTTTCGACTGCTGCGAGAAATCGGACGAGGTGGCATGGGCGTGGTGTTCGAGGCCGAGCAGGTTTCGCTACATCGCCGCGTTGCCTTGAAAGTGCTGCGGTTTACATCGCTCAGCGATGCGGAAGCGATCGATCGCTTTCGTCGCGAGGCCGAAACGGTAGCACATTTGCATCACACCAACATCATCCCAATTTTCTATGTTGGATTCGAAAAAGGCGTTAACTTTTTCGCGATGGAGTTCATCCAGGGACGCAGTCTTGCCGATGTGCTCGGCGAGACTGCGACCCCGATCGATCCCCTGACGGCAATGAATTGGGGCGTCCAAGTGGCCGACGCGCTCGACCACGCGCATCAACGTGGCGTCATCCATCGAGATATTAAACCATCCAATCTGTTGCTCGACGAAGAGGACCGAATCTGGCTAACTGATTTTGGTCTGGCCATGCGGATCGACAATGTGGCGCTCAGTATGACCGGTACTGTCATCGGGACGCCGCGTTACATGAGTCCGGAACAAGCTTCGGCATCGCGTCATCGGTTAGACCATCGCACGGATCTTTATAGCCTCGGAGCCACGCTGTATGAATTGATGACAGGGCGGCCTGTCTATTTGGCCGAGACGCCTCAGGAAGTCATCAATCAAATCTTGAACCAAGAACCGGTTCCACCTCGCACGTTGTCACCGGCGTTGTCACGTGACATGGAAACGATATTGCTAAAGTGCTTGGCAAAACAGCCCGAACAGCGATACGAATCGGCCCAATCACTAGCGGACGATTGCCGAGCGGTTCTCGACGGTCGTCCGATCAAGGCGCGTCGAGCGAATTGGATCGAACGAAGTAGGCAGTGGGCTCGGAAGCATCGCCATGCACTGACATTGACCGCTCGATCGGTCGCAGCGACCGCAGCGTTATTGATCGTCGTGTTGTTGTTGACACAAAGCTATCGGCAAAGCCAACTTGTTCCCGTGTCGTTTGCAACGAACACGCCTCCGTTGGCGGCGGTCATTCGCGACAGCACCGGAGAACTTGTCGCACGCCAGACCGTGCCGACTCAGCAAGCGATCGACATTACCGCGGGTCAGTATCAGGTGCAGGTTTCCGGTGAAAGCCGGCTGAGCGAAACCTACAGTGTGAATCTGGCTCGAGGCCAATCGCCCAAGTTTGATGTCAACCTCGACGAATCGCTATTGATGCCCCCGTTGGAAATTACCCACACCTACAAAATCGTGGGGACGGGTGGACATAGCTTGATCGTAATGATGGACGAATCGGGGCTGCGATGTTTCGACCCACAGCAAAATCAACTGCGGTGGACAACCGCACTGGAGAAAGCGGGCCAGCCTCTGCTGAAGACCACAAGCGGTTGGGTGTGGCCGTGGAAGCGTTTGATGAGCAACAGTCCTTACGCCGGTTGGGGCAGCTTTGACCTAAGACCTTTTATCGTTAGCCCCGCAGTGGATCTGAACGGCGACACCGTCGACGACTTTGTTGTGGCGGCACGTCACCAAGCGATCGTGTTCGCGATTTCTGGAGCCGACGGCGCGTTGCTGTGGACCTCTGCACCGGGTCATGATCTGCATCAAGAAATCAGCAACGATTTGCAGCGTCATCTCCAAGGAGTCCGCAGCAGCGTTTTGTACCCACCGACCGCGGTCGACGATGTAAACGAGGACGGCGTCACCGATTTCGCCGTGATGATGGCCGAGCAAGCCGATCCATCAGCGGAGGTGCGACGTTGGCTTCAAACGGTGTGCGGACAATCGGGAAAAACGATCTGGCGACGCGACTTTAGCGAGTCCGATTTTGTCACGCCCGCAACGCTGGATGTGCCCGAATGCGTTCGTTGGTTTTATGGCTCCGCCGCCGCCGCAACCTCGGTCGGTGGCATTGAAAACCAATTTTTTCCAGACGGCGTACGACGCGAATTGCCTCGGCTCGAACGCACCGGATATTTCCACCACGTCCCCAGTCCGGCGGTGTTGGCGTCCTGGAACACGTCCGCCACAGTGTCGCCAAAACGGCTGACGATGATGGTGGGCTCGCGACTGATTGCCTACGACACCGTCACCGGAACCCCGATTGGCCAGCCGATCGATTGCGGAGTGCAACCGAGCCGACCCCCGGTCGTGATCGACGTCGATGGCGATGGAGCCGATGAAGTGATTCTGACGCAGAGTTTGCCCGCCATCGTCACCCCGGCCGCCAACAGCCCCACCTCACACGTGCGGATCGCCGTCTGGTCACTGGCCGATGCTCGGATGCTGTGGACTTTCGATGCACAAGCCGAACTGGCGGTTGCAGATTGGAGCCAAACCGCGATCGATCCACCGGCATGGCCACAGGTTGTCGACCTTGATAACGACGGGCAATACGAATTGATTTTTCCTAGTGGCACGTCCAAGGCCAACGGAAACGCCGTTCGAGCGTGGGGCGAGATCGAAGTTCGCGATGCAACCACTGGCCAGCGACGATGGAAACGAAAACTCAAGACCATGGACCAACAAGTAGACCATTTCTTGACCGGTCCCGACATCAACAACGATGGCATTTCCGATGTGTTTGTCGCCACGCTGTGGTCGCGAGGTTTCGATTTGTATGTGGATGCGTTTTCCGGTCACGATGGAACGCCTCTGTGGGTGGAACGGCATCCTTTGTCGGGACAGACGGACATTGCGAGTTACCGTCTGGGGCCGCCGTTGTGGTGGAACGCGGGAAGTGACGGATGGCCTCAGTTCCTGGTCCCGGTTCATCCGATGCAGGGCCATGAAAAACCATCGCTTGCAGTTGCATTTTCAGCCGGAACAGGAAAGGTATCCCGAGTGGGCTCAAATTTGGTTTCATTCCAAGCCGCCGCGGGACAGCAAGGTGGGATCGAGGACTTGTTCGCTTTTATTCCCCGTCAACCGAATGCACTCGATGCTGGCGGGACACTGATGGCTTTCCGAGGACAACCACGTGAATTGTGGAATCGTATGGGCGAACGCTGGTCCGCCACCGTCGATTTGAATCAAGACGGCGTCCGTGACCTGACTCGGGTCGAACCAGACGGAACCGTGCACGCGTCCTCGGGACGTGATGGACGCGCGTTGTGGAAAACGAAACTACCCGAAAAAGACCTGCATTATCTACGTGTGGTGGCTGCGCTACCGCGACAAGACGGATTTCTCGGTTCGGGATTCCTGGCCGATGATTATCGATTGCATCAGCCCACAAATGGCCCCGAGCAAACTTCGCAGCCAGCCCCCGGCGACTTTGACCGCGATGGCACCATCGACTTGCTGCTGTACGTCAGCAACTTAGCCAAGCCAGAACCCAGCGTGCCGCTTTTCGCGATCTCAGGACGAACAGGCCGCCGCCTCTGGGCTGCCGATTTTCAGACGCGTTATGTCGCCGGAGTCCATGCGATGGATGTCCGCGACCTCGATGGTGATGGGACCGCCGAGGTGATCTGGGTTGCCGCAAGCGACTGGAATTTCCCTGAGGACCGCGAGTTCAACACCCACCAAAAACAATTGGGTTTGTTTGTTTTCTCAGGCCGTAGCGGGCGACGGGTCTGGCACGAACCGCTGACGAAGCGTTACGGGCTATCCCCCGGCGACACGCTTTCACCAATCGAATTTGACCAGGGAACGGTCCCGCTTTGTATCGATGATCTGAATGCTGATGGGGTTCTCGACATCGTCGTCCCCGGCGATGCAGCGATGACGGCGGCGGAATCCGCGATCGGACCGCAGCGTCAGGAACTGCGAACGCTGGATGGCAAAACGGGATCCCGTTTGTGGCAGATCGACGTCCCTCCGGCACGCAATCCAACGTATGCGTTTAGCGAAATGCCCCCCGCCGCAGTGATCGATTTAGAGCATGACAAGAACCCCGAATTGATCACGCTGCATTTTGATACGCCGACGGACGGGCAACGTTCGATCGCCATCTTGCGAGCGTTTTCCGCCGCTGATGGTCGTGAACGCTGGGCACGCGAGTTCGAGGTCTCTGCGGGATGGGGACAAGGCCACGTCAGTGACTACGAGTATCGATATCGTCCGCGAATCATGCCACTGCGAACCGCCGCGGGACCGCAACGGATCTGCCTGCACTGGTTCGATGGCACGCCCCGAGTGATTGTCGTGGATCACCTTGGCAAAACGCTCTCGGATTTCCGCATCGACCCTCCGCAAGGAATCCTTAGCGGACGCAGTCGCGTCGTGGCTTGTGATACGGATGGTGACAACAACAACGAACTCGTGCTCATCCATCAAAACCGTCTGATGGCAATCCGTCCCGATACGCCCGACTCGCCGCTGTGGAAACGCGATTTGATCGCGACTGCGGATGACCAGATTGAAGGCCTCTTGCCTGCCTGCGAAACGCATCCCAATCTGATCCTAGCCCATCACCTGTTCGCTCCCGGAACGCTCTACGCCTTGGATGCTGAAACGGGTGAATTAGTCTGGAATTTGTCCGTTCCGCCAGCCAAACCAGGCGTCCATCCGTTATTAACCGCCCCAGGGCAACTGGCGATGCTGAGTGATACCGGTCGTGACCATCCTGCTTGGTTTGTGCTTCAAAATCAACTGAATGTCAGTGTGCGTGAGGCCACGATGGTTCCGCGACTTGGCGAACGTGCTGCAATGCAAACACGGGTAACTGCAAACCTAAACTCTGCAAAGACATCACCCCGCGAAAGTCACCCGCTGCCCTGGAACCCTCGTCCCACGGAACTCGCAACCCTACCGACTCTGATTTCATGGGCGGTGTTTTACTGTGTAATGCTGATCTACCTGCCCGGCGCCTACCTGCTGCGATCATTTAAATTGCGGCAATGGAGTTTGCGCTGGCTCTTACTTTCGCCGCTGGTCGCCGCGATGCCGCTGATTGCGTTGCTCATTGACTCGCCAGTCATAAACAAGGCGGACCTCGTGACAAAGGTGGCAATTGGGCTCGTTACCTTACCGGCGGTGGTGGCGAGCCTCCATTTGCTTCGCTGGTTGGTAACGAAAAAGTGGTGGCCGCTCGCCACTTGGCTCACGGTTTCGCTTGTCATCTCGGCGGTAATTGCGTCGCTCGCGATTATCGTCACACAATACGCCAGTCCCCATGCGATTGAGCCCGGCGAACATTACACGTCGAACGGTTGGTGGTTCATTTGGTTTTACGGAGCCTATGTGACAGCCGCGCTGTTAACGGGCTGGATCGTCGTGATGGCGATGGTGCACCTCATTAAATCCGCAATGCAACGAATCCAGAGAACGTAAGGCGAAGGTGTAAGTTCGCAAGGGTAAAACAGGCGTCGTCCAATTAGGGACGGCGGAAGTGATCGGCGGTTAGCGTTACGGTGCCCATGTCATTCTTGCCCGCCTGAATGCTGTAGCGGAACCGGTTACGTGGCCAATCCTGTTGTTTACCGTTGACTGTCACGGATCCCAATACCCCCTTTGCCGCCTCAACGAACACCCGAAAGGTGAGCTCTTTCTCTGGCAGATCACGGATGACCAATTTGCCATGCACGTCACTCACGCCCACGTAGCGATGCTCTAACACCACCACATAGGCGTTCATCCACGGATGAATATTGCACTGGACCGGCAGTGGCGCCGGTTCCGGCAGGTCAAGTTTCATCCGACGCGCTCCGTACACCGGAATCAGCTGCCCAGCGGGAGAATTGCGGAATATGCTGACATTCGCGTTATGGCCCACCGAATCGGAATTCGTCAAATTGAGAGTGTCACCCGCCTGCATCACCAAAATGTGCGGATCGAAACGGCAATGCTTGCTGGTCAGCGTGTGAGTTCTTTTGAGGGAGGGAACCTGTGCAACCTCACTACCGCCACGTCCCGTGTAAAGGTAGACGACCACGTTCTTGATCCCACGATCCTGAGAATTGACCAGCAGACTTTCGTCGACCAACGGATGCTGGCCACAGAACTCAGCGTCCTTGTCAACTTGGATCGCCTCCGGCACCGGCAATTCGCCTGCGTACTGAAAGCGAAGCGACAAATCGCCGCCACTTAAAGTCCCCCCGCATGCCACCATCAACGCAACGAACGCAAATGCTTGAACCTGTGGTCTTGTTCGTATCTCAGTCAATTGACTTCGCATGTTGTGTAGCATGTTCTTCCAATTTTGCTGTCACGCTGTGAAACTCTTCATCGCTGGCGAACGCCGTTCGAGGCACGTAAATCGAAACACCAGAATCAGGCACCAAAAAAAAGCCGTTGGGTGTTACCGTGACAAGTCCAAAGGCGTTGTACGTAAGCGTGCCGTCGCTATTTGCTGTAGTGATGCGAATCTTGTCGACGGTGAACGTCAATTCTGCGGTCTTGTCGACTGCAACGGATGCCAACTGTTGACGCACCCAACGAAATCGGTGAGTTGCAGCATCGAAGAAGTTCAAAACGGCAACAACTAAAACCCCGTAGCAAACCGCGGGCTGCAAATGCATCAGAAACAGTCCAGTGACGGCGACGCCAACAAACACGATAGCAACAGGAATCGCGAATCGTCGCCATCGGCTTCGGTACGTTAGCCAAGTCGCATAGAAGCTCTCGAAGTATTCGCAGTCATAGTTGATCGTTGCAACAGCGTTCATACCGCATTCTGGTCTAGTAGTAAAAACAGACAAAGTACCTGGGTGAGACGTCTCCGAACTCGATATTGTACAGAACAATGGTACGCCCCACTGCTGACATTATCAGCCCTAATCTAAGTCTCTGTCGCTCAGGATCAGTCGCCGAGTTTGATCCGCACGGCTATCGCGAATCGTCCTTGGACTAGCTGGCCCGCTATCGAAAATGACTGGCCGAAAGTCTTGGCGACTTTCGCTACGGATTGTGAGCCGAATTTCCCAAAGCTCACGCAACACAGCCCTCCCAGCAGCCCCTAAACTAAAGCCCTCTCCCCATCTCCCACTCTCCCCATCTCCCACCTATGAAACCGATCGTTCAAATTTCACTCGACTTGACCAATATCGCCGAGGCGATCGAGACCGCACACTTGGCGATTCGAGCGGGCGTTGATTGGCTCGAAGCAGGCACGCCACTGATCTTGGCCGAAGGACTGCACGGCGTGCGTGCACTTCGTAGCGAGTTTCCGGACGTGCCGATCGTCGCTGATCTAAAGACAATGGATGGCGGTTATTTGGAAGCCGAAATGATGGCCGGCGCCGGGGCGACCCATGTCGTCGTGATGGCTCGGGCACACGAGGAAACCGTCCGCTGTGTCGTCAAAGCTGGAAAAGATTTTGGCGTCCAAGTGATGGGCGACAATATGGTCTCTGATGACATGGTCGCGGGCGCGAAATGGCTCGAGGATCTCGGCTGCGACTTCGTCATCCATCACATCGGTTACGACGAACGACGAGGCATCGCGGCGCGAGGCGAGCGGATGCCAAGTCCCCTGGACCAACTCCGCGAAGTCTGCCAAGCCGTCAAAGTCCCAGTGCAAGCGGTTGGCGGACTGAGTTTAGAACAAGCGATTCAGTGCCCCGCGTACGGCGCGCCGCTGGTCGTGCTGGGCGCCCCGCTGACGATCGATGCCGATTCGTTTAAAACCGCCGATGGGGACCTGGAATCGTCACTGCGTTTGATCTGCGATGCAGTGCATGGAGAGGGGAAAGAAAGTGAGGAGTGAGGAGTGAGGAGTGAGGAGTGAGGAGTGGGGAGTGGGGAGTGGGGGAGACGGAGAAGTAGAAGTGTGGGGGTGATAACAGGCTGGCAGCCTGCACTACGTTACTTAAGTGAAAAGTTGGAATGATGAAATCTGCTGCGGTTGTGAACTTTGCTCCTGAAAAAGGTTGCGTCGAAATTCGCGAACTCGATCGGCCCGAAATCGGGCCCGACGATGTGCTGCTACAGGTCGCCAACGTCGGGGTCTGTGGCAGCGATCTGCACCAGTGGACCGCAGACCACTCGTGGCCCGTCAATTACCCCGTCGTGCTCGGTCACGAATTCGGCGGCCATATCGTCGAGTTGGGCGCGAATGTCGAAGGTTGGAGCGAAGGTGACCGTGTAGTCAGTGAAACCGCTGCGATCATCGATCAACAAAATCCGATGTCACGCCGGGGACTGTATAACCTGGACCCCACTCGCAAAGGGTTTGGTTACGGGGTGAACGGCGCGATGACAAAGTATGTCCGCGTCCCGGCACGGATACTGCATGCCATTCCGGACGCCTTGCCGTTTGAACATGCGTGTCTGACCGAACCCTGTTGTGTCGCCTACAACGCGGTCGTCAAGAACGCTTCGATCGAACCTGGGGACCGGATCGTCGTGCTCGGCCCCGGCACGATCGGAATTCTGTGCGCCGCGATGGCACGACTGTGCGGTGCCGAAGTTGCGTTGGTGGGACTCGATTCGGATCGCCATCGACTCGAAATCGCTAGGCAATATGGTTGTGAAGCGATTATCGGCGATGCGAAACCGTGGGCAACCGAGCGTGATGGACTCGGGTGTGATGGAGTGATCGATGCTGCCGGCGCCAGTATCACGCTGCAGATTGCGATGGACTTGGTCCGTCCGGCGGGCTGGATTTCGAAAGTCGGTTGGGGCCCGCAACCGCTGGGATTCAACCTCGATCCACTGGTACAGAAGAACGTTCGACTGCAAGGCAGTTTCAGCCACAATTGGCCCATTTGGGAACGGGTGATCGCGCTGCTCGGAAGCGGCCAATTGGACGTCAAACCGATTATCGGCGGCGTTTGGCCGATTACCCAGTGGCACGAAGCGTTTGAAAAAATGCATCGCGGCGAAGTCGTTAAATCGGTGCTGAAGCCCGTGTAGGACCTTTGTGGCATGCGATGATCCAGTGAGCCGCGACGCGTAAGCGGCCGGGTCTTTGAAGGTACCCGGTGCCTTACGGCCCACGGCTCACAATTGCAGCTCCCCGGGGCAAAGAAAAATGGTTCCTCACTTGGATTTTGTTGGAGCCCCCGGCTTGTAGGATCTTTAGCAAGATCCACTACATTTCTTGAAATTGATTGACGACGACGCGACAAATTGGATCGAGCTATGCCAACGCCAACACACACACCAAAACTTGCTGCCTTTCCTAAAGCGTTTATGCAGGAGCTCTGCAAAGATGGCACGATGAGCGTGTCGGAGTGGATTGAACTCGCCTCGAAACTCGATATCCAGGGCTTGGAGTGGTACGCCGGATTTCTGGAGATGGCAAACGAATCGAATTGGTCGGGGTTTCGCAAGCAAGTCGAAGATCACGGTAAGGTCATTCCGATGGTCTGCTGCTCACCCGACTTTACCCACCCTGACGCCGCGTTTCGGGAGCAAGAAATCGCGAAACAGAAACGCTGGATCGAGATGACTCACGCGCTCGGCGGTTCGTATTGCCGAGTACTCAGCGGCCAACGGCGCCCCGAACTGACGATTGACGAAGGTGTTGCGTACGCAGTCGAATCGATCAAAGCGTGTTTGCCCTTTGCCGCCGATCGCGGTATCACGTTGATCATCGAAAACCACTACAAGGATGATTTCTGGGAGTATCCCGAGTTTGCTCAGAAAATGGATATTTTCTGTCAAATCGTCGACCGCATCGACCATCCGCATTTCGGTGTTAACTATGATCCGAGTAACACGTATTTGGCAGGCGAAGATCCGATCGAGTTACTGCGGCGTGTTTCACATCGTGTCGTGACGATGCACGCCAGCGATCGCTATTTGATCGAAGGGACGCTGGAGGATCTGCGACGCGAAGAAGGTGGCGCGGTCGGGTACGCAAAGCGACTCAGCCACGGCGAGATCGGCAAAGGGCTGAACGACTACGACGCGATTTTCAGTGAACTGAAACGAGTCGGCTTCGCCGGCTGGATCAGTATCGAAGACGGCGTCGACGGCATGGACCAACTCGCCCGCAGCGTCGAATTCCTGAAACAAAAAATCGCCCAGCACTGGCCGTAGTGGACGTGGCTACACGTCCCTTCGGTTTTGGACATCCCTTCGCCCCCATAATCCTGGCAACGATTCCCCCGCGTTGATACGCTCAGGATCATTAGCAAGATCCACAACCTTCCTTCCCCAACGACGCCCACCAATGAAACATACTCTCTCATTTGCACTCGCAATACTCACCTGCACTGCGACCTACGCGGATACTCCCGACTCGAAAGAGACACACCCCAGCGGTGACGCGAGCGTTGTCACCCAGATGCCTGGATTGGTTGCCTTCTGGACTTTTGGTGAAGAGGCGGGTGAACCGCGACAATCGACGTCAACCGAGCAAAACTACCCGTTAGCCGAAGTCGGCGGACCGATCAGGCGAGTCGAGGGCGGTCCTTTTTCGGGATATGCCGCAAACCTGAACGGCAAGCAATATTTTAAAGTTCCGTATGCCGAGACGGGGGCACTGAACATTCATGGTCCGCAGGCCCAGGTCAGTATGTTTGCGGTTGTGAATATCCATAACTTGCGGCAGAGCCGGACAATCGCAGGGATGTGGAGCGAAGGAAAAGGGGCGAATGATGACTCGGGTACGCGTCAATACGCACTGTTGATGAACATGCCGACTTACGGCGGTCCGAACCAATTGGTACCTCATATCTCCAGCGAAGGCGGAGTGACCCGTCGTGCGGACGGCAGTGCGTTTCCGTGGTGTGCCGATTATGCAGCGACACGGCAAGCCGTGCCCACAGATCGCTGGTGCACATTGGGGTTCACCTATGACGGCGACTACATTCGCGCTTACATCAACGGCGTGCTGGACAAGCGAGAGCTCGATGCGGTGAAAGATCGACGCGATGATCGCTACTTCACCAGCGAAGGCCCCGATGGCAAAGACCGTGGGATGAACCCGTATTATCACGGCCGAGGCATCTTTGGTTACGACGCTGAAAAACATGCCAAGACCAAACCAGGAGGCGGTTCGGACTTCACCGTCGGCGCGCGTTACGCAGTCGGATCGTTCACGCGTGAAGCGACAATCGGCCGCTTCGGTGGCCTGGCCGTCTTCGATCGAGCGATTAGCGACACCGAGATGATGAAGCTGCACCAAGCCGCCAACATCGAAGCCCTGAATTCACAAAATTCCTCCACCAACCCTCGCTAGCACATTTCCCCTCGTAGTGGACGAGGTTACGAGTCCCCTCCCCCCGCATCACCGCAATAGACGAGGCTACGAGTCCCTCCTCATACCTAGCCGCGGAGACTCGTAGCCTCGTCCACTACGGCGCTCTCCTCACTCCCTCCCCGCCGCCAACATGATCGCTCGCTGCACCCTATTCTTAATCGCATTGGCGCTGCATCCGATGCAGGGCCGAGCCGACGACTCCTCCGTCACCACAGCCGACGTCTGCGTCTATTCCGCGACACCCGCCAGGATTGCCGCAGCAGTCAGCGCCGCCAAAGCAGGCCACACGGTTACCCTCGTCGAACCGACCGATCGCATCGGCGGTTTGGTCACAAGCGGATTAAGCTACAGCGACTTTCGCTCCTTTGAATCACTGACGGGATTCTTCCTCGATTTTGCCAATCGCGTCGAAGCCGACTACGTCACTCGCTATGGAGCTGACTCGGAGCAAGTCAAAGCCTGTTTCCGAGGCACGCACGGTGAACCTTCGGTCAACCTAAAAATCTTTGAACAGATGTTGGCCGAGCATGCCAAGATCACGGTGATCCGCCTGCAGCAAATCAATTCGGTCCAATCAACCGAAATGAAGCTTGGCCGCAAACAAATCGAGTCGGTCCAGTTCCGCACCGCCGATAGTGACATGGCCACGGTGGTTGCGAAGATGTATATCGACGCCAGTTACGAGGGCGACTTGATGGCGATGGCAGGTGAACCCTACCACGTCGGCCGCGAGTCTCGTTCCCAATACGGTGAACCGATGGCTGGCAATGCCGACGGCCAGGCGGATGGGCAAGTCCAAGGTTACAACTTGCGTTTGATCATGACGGCCGATGAGTCGAACAAGCGAATGCCGGTCGCACCGGAGGGCTATCGACGCGAAGACTTCGTGGACGTGCTGGAGGTTTTCGCCAGCGGCAAGTTAAAAAAAGTGTTCGGCAGCGGCCACGACGGGATTTTCCGAGCCCATGTCCCTTTTCTTCCCAATGGAAAAACAGACGTCAACGATACGCCTCGCGCTGCCGTACGGCTGTCGATGCCCGATATCAATGACGGCTATCCTGATGGCGACGCCGCCACGCGTGCCGAGATTCGACGTCGCCACTACGACTACAACATCGGCTTGCTTTACTTTCTGCAGAACGACGACGCGGTTCCCGCAGTGATCCGCGATGATGCTCGCCAATACGGTTGGTGCAAAGATGAGTTTATCGAAACCGGTGGCGTGCCGCCTCAGTTGTACATTCGCGAAGCTCGGCGGATGGTCGGTCAACATGTCTTCACAGGACACGACACCGAGCAAGCCGCCGGAGATGCTCGCACAGTCCTGCACCGCGACAGTATCGCGATCGGCGACTACATCCATAATTGCCATGGCACGGGGCGTGAGGGGACGCGGTTTAACGGCACCCATCAAGGCGAGTTCTACAAAGTCATTCCGCCCTATCAAATCCGTTACGGCGTGATCGTGCCACAAAAAACCGAAAACCTGTTGGTCCCAGTCGCATGTTCGGCGAGCCATTTCGGCTTTGCCGCCTTGCGACTTGAACCCATCTGGTGCTCGCTCGGACAAGCCGCCGGATGGGCGGCCGCGATTTCCATCAGAGACAACACCTCGGTGCAAAGGGCGGACGTTGAAAAAATTCAGCAGCATCTGCATGCGGATCGCAGCGCCACAATCTACGTCGCTGACGTTCCGCCAACATCGCCCCACTTTGCCGCCGTTCAGTGGCTCGGAACCCGCGGTGGGCTGCACGGATTGGCGAGTGCGGAACAGCCCAAAGCAAAATCACTTGGCGGCCAATACAACGAAGCCTTTGCTGGACACTCGGCTGAATTGGACCTGCCAATGGATACCAAACTAGCCCAGCGGTGGTCCGAACTGCTGGAGACGCCCCTCCGCGAAGGGCTGGCGAATCGATCGCTCACGCGTGGTCAATGGATCACGGGGGTGTATGATGCAATCCAAAAGTGATCCAATGTTGGATAGGCTTCCAGCCTGTCAAATCCGAATAGTCTTTCCGTAGCGAAACTCGCCAAGAGTTTCGAATGGCTAGCTAAGCATGGACGAAAGCCTTCGCGACTCTCGCTACAAGCTGGGAATTTATCATAGTCGCCTTTCGCTCCGCGAAAGTACGCCCAGTAAACGCAACTTTTGCGGAGCAAAAGGCGACTATCACTACGTAAGTCCGACCCGAAAGTCTTCGCGACTTTCGCTACCTGAAATTAAGTAACCTACCATGATAAAACGACGAACTTTTTTACAGTCCACACTGGCCGCGACTCTGACGACATCGCTGGCCAACCCTGTTTTTGCCGCCAAATCGCAGCGGCCTCGCATCCTGCTGCGTTCGTCTTGGCAAGTCGTCAATATCGGCGACATCGCTCATACGCCCGGCGTGCTGGCGCTAATCGAAAAACACTTGCCTGATGCCGAGGTCATCTTGTGGGCCTCGGGCGATTTGTCCGAAGAGGTTGCGGCAATGGAACACGGGCGTTTTCCCAACCTGCGAATCGTGAAAGGCTCGATCCGCGGCGATGGCAAGGCGTCCAACGCCGAGCTGCAAGACGCGATTACGTGGTCCGAATTTTTGCTGCACGGATCGGGCCCGTCCTTGGTGGCCGCTCGCGATGTAGCAGCGTATGTCAAACACACGGGCAAACCGTTTGGCGTCTACGGGATCACTCACGGTTCGTTCTTGTCCGGCGACGACAAGGAACTGCTCAGCAAGGCGAAGTTCGTTTTCTTTCGTGATTCGGTTTCATTGGAATTAGCGAAGCAGCAAGGCGTTGATTGCCCGGTGATGGAGTTTGGACCGGACGGTGCGTTCGCTTGCGATTTACGTGACGATGCCAAGGCCACTGCGTTTCTCGCAGCCAATGGACTCGAAGACGGCAAATTCCTGTGTTGTCAGTCGCGACTTCGGTACACCCCGTACTGGACGATCCCCAGCAAGAAACGCGACATTGATCCACAGCGGCATGCGCATAACGAAGCGATGAAGGAGCGTGATCATGCTCCGATCCGCGAAGCGATCGTTCGCGTGGTTCGCGAAACCGACTTGAAAGTACTGATCTGTCCCGAGGACATGACACAGATGAAAGTGGGTAAAGAAAACTTGTACGACAAGCTACCTGCGGATGTGAAGCCGCGAGTGGTGTGGCGAGAGAACTTTTGGCTGACCAACGAAGCGCTCAGCGTTTATGTACGCAGTGCGGGACTGTTTGGCAGCGAGATGCATTCGCCGATCATGGCGGTCGGCAACGGCATCCCCGCGATCGTGTGCCGGTTCGCCGAGCAGACGAGCAAAGGGTTCATGTGGCAAGACATCGGGCTGGGTGATTGGTTGTTCGATCTTGACATCGAAGACCAATCCGCAAAGATCCCCGACGCTGTCGTCGCGATGGCCAGCGACTTCACCGCCGCGAAAGCCAAGACCGAAGCCGCCCGCCAATTCGTACAGAAGCGGCAACGCGAGACAATGCAAGTCCTAGCAAACCAGTTCACCTAAGCGTCCCGTAGTGGATCTTGCTAAAGATCCCAAGCATGAGTTTTGCAGGGAAGTAGGGCCAGTTCCTACCGGCCGATCGCCATTCGTGTCAGACTGCTGCGGCTTTATAGATTCGATCCGCAAGTGGACGGTTGCAACCGATAGATGAATGTGCGATCGATCAACCTCGCGTTCTTGATCGATGCAGGATCAATCATCAGCCCCCCGAGAACGTCCACCAACGCACAGGCGGAGATCAGGTAGGAAGATTAGGGGTAGGAAAATGGGCTCGGTTTTCAATCTTTCTACCCCTAATTTTCCTACCTAATTCTTACTTCCTGCAATGGATCCCTGTTTTGGAAAAGTCAGGAACATTGGTGCGACAGAAAGATTCTCTGATCGACAGGAGTCTTTTATATTATTCTGTCGCGTTAATCTTTCTGTCTGTCCTAATTCCCTCGCCAACTTCCCTCTTTGTTCTCGCTGTAAAACTTGACGCTGTCGACAACGGCCTCAGGCGATCGGATCAACGTATTTGGCAGCATTATCTCGTAGCAGTCGTGCAGCCTCATCAACAGTACGATCGATGATCGTTCTGGCTGACTCAAGTGAATGAACCAAACCAACCGCCTCACCACCGCTGATATCCATCACACTGGAATCCCCTTGGCTCGCCGCAACTTCTAGTTCGAGTTGCAATTCCGTTCGAAACGGGTCGAGTTCGTTGGCCCGACCGTCCCACTTGCTGTTGAACGCGTTTCGAACGACCCGGTCGGCGATGCCGCTTGGAAATGGCACGCCGCGTATCTGGTCGTAAACGGCAGTTCGAATCGTGTCGTCCGTGCCGGCGGCAAGCAGGGGTGTTTGTTCCCACGAACCGCCACTCCATTCATGACTGGCAACAAACCGAGTCCCCATCGAAACTCCAGCCGCTCCCAACATTAGCGCGGCGGCCAAGCCTCGTCCATCCGCGATTCCACCCGCCGCAAGTACCGGAAGATTACCGACGGCGTCAACCACCGCGGGAACAAATGCCATTGTTCCCAGGGTTCCCGTGTGCCCTCCCGCTTCGCCTCCCTGGGCGATGATGGCGTCAACACCTGCATCGGCAGCTCGCTTCGCCTGCTCCAGGCTTTGGACCTGGGCGAATATTCGAATACCGCAGTCTCGTGCTGCATTGACATAGGGGGTGGGATCGGAGAAGGAGTGATTGATGACCGAAACTTGTTCATCCAAAGCGACTTGCACAAGTTCATCGATGCTTGAAAACGATGAGATAAAGCCGACACCAAACGGCCGATCCGTTAATGCTCGCGTGCTGCGGATCTGCTGCCGCAACCAGTCTGCGCCGCCGCGGGTTGTCCCGCCGATCATTCCTAATCCACCGGCATTGGACACGGCCGCAGCGAGCTCGGCAGCTGCTGTGCGACTCATGGGCGCGTTCAGGATTGGATGGTCAATTCCCAATAGGTCGCACAGAGAGGTGCGTATCATAATTCACAACCAGGGTTGGAAAACCTCGAAGCATTGCACAGCTACATTGCCATGCGTGACAGATGACGCTCCGCTGTGAGCTTACATCGCTCAAGCGGTGTGACAAGGTGGTTCATGCGTGGCCACGGTGCTTGCGATCATCGTTCGCTTTTCCACGCTCGGGCGAGCGTGGCTATACTGAAGGGGCGCTACTGAACGCGTTCAACGCAGCTAAGATAAAGTCAATTCCTTGCACCTTTCCTGCCTGGCACGCACAAACGCCTAAGTCCGATTTCCATGAGTTTCTCACGATCAATTCTTCGCTTCACATGTTTCTGCTCTGTCGTTGTTATGGTCTCCTGTCTATCGGCGTCGGCAGAGGATCCGAAAGCCGATGCGAGTGCGGCTTACGTTGCAAAAATGCGAGCTGTCGTCGATTTTCTGCAAACGGAGCTGAAAACCGCAACCGACCTATTGGAACGTCAGTCCAGTTCCGAAGCGGAGGTCGATCTGGCTCGTGTCGATCTGGCAAAAGCGCGCCACAACCTTGCATTCGCCGAGAACAACCAAGCCGAGGTTGTCCGTCAATGTCTTCTGCTGGTCGAAATACGCAACCGACAGTTGCAACGTCACGAGAAAATGGCCAGTCTAGGATTCGGGTCCAAATTGAAACGGACCATGGCGATGCGACGGCTGGCGGGTTCGCGATACCTATTGGCACGCGTGCAAGAAGATCCCGCTGACGCTCTCGATCAATTGGAACGGGTCGTTCAGCTCCACAACGAAGAGTTGACCTATTTGACGAAACAGCAGAAGGAAGGCGCCGTGTCCACAATGGAACTCAACCGTGCGCGGCATCGCACGACCGTCGCGGAGCATCATCTCGCTCACAGCAAAGAGGATTCGCAATCCGTCCTTCCCCAGCTTCGGCAATCCGCCGTGCTCTGTCAGCAAGAATTGGATCAAATCAAACGTCTCCGGCAACTTGGGTATGCCGACGTGCTCGACGAGTACGATGCCCACCGTCACCTTTTACATGCAAAGCTTCTGATAGCAGACATTGAGAACGAACCTACCGCGATGCAGCACCAATTCGATGAATTGATTCGACTTCATGAACAAACCTTGCCAAAATTAGGCAGCTATCGAAAAGGAAAATTAGCCCGCTTGTTTATCGAACAAGAACTAGCTCGTGATCAAGCGCGAAAAGCACAGTTTCTTCGAGACGGCTATCTGGCGGACGAATTGTGCATCGCCGCGATGGACTTCTAGCGATGAATCCTTCCAACACCCCCATCTCTTACTCTTAATCCCGATCGCGCTATCCCTGCTCAATCGTCGACGAGTACGATTAAGATTAGGAAGGGTGTACCCAGCAAAGGTACGGACGGTTACCGCGACGGGCGTGATCCTATGAGCCAGGACGAATCGCGGCAGAAAGATGGGGGTGTCTGGCAGTCTTTCTTACCGTTACCTTTTCTTCCTGCAGTCGGTATACGATGAGGCGTAGACAGGAAAATTGGTGCGACAGAAAGATTCTCTGATCGGTACAGGGCTCTTTCATTTTCCTGTCGCGTTAATTTTTCTGACTGTTCTGATTACTGTGCCAGACGCCACATCGAGTTGCGCCGGCGGGTTCGTTATCGCCGCTAATGCGACTTTGCGGTTCGATACGCCAGCGGATGGCTGCATCTGATAGATGAGATCGCGCATGACCAACCTTGCCTTCTTGATTGACGCAGGATCAATCATCAGCCCAGCCCAAGAAAGTCGGCCAACGTACACGCGGAGATCCGGTAGGAAGATTAGGGGTAGGAAAATGGACTCGGTCGGGAACCGTCCTATCCCTAATATCGCTACCTATTTCTTTATTCCTTCCTGCAAAAGATGCTTGTCTTGGCAAAGACAGAAAGATTCCCTGATCCACACGAGGCTTCTTCATTTTTCTGTCGCGTTAATTTTTCTGTCTGTTCTGATTACTGTGCCAGACGCCACATCGAGTTGCGCCGGCGGGTTCGTTATCGCCGCTAATGCGACTTTGCGGTTCGATACGCCAGCGGATGGCTGCATCTGCTAGATGAAGTTGTGCTGGATCAACCTCGATTTTCTTGATCGACGCAGGATCAATCATCAGCCCAGCTCAAGAAAGTCGGCCAACGTACAGACAGAGATCCGGTAGGAAGATTAGGGGTAGGAAAATGGGTTCGGTTTGGAATCTTCCTACCCCTAATCTTCCTACCTGATTCTTTCTTCCATCAATGGATACTTGAATTGGAATAGGCAGAAAGATTCTTTGGCCGACATGAGGCTTCTTCATTTTTCTGTCGCGTGAATTTTTCTGTCTGGTCCTGACTGCCGTGCGAGTGGCGGCATCGCATTAACTTAGTAGGCGGCGCTTACACATCGTGTCACGGCATCGCATGACTCGCGGACGGACGATGCGATTATCAAGCTCTACCTGTCGGCAGACCGCAGCGTCGCGTTCGCTTTGATCCCATCCGCCATCGACTGACCATTTTCTGCCTGCAAGATTTGGATGGCATCAGGATAGATTACGAAGAACTCATCCTTGGCATCCTCTCCATGCCCGAGGACCATGACCCGCCACAAGGGATGCTTGGCCAGCGTCTTTTGCACGTCTGCGACCGCCGAAGGGAGAATTTCTGAAAGATAGTCTGATGCCTGAATTTCAATCTTCTGTGTTCGATCAAAGAACTTGTCTTCGTAGACGAAGAAATCGCATTTTCCCTCCGCACCGGGAAATCCGTATACACTGCCGTGCCCCCAAAGGGCGGACATTACATCGGAGCGAACCTGCAAGAATTCTTCCAATGTCAGTTCGGGTAGTTCTTCGACCTCATGCCAGATTTTGCCCTCATAATTCGGTAAACAAGTCCTTGAAACATTGTACGCTCCAAGAAAGTCGCGTTCAGGCCTTTGCTTTCCAGCGAGATTGAATTCAAGGGGCGGTTTATCTGCGATGATGCGATCAATCATGACAAGACTTCGATCCCGGCTTTCGTCACTCGACGGATCACTTGACACCGTCTTTTCTAAGCGAGTCGCCCGCAAGGCAAGACCATGCAGTGTGCCCGTCGAGAATTGTATCCGCAGCACGGGACGCTGAAGGTCTTTGTAAATCGCATCTGCGATGTCTGTTTTGCCTGCTGCCCCCAGCCCACGACCGAACGCTCCAAGCAGGTCCACATCGGGGGCCACAGCCACGATTCGTTTACTCACGTCGAGTAACTCCCTATCCGACATCACTTGAGCAATCTGTTCGAAATGGTCGTTTACCGCAAAACCGAAATAAAATGCGTAGTGGCTATCAGCAAAGTCGGAATTTTCTGCATTGAAGAGCGTGTTGAGAGCGTCCGAAAAAAGCTCATTCGCCTTTTTGGCATAGTCCGACTCAGCACAAATCGTTCCCAGCGACAAAAGAGCCGAGCACCGGTCTCCGACCTCCCAGTCCTGGATCAGATCCATCGCATTATCGATCGCCTGGTTGAACGAGTCATTGTCATTTCGATGAGCGGCAACACGAGCACGGCATTCGAATTCGACTAACTTTGCATCTTCATCCGAGAAACCTCCTAAACGCGATTTCCATCGGCGCACGCCAGCAACCGTCTTCTCGATATAATCGGGGTCGCTCGGCACCCTTTTCTCACGCACCCGCTTCATCTGCTGTCGAATCGTCTCCTTTGCCTCTTTGTCATTTACGAGTGCGTACTGGGCCACGGCGTCCTCGTAGCGGTGAGCTTCGAGCAGTTCGTCGATGATAATCTTCCTAGCCCGGTTCCTCTGATCCGTGTCTTCGATCTTATCGAGAAGTTGGACGCTCTCTTCTAGATCGCCCCGTTGTGCTTGCCGCATCGCGATCAGTGATCGAGCACGTTGCACCAGACGCTCGTTCGGCAGAAGTGCAGCGGTCCTGTAGGCACCCTCAACATCGTCACTGGCCGACTGAGCGTCCGCAATGGAGAGCAAGGCGAATGGCACTGCCGAATCCGGCAGCCTCTCGCGCAGCAAGCTGATTGCCTTTTCAGCTCGCCCCCCAAGACTCAACGCGTGCCCAGCCATCATCATCATGGACTCGACCTGCCGTTCCTCCAGCGAATCGTCTTCATTCGACAGGGACTGGAGATTCTCAATAAGCAAATCGGCCCAAACGTCCGTTGGGTCGTCCTGCGACAGAGCCCAGTCAGGACAGAAGACAGCGACACCGAAAAACACAACAGTTGCTACGACGTGTATACGACTCATGCCCAAAGCCCTAAAGGATGTAAATTGACTCCATGTCGATTCTAGCAGCCACTGCAACATTACGTACGGTCACAAGCAATTTCGTCGCCCCACGTTGCTCCGGTCAACGCCATTGAGACAACTTTTCTGCAGGTGTTAGGTGCTGCAACTCAATTTGGCAATCCGTGCAATCGACACCGATTTTCAGCCGGACCAGTCGATGAAGTCACAGCGGGTTCGATAACAGAGAGAGAATTTCAGTCATGCTGCCCGTGCGGCCTGCTATACTTCCCGCTATAGAAGATTGACAGTCCCAAGATTTAGGCCTCTTGTCATGCGATCCGATACAGTTTCTCGTTTTATCTCTGCGATTTTGTTTCTCATCATTTCAGGAAACGCGTCCATGGCTTCGGATGCTCACCAATTAGCGAGACTTGGTGGACAAATGACATCGGCCGAAAAGACTTCGCTTGAAAAGACTGTATCGGAGAACCCGAGTGATGTCGAATCTCGAACAAAACTGCTTGGTTACTACTTCACTAAGGGACGGCAAGATCCCGATGCGAAGGACGCCAGACAACGTCACGTTGAGTGGTTAATTAAGAATGCTCCCGAATCGGAAGTACTTGGGCTTCCTTACAGCCATCTCAACAAAGTGCTCGAACGCGATGGCTACGAAAGTGCAAGGCAAGCATGGTTACAAGTCGTCCAACAGTCACCTGAAAACTTGACTGTACTTCGGAATGCATCCAAGTTCTTTTTATTGCATGATCGCGACACTGCGGAAGAGCTCTTGCTCAAAGGGCAAATACTCGCTCCAAACGATCCCCAATGGCCTGCGGCACTCGGCCATCTCTACTCGCTTGGATTGACCTCACGTCCCATGGGACCGGAACGAGAAGCCAACGCAACGAAGGCGTTTCGTCAATTTGAATTAGCTTATGAACATTTGGTCCCGATGCGGCGAGATACCCTGCTGTCAGACTTAGCTAAGACCGGGCTAGAGGCCGGCCTGATCGACGACGCGAAGAAATACGCCGAGCTGATGCTTGACGATGACACCGCGAGTTGGAATCAGGGCAATCATATTCATCATGGAAATCTGATTCTTGGCCGGATTGCCCTTTCCTCTGGCGATGTTGACGAGGCAAAGTCGCGGTTGCTTCTTGCCGGCAAGACCAGTGGTTCACCCCAGCTAAATTCGTTCGGACCAAACATGCTGTTAGCGAAGGAGTTGCTTTCGCAGGGCGAGAACAAAGTGGTCTTGGAGTACTTCGAGCTCTGCAAGCGGTTCTGGAGTTCTCCCCGGCGAGAACTGGAGCAATGGATCGACGAAGTGAAGGCTAACCGCATGCCGCAGTTCGGAGCCAATCTTGCGTACTAACCAGTTGCCGCACAGTTTCGACATTGATCTTACAAAATGTGGCTCGGATCGCGTCCAGGTTGAACAGCACCAGCAGGTCGATTAAACCGGAGCATTTCGGAAAAATGAGAAGGCGAATCCACTGCCGGGCACCTGATGACGTCAGCTGGACAAACTTCCATCTCCAAACGATTCTGATGGTGCGCTGAAACACTGAACTCTGACGCACACTACGGCTATCAGCTTGCTCATCCCGGTGGTCGACGGCGCAGACACCCAAGGCCATATACCTCGGCTCCAACCAAGTGACTTTTGTATAGCCCCACTCCGCCTTGGTCGATGCAACCTACCTCATGAGCCGATCGGCCAAAATCACGTCGGTATCCTTCACTGATCTAGTAACTGCTCCGGTGCCTGCCACCGGAGCAGGTTGGCAATGTCGTGAAAGACACATCGGTGCCACCACCTCCGCGCTCAAGAAAAATCGCTCCGAGATCTCGGTTTGTCCAACCGCCAGCAATTTGGCCGTGCCGCAACTTACATCGGTCTCCTTCACAGCTAAAGTTTGGCCATTCTGCGATGGGACGATGCAACCGAGACATTTTCTTCAATATTTTCAGCGTTTGTTTGAGAAAAGAAACATCGGCTGCGATAACATCGATTACGGCATGAACGTGACTGCCAACAATGCAATTCCGTTGTTACACAACAGCATCCCACGAACGTAATCCCCGTTTTTCCCCCGCTGTCCCATTGCAGAATCATGCCATTCAGCGATTTCGATTTGGAAGCATTTCTGACCTGTTCCACGAAAGGATATTTGCGATCTGTCGGTAGTGATGCCACGGAACCTGAATTTGCTGAACATCATAAGCACATCGTGAATAGTTTGGCCCGACAAGCCCGCATTGCTGTCGCAAAGAATTTCGCAACAGATGCCTGTCCATTGAACGTCTCATTCGTTGACGCCTTTCGTTACTCGAACGCAACAGTTCTCGTGGACTGCGGTATTGCAACCCATTCGATAAAAACAACACTTCACGGTGTCGAACGCGTTACGACGAAAAACAGATTCTCGCAATACATTCCAATTCGCCGAATCCTAAGCCAACAAATCAGGACGATCGACAGAATCTTACTGGCATTCGACGCTCTTGCAATTGAATCACAAACCAGCAGAATGCCCACGTTTGGCCGTATTGTTTTCGGATGGGATGCGGACCAATGCCGAAAAGTGAAATTAACCGATGGCAATGTTGACTCGGCTCGCACAGCTCTGGAAGACCTTCTTGGCTTTCGAAGTGGCCATCCACCTCCCGAACTGGTACTTAATCGGCATTGCTCAGAGTGTGGATTTCAGACTCGCTGCAGGAACCTTGCGACCGAAAACGATGATCTGAGCCTCATCTCCGCAATTAGCGAAAAGGAACGAATAAAGCTACGCGAGAAAGGCATTTTCACAGTAAATCAGTTGTCGCATACGTTTTCACTTCGACGCAATCGCAAGAATCCGGACTCGATTTATCGCAAACGCTATCATTCGTTGACGGCCCTCGCAATTCGAGAACGAAAAACGCACGTTCTTGGACAGCCAGTCTTGAAGCTTGGCAAGTCCCCGGTTTTCTTGGACGTGGAATCGAGTCCATCGCAAGATTTCTTCTATTTGATCGGCATTTGTTATCAAAACGGGAATTCCCTCGACTACACACCTTTTTGGGCTGACGATCCTTCACAGGAATCCGTGATCTGGAATAACTTCGTGGCGACGTTAAGGGCAATGCAATTCTCAACCGTTGTGCACTACGGGAGCTATGAAAAGGTGTTCTTAGAGAAATTGAACGAGCGCCACTCAAGATCCGAAGACGACAAACAATTTGTTACCGATCTCGCTAAGAATTCGTGTAACGTTCTTTCAACAATCTATTCGCACGTCTATTTCCCCGTTTATTCCAACGGTCTGAAAGCGATTGGTGGCCACTGCGGATATGCATGGAATGTACCAAACGCGTCGGGTGCGAGATCAGTTTTGTGGCGTGCCGAATGGGAGGAGAAGAACGACGACCAATGGAAGCAACAACTTATCGATTACAACGCAGATGACTGTCGGGCTCTCGCACTTGTTACAAAAACAGTATCCCAGTTCTGCTTTGATCAATCCTCAGAAGAAGTAGTTTCGGTTAGCAATCCGTCTGACATAGAAATGCATGGGCACTCAAAAAAAGACTTTTCAGTCGAAGTTTTTAAGTCCATCAACGCTGCAGCTTACTGGGATCACCAAAGAGATATGGTGTATGTAAAGTCCTCTCGCCGATTGAAGACCATCGGAAAAAGGCAACGACTTGCGAGTCGTCGAATGGAACCCAACAGAATCGTTGACCCTGATTCGCCCAAGACGTGTTTGCAATGTGGAGGAACAACGTTTTCGAAGAAGCAGTTAGGCACACGGACGGTGTACGACCTCAAATTCACAAACCGAGGAATTACGAGGGACGTTGTAAGAAATGTGGCGCGTGAATTTCACTGCAAAACGTGTGGAAAAATCGTAGAGATTTATCCGCCGTCGTGGTCCAATCGAAAATATGGACGCGGTTTTGTCGCCTTCTCAATCTATCACATGGTGCATCTCTGCATATTGCAGAGGGCGATTGCTCGAACCATAAACGAGCTTTTCAGCTTCAACGTTTCTGAAAAAGCAGTACGCCACATCAAAACTGTTGCAGCCGAATTTTACAACAACACCTATGAACAGATCAAAACACGCATCGTTGCAGGAAAGCTGGTCCACGCCGACGAAACACTGATCAAGCTCAGGGACGGATCTGAAGGTTACGTCTGGGTGCTTGCTAACATGGAGGAAGTCTACTTCTTTTTTACTAGAACCCGCGAGTCAGAGCAGGTGAAGGGGTTGCTCGAAGGGTTCTCTGGAGTTCTTGTTTCGGATTTTTATCCGGGTTATGAATCGATACCCTGCCCACAACAGAAATGCCTCATCCATTTAATGCGCGACCTCAATGATGACCTCCTGAAACAGCCTTTCAATTCCGAACTTCGGATCCTGGCGTCCAAGTTCGGTGCAATGCTTCAGTCCATTGTGGAAACCATTGATGAAGCCGGACTAAAGTCGAAGGCTTTGAAAACACACCAAGTAGATGTGACCACTTTTTATGATTGGCTGGAGGAAGTTGAGTATTCAAATGGCGTGTTTCAGCACTTTAAGGAACGTTTCGAAAAGAGTCGCAGCAAGCTGTTTACGTTCTTGGATCATGACGACATTCCGTGGAACAACAACAATGCAGAGCACGCGATCAAGGCATTTGCGAAATTGCGCAACGCAATCGAAAAACTCAATGGAGAGCGGTCAATTGCCGAGTACTTAGTCCTGCTTTCCGTGAGTGTCACCTGCGAATTCCAAGGCGTTCCTGTTTTGACGTTTTTACGCTCCGGTCTGGATGACATCGATGAGTATATTAAGAGACGTCGATAGATTGAATGAGTTCATCGGGGTGCAAGAGACCGATTCACTTTCGGTGCTTTGCCCACGATGCGTCGGAGTGAATGCGTGAACAAAGGCGGGGACGCTTCGCGTGGGGTCTGGCCTTGTGTTCGGTTTTCCGCCCGTTGGCGTGTGGAGTCATTGACGAACCTGCGATGGCCCCGAATGGTGAATAAAAACTCGCGGGTATTGGACAAACGTCTGCGTCGAAGGAATTAAACAAATTGGAGAGCCTCGTGGACCGAGCACTTTTTCGGGTGATTTGTGGTGAACTGTGTTTTAGGGCCAAATCAAACCGATTGGTAATTTCAAATCGCCCAAAACAGACACAGCGTCGCACGTTACCCCCCTGATTCCTCCGGCCCACATTTCGTACACTGCACCCCTCTGCTATCAGCGCGGACAATTCGATTCTTCGTCAGTCTCGTTGCGTTTTAGCAAATCAAGTTCCCCACCCACTCTCCAAAAAGCAATTTTTGGAACCGACACGCTTCTTCCGATTCATTGAGGTTCATTACCCATGGTGTCAATTCTCGCGGATAAACTGCACGAGTATCCCCAACAAGATGTGATCGACGGAACCGGCGGAGGACCGGATTCGATTCTCGATGACTGCCTTAATCAGAACGGCGGGGTGTTGCAGCTATTGCACCGGTACGCCGGCCGGACATTTTGTACGCCGGGTAAACGCCTTCGCCTTGATGCCAAATCGTACTACCCGGACTACATGAACGGGACAGGACTCGATGAACTGTGGATGTGCTGCACCGTGCCCATCGTGACGGGGGTCATCGATACTCGCACGAATAAAGCACCGTTCCGTGAAGGTGAATCGCACGTCCTGACTCCGAACGGGCAGTTCATCTCGTTGCAGGATCTGATCGCCGCCAATCCTGAAGCTGTCATGGGTGAGAAGGTAACCGCGTTTGCGAAATCACTTTATGGAACGCCGACTTGGCCGATTGTTTCAAAGAAGTTTGACAATCTCAATCCAATCCCGCATCACCTTCACTGGTCAAAGTGGGAAGTGTACGACATCAATTCTTTCGACAATCCTGGAGTCTGTCCATCGCATTACCACACCACGGCGATGGGACTGTATCCGTTCGTGACCAAGGATGATTTCCTTGCGTGTATGAAGCGTTTCGGACAGGATGAATACAACGGGGTTCGGCATTTATCACCGCACGTGATGATGCAACTTGACAATGGTTTCGTGATGCCAAACGGTGTGCTGCACTCGCCGACGGACCTTTGCACGCACGAGCTGCATGTCACGATGGATGAGCACTTCTTGGCCGAGGATCTCACGCTTGACGGACGTATCGGAGCAGCGGATGCGTTTTACGCATGTAGGGAAGAGGACTATCCGAAGGATCGTCACGAGGACTGGGATTACTTGGTAGAGAAGTTTGACTTCGCAGCCAATCAGGATCCCGATTTCGTCCAGAAGAATCGGCGTCCGGCAATCACGGCCGAAGAATTTGCAGGTGACGGTGTCGATGCTAAGTGGATTGTTTACGGTGATTTCCTCGGCGATCAGAAGTGCTCGATTCTGCGGCTTACTGTGCAGCCTGGCGGTAAGACTCATTTTTGTCCGGAGAGCCCCGCGCTGTTCCACACCAATGGTGGAAGCGGCCGCGTCGGAAAACTCAAAGTGCAATGTCACCAAGATATGATTCTCGGCGAGATCTATCCCGAAATCGGGTTCATCACGCAGGCCGCACTTGCCAGCGGTGGCGTTGAAATTGAGAACACTGGATCGGAACCCCTTGTGTTGACCTTCGATTTCCCGCAAAGCGCACATTCCAAGACACCCGGTGCCGGGGTAACGAGCTAGAGCAATTTTCGATTTGCCGTGGGTCGGCCATTGTTGGCCGACCCTCAAGTAGCGGCGACGGCCCCGACTGGCGAATAAAAACTAGCGGATATTGGACAAACGTCTGCGTCGAAGGAATCAGCCAAATTGAAGTCGTTGGCGTTCACTGCAGGCCAGAGGGTGATACCGCAGCTGCGACTGTGTCGGCCTCCGGCCTGAAAAAACGAACGAACGCGAGATGTTAGAGGCATCCTAAGCTGGACGCTCTCTCACGCGAAAGCGGCTCACTAAATCAACAAGACGTTGACGAATTCCGTTACGTAAAAAATGTATAGAGCCTGAAGAGTTGGCAGTTCAGCGATCGGCTTCGGTTGGATGGTGACGGAATCGGGTTTCGTGGACCGAAAGTCTTAACGACTTCCGCTACGCTAAAAAAAAGCTACTCGGGATCAAAACCGTAGGGCAGCCAGTACTCGCCACAATCCGAGCAGGCTGACCAACGCAACGACCGACCAAGCGGCGTAAACGCCTACTGGCGAAATCGCCAGTGACGACGCGGCGGTGCGTTTTTGAATCACGACCAACATCAGCGCGGCGACGATGGGTAACAGCATTCCGTTGGTGACTTGCGCGACAACAATCGTGAACACAGGACTGCCATGCATCATCATGGCCGCTGTCACGCCAGCGGCGATGACCGAGATCGCGATCGCTCGAAACGCTTTGCTGCTGGGATTCGTTGACCACCCCAAACAACCGCAGACCGCATAGGCGGTTGCCAAGGGCGCGGTCACCGCGCTGGTCAGACCGGCACAGAACAGTCCGATCGCAAAAGCATGTCCGCTGAATGGACCCAGCGTCGGTCGCAGCCCGGCGGCAATCTGATCGGGAGTGTCCCAGCGGATTCCTTGGTCGAAAAACGCTCCACTGGCCGTCAGTAGAATCGCCGCAGTGACCAAACCTCCGAGTGAAAT
The DNA here is from genome assembly GCF_052161655.1 of Novipirellula methanifontis. GTDB lineage: Bacteria > Planctomycetota > Planctomycetia > Pirellulales > Pirellulaceae > Novipirellula. The sequence continues at coordinate 10,093,666 of NZ_CP197418.1, forward strand.
TGAGATCGCGGTGTCCCACCGCGCGTGGAGGATCGCATCGTCTGCCGGAACCCCCTTCCACGTGGATGCCGAGCGACTGGCGTGCAAAAACAGGTTGTAGGGAACGATCGTTGTTCCGATCATCGCCAAGACCAACGTCAGATTCTCGGAGGTAACCCGCGGTACGAATAATCCCGCGGTCACTCGCCCCAGCGAAGGCAATCCGGCCGCCGCGGTATAGAGAAAGGCGATGCTCAACAGCACGACCAGGCAAACGAGCACGCCCTGCAGCAATCGCTCGCGGCCCGTTGCGATGATCAACGTGGTGACGATCCCCAGCACCGCAGTCCAGGCTTGCGTGGATCCACCCAGCAGCGACGAGACGCCCACCACGGCGCCCGTCAGATTCCCCGTTTGATAGGCGGCGTTGCCAAACCCGATCGCGATGATCACCAACCCCAGCAAAGGACGTAACCAAGGCGAAGTTTTCAGCACGGCGCGGATCGCTTCGCTGAGCCCGCTGCCGGTGAGGATCCCCAATCGTGCTGCCATCGATTGCAACAAAATCGTCCCGATCACCGCAAACAGCACCGTCCACAGTAACGTGCAACCAAACTCGGTGCCCGCTCGGCTGGCCGTGACCACGGTCCCAGGGCCAATGAACGCTGCGGTGACCAGCAGGCCGGGGCCGCTGACCAGCCGAAATCGCCGCCGCGTCGGTTGCGCCGCGTCACTCATGACCGTTTTCGCTTGCACGGGTGCTCTCGCTTGCTTGGGTGAGCGCATACAGACCAAACGTGGCTAACCAATGGTCACCCTCGTAGTGCCCGCTGTTGACGTAGGCCAATCCCGCGGCCAGATGTTTCTTGGCGCTCTCCAGCAGCGGTTGGCGCAGCCGATGATCTTTGGGCAACGCGTTTGCCACGGCCCGCAGACACCAGGCGCGGTTTAGGTTCAGCCCCGCCAAATGTACCAACTTGCCATCCGTAATATCGCTCACGTGTACCGGCGCGATCGTCCCATCGCTGAGTTGCACGGCGACGTCGGGTACAAATTTTTCCAGCCAGCGAACAAATTCCGCAGTTGGCATCACGCGGCGCATCAAATCCGCTTCGTTCCATCCGGACGAAAAGAAATCGTGCCCCGACGGTTCGTACTGCACCGGATAATCGACGTCGCTGCGGTAGAACGCACCGGCGCGATCGATCACCAGCTGTTCCAGCGGGGCAAGCTGCATCGCGCGGGCGTAGTCGAGAATTTGCCCGAGGGCAAATCCGGTATCGGTATGTTGACCGGTGCGGATCGGAAACGTCAACAACGGCAAATAGGCCGTGATCCGCTCGACGAACAACGCTTCCAACGGCCTCAAGTTCTCACGCCAAATTTGTGCATCGGCGTCGTCCCAGCGGTCGAGTTCGAGCACCAGTCGCAAATACCAAGCCCATCCGTACATGCGTTCGAAGCTCTTGTGTTCATCGCGACGAAAGAACTCGGTTTCACGCTGGATGTTTTCCCGCGTCAAGTGCGCCGCCAGCGCTGTGCGGATTCTCGGGGCGGCCTCCATCGTGGGATGGGTGCGTAGCAATCGAGCCAGCAGCCAATGCCCATGCACGCTGCTGTGCCAATCGAAGCAACCGTAGAACGCGGGAAAGTTTTCCTTGGGTGTCTTGATCTGGTCCGCATCGACGTAGACCAGTGACAGCTTATTAGGAAACTCGGTATCGATCGCACCCAACACCAACGCAGCCCACTCGCCAGCCACCGTCGCATCGATCGTCCCAAACCGGATCGCCGCGTCGTCGGTCCCCCCATCGCTGGTCTGCCCCATCAATGAACTCGTTTGCGCTGAGAAGGCGAGAAGTGACAAGAGACAAACCGAAATCGGGCGGAAGTGCGGCATGGAAAAACTGATGGGGTGAATAGGTGGAGTCGCGTGGGCTGAACATCGCATCCGACATTCTAAGCCACACCCGTCCGACGTCGACCCAAGAACCGTTGGCGATCGCCCAAACGCAAAGCGGTGAAGTATTTCGCATGCGAAAGAAGTTTTGTAGCGAAACTCGCCAAGAGTTTCGGGGGCTACTTGCTCACCTCTTAATCTTAATCCTGTCCGCGCACGCCGCTCCCGCGCGGACGAAGTCCGCCGTAGAAGATTAGGATTAAGAGTATGAGTAAGATTAAGAATGGGTCGGGCAAACTAGCGGGCGACACAACCGCTGTCACTGTATCGGCCTCCGGCCTGGGGGCATTCGCTTTTGATCCAGCAGTCTCATGAAGAGTTTTGGGGGAAGCTCGCCTTGGATCGAAAGTCTTGACGACCTGTTGATTTAGTGAGCCGTGACGCGTCAGCGGCCGGGTTCCACGCGTTACCCGGTGCCTTACGGCCCACGGCTCACCGTGCGATTTGCATTTGGATTAAATCAATCGACCGTTGACGACTTCCGCTTCGGATTCGAAATACACGTCAGTGTGTCGGCCTCCGGCCTACTCGCTTGCTAGTATACCAGCAGTCTTCGAAGTTGGTGGAGAGTTTGCAATGAGACTCCGGCCTTACTTGCTCGGTCGGCCCTCACCCGAGCATCGCTGAAGGCTCTGCTCGACCTCTCCCAAACTGCGTTTGGGAGAGGTGACAGTACACTCGCGCAACGCCGGATTCTATCTCAGCAGTCACCGACGTTGGTGGAGAGGTGACAGAATCGCTGCTCACGCCAGGACTTCGTGGATCACGTCGCCTTCGACGTTGGTGAGCCGGCGCTGGACTCCGTTGTGCTCGAACGTCAGTCGCTCGTGATCGAGGCCCAACAAGTGCAAAATCGTGGCGTTGAAATCGTACAGCGGGCGGATGTCTTGTACCGCTTTCTGACCAAGCTCATCTGTTACGCCGTGGCTGACGCCTGGCTTCACTCCGGCTCCGGTCAACCAGCATGTAAAGCCGTCGGGGTTGTGATCACGTCCTTTCGCTCCCTTTTGAAAGAATGGCATACGACCAAACTCGGTACACCACACCACCAACGTGTCTTCGAGCAGACCACGCGACTTCATGTCTTTGATCAGTGCGGCTGTGGGCTGATCCAAGATGGCCGCATGTTTATCGTATTGCTCCTTCAACTTGCTGTGCCCGTCCCAGTTCAACTCGCCACCGCTGGCGTAGGCGCCGTTGAACACTTGGACAAAGCGAACGCCGCGTTCGATCATCCGCCGAGCGAGGATACAGTTGCGTGCGAATGCGGCTCGCGTTGGATTCGATTCATCGTCGGCACCGTAACTGCGAAGTACATGTGCGGGTTCGGTACTCAAGTCGCTGATCTCAGGGACACTCAATTGCATTCGTGCAGCCAGTTCGTAGCTGGCGATCCGCGCCGCCAATTTTCCGTTGCCGGGATGTTGGTCGTGGTGACGATCGTTCATCTGCTGCAATAACGAACGGGTCGCTCGGTCGGCGTCCGTGCCAACGCCGTCGGCCGTCAGATGCCGAATTGGATTCTTTGAACTCAGCGGAGTGCCTTGAAACGCGGCGGGCAGGAAACCTGGTCCCCAGTTGTTCGATCCATTTTGCGGCACTCCGCGAGGATCGGGAATCGCCACGTAAGCTGGCAGGTTCGCATTCTCGCTGCCCAACGCGTACGTCGCCCACGAACCGAGGCTTGGAAAACCGTCGAGGATGTTGCCGGTAGAGAGGAAATTCTCGGCCGGTCCGTGCGTGTTGCTCTTGCTCGTTAGCGAGTGGACAAACGCGATATCGTCGGTCAATTCAGCCAGATGTGGGATCATATCGCTGACCCATTTGCCGGTTTGCCCTCGTTGCCGGAACTTGTATTGAGGTCGAGCCAGATCTCCGGCGGGGCCTTGGAACGTCACCGCCGGACCACCGGCAAGCGGCTTGCCATCCTGTTTGATCAGCTCGGGTTTGTAGTCCCACGTCTCGAGTTGGCTGACTGCTCCGGCACAAAATATCACCAGTACATTTTTGGCTTTGGCCGGATAATGCGAAGCACGAGGGACAAACGGCCGAGCAGGATCGATCGCGGGCGATGCGGCTTGCGCCGTGCCATGACCGAGTAAATCGAGCAGCGCGACCGACCCCAGTGCCGAGGCGGTGCTGCTCAGAAACCCACGTCGATTCAGCGGCGTGAATTCGCTGCGAGATAGCATTGGATCGTGATCGTTCATCAGCGAAGTTTTTTTCGAATTAGGGCAAGAACAAAAATTCGTTACTGTTAAACAAGGCTCGGCAAAGTGATTGCAATCCGTAATCGCGGACGACGGGCATCGCGTCGGAGACCTCTTCCGCGGTCGCCGCTCGGTTCAATGCAATCTCATACGCCAAGCGGATCTGCGTGTCGAGTTCGTCCGAATTCAATTCAGATTTCACTCGCGTTGCGAACGCTTCGGATTGCTCGAGCGTAAAACGGCTATTGAATAGATTCAGTGCTTGAATCGGCGTGGTCGACTCGATTCGCCGAGCAGTGCTCTGTCCGCCATCGGGACAATCAAACGCGCCAAACACCGCATCGCGTTCGCGACGGACTTTGTGAGCGTAAATCATTCGTCGGAGGCCGTCGCCGCTGAACGACTCGACAGGAGTGAACCCTGATAAACCGCCACGTTGGTTGAACAGATTGAATCCGCGTCCGCCCATCTTGAAATCCAGCCGTCCGCCGGTCATCAGCATCGCATCGCGGATCGTTTCGGCATCCAAGCGACGTGTGGGGAATCGCCACAGCAACCGCCCGTCGGCATCGGTCGCAAATGCGTCCTCATCGAACTGAGTCGATTGCCGATAGGTGGCTGACAATACGACGGTGCGGTGCATTTGTTTGACCGACCAGCCTGAATCGATGAACTGCCCTGCCAACCAGTCGAGCAGCTCGGGATGAGTCGGTTTTGTGCCCATCCGACCAAAGTCGCTGGCGGTTTCGACGATCCCCATCCCAAAATGACTTTGCCAAATTCGGTTCACCATCACGCGAGCGGTCAACGGGTTGTCTGGATCGGTAATCCAATCCGCGAGCACGGCTCGCCGCTGTTGCTCAGGAGCATCCACCGGCAATGCAATCGAATCAAACGAGGCGAGCACGGCGGGTGGGACCGCATTTTGAGGTTGTTCAGGGTCACCACGCAGCAGTAAATGAATCTCGTCGGGGGTGCGGAATTTCCCCGCAAACGCCAATGGAATCTCTGACAATCTCGCAATCCGCTTTTCGAGCTCGATCCTGCGATGGTGTAGCTTGGTTGCTTGTGCTGCTTCGTCGGTGGCGAGTCCTTCGGTCGAAAACGCTGTCGGCTTGGACTTGCCCGCGTCAAACGGGGCACGATCCGATGCATCGGCGACTCGCGTCCATGCTCCTTTTTCGTCCGCCACTTCGATCGTGTAGTCGGTCGCTAATCGGTCGGCGAACTTGCCTTCGCGGTCGCGGCCCCAGGAGACACGTTCGATTTCCGTCGTTTTAGCAAGCTCAATCTCGACCCAGCCTTTGCCGGTCTGGTTGGACATCCAGCTTGCTGAATTGCCGTAACGTCCGTCGTTGAGAAACCGCAGCTCGTGACGGTTCTTTTGAGTTCTGTCCCCCGACGATGTAACGGTCGCACCGCGACTGGCCAATGCGAGATTGTTGCCCTCGGTGTCAAAGATCTCCAGCTCGTCGATACACGGCTCTAACTTGTTGGTCGCGTTGATCGTGAACCGCACGCGGTTGGTCCGGACCGGAGCGAAACGGTCGATATTCAGTCGTGCATTGATCGCAGGACGTGTGACGCTGGAATTTACAAGCGGCGTGAAGCGAGCAAGTTGGTTATCGAGATCGGTCAATTCCGATTTCAGCTTCGCTGTCTCACTACGTCGCGACTTGGCTTCTGCGGGATCGATTTCGCGATCTGCATACTCGACTCCGGACACAAACGCCTGCATCGCGTAATAGTCATGTTGCGAAATTGGATCAAATTTGTGGTCATGGCATCGCGCGCAGCCGACGCTCAAACCAAGAAACGTTTGGGTGATGTTGACGACGATCTCATCAATCGAATCTTGCCGTGCCAAACGCTTTGAGGGTTCGTCTTTCCCGATCTGTCCCGGCAATAACACCGAAGCGGTGATCAGAAATCCGGTCGCCGCATTTTGATCCAACGCGTCGCCCACGATTTGTTCACGAATAAAGCGATCGTAGGGTGTGTCGTTGTTGAAGGCATCAATGACGTAGTCACGGTACAGCCACGCATTTGGCCGTTCCGTGTTGACTTCGAAGCCATGCGTGTCGGCATACCGCACCACGTCCAACCAATGCTGAGCCCAGCGTTCGCCATAGCGAGGCGATTGCAGCAAGCGGTCCACCACAGCTTCGTAGGCAGTGTCATCGTCGCCCACCGCTTGCAGAAACGCATCCACTTCATCGGGCGTCGGAGGCAGCCCGGTTAAATCGATCGTCACACGTCGCAGCCAGACACGCGGATCAGCAGGGGGCGCGGGGGCGAGTCCTTCGCTTTCTAGGCGGGCGAGCACAAAGCGGTCCAGATCGCTGCGAGGCCAAGCGGTGTCATCGACGGCCGGTGCAACCGCGTCCGCAATCGGATGAAACGACCAGTGGTCGAGTCGATCTTCGAGCACAGCGAGGTCAACGCCATCGGGCCAGACCGCATCTTGTTCGACCCAGCGGGTCAACGTCGCGATCTCAGCGGGCGAAAGTGGATCGGCGTCGGGCGGCATCCGCGAATCTTCGTCGTCGGTAGTGACCAGTTCGATCAGCGGGCTGTCGTCGATATCGCCAGGCACCACGAGCTCGCCGTAGCCATCGCCCCCTTTGAGCGCTTCGGATTTGATATCCAGCCGCAGACCGCTCTTTTGCTTCGATTCGCCGTGGCAGGAATAGCAATGTTTTTCAAAAATTGGCCGAACATCGCGAACGAAATCGACGACTTCGGCTGCAGCTTGGCTTTGCAGGAGACAGGCGAGCACGACAAAGGCGAGAGCTCTTTTCATGGGATTTCTCAGCACCATTGGCAAGCGACACAGGGTGCATCGTCGGGGAGGGTGGGATTTGGTCAGGGCGAGGCTACTATCTTACCCTCAAATGCCTCGCCGTGCTGCCGATTTGACGGTACGCGGTGACTTTGCTCCGGCGAAGCGGGTTAAGTGGGTTTGAGGCAAAGCTGAAGTAAAACGTTTAGCGTGCTTCACCTCTTCGTGCTTTACCCTCCCAGCTCGCGTCGGCAGGGTCGGAAAACGAGCCCACAGCGAGTTTTCCGGGGAGGGCTTCGTCGCAGCTAAATGGAACGCTCTATCTCGAACACTCCGAGGCCCCACCCAGAGCTTGCTCCGCTCGCTCTGACCTCCCCAAAACAAGTTTTGGGGAGGTGAAGAACGCTGAGCGAAACTCTACTTCAGCTAATAGCCCCGCACCGCTACTTACGCAGGCGGCTTGGGGCGCTTTGATCGCAGAGCGATCAACGACTATCGACATTAAAACAGTGTGACGAGGTCGTTGTCGCCGCGACGCTCGCGACGATCGTCGCTCAATTGCGTGAAGAACGCGTCTTGCCCGCGATCGCCATCCGAATTATCGGTCGCACCGTCACTCGAGATCGCATTGGAGAGATCACTGATCAACGTTGCCAATCGATCGGCCACCGACAAGCCCGTTCTCGACCAGCGATCGACGATCACATCGGGATCGGTCTTTCCGGCATCGGTTCTCATGAACTCGGTGATCATCAAATCATCACCCTCGCCGCCGTCAAGCCGATCGGCTCCCCAGCCGCCGACGAGCACATCGTCGCCGTCGAAACCATACAAACGATCGTCCCCTGCACCGCCGTCGAGGAAGTCGTCTGCTGCACCGCCCCGAATTTTGTCGTCACCCGCACCGCCAAACAGGCGAACCGGAATCGCCAAGCGACGATCCGCCACGAGGTCATCGCTGCCTTCGCCGCCGTACACATCGATGCGGCTGATGTTGGTGTAGGTCGTTCGCGTCCAGACGTCGCCGCGACTGTGCCGCACTTCGACTGAACTGGGTTGACGACGGACGTCTTGCAGTTTGATGTCATCGTTGAGCTGGCTGCCGCCCAAGATCAAAATCGATTTGCCAGGATGATCCGGATCGGGAACGATACGAATGTCTTGTACGTCAAGCGAAACCGAAGCCGTGCCCAGCCCGTTATCGCTGTCAGTAGCAGTCAGGGACGCAGTATAAGTACCGGCCAGTATGGGCAAGAATTCAAAGCTCGCTCCCTTACCAATCGCAACGGTTTCACCGTCAGCGTTTTTCACTTCCCATAGCAAACGCGAAGTTGCTCCGGTCGGCAAATCGGTGATCGCGCCGGAAAGCACAATCGGTTGTCCCGTGACGGCAACATTCGTTCCGGTCAACGATGTGGTACGAGCCACCCGCGGCACGGGTGCATCGGGTTCACCGTCGCCGCCATCGGTTCCGCTACCCGATCCGCCAACGGCCCAGCCCGCCAAATTGTCGGCTCCGGTGGCCGCATCCAACAACAACTGAGTGGTTGTCGGTGTCCGAGTCGTCGAAACGAAAACGCCAATCGCATCATGTAAATCGAGTCGTGGATAGTCACCACCATCGCGACGAACTTCGTTGTTACCGGTGCCACCACGAAGGCTGTCGTTGCCGTTGCCACCGAGAACGACGTCGTCGCCCGCTTCGCCATTGAGATTGTCGTCACCGGCACTGCCCATCAGCACATCATTGCCGTCGCCACCGGTCATGGAATCACCACTGATCGATTGGTTGACGCGCCGGAGCACAGGATTGTCGACAAACGAATCAATCGCGTCGTCGACGTAGGCAACGACATAACCGGCTCGCCGCAGTGTCACGTGTTGGCCAGGATTGTTAACGACCAACGGTGCGACAACCGATGCGTTATCACCGAGCAGTGTGTCATCACCCGCATTGCCATCGATATCGTCTTCGCCGATTTCCCAGCGTCCATCAATTGCATTGTGACGCGATTCGGGAGCCATCGCGTCGGTCGTTGACGCAGCGTGACGCTGTCGACCCAGATGAGTATCAAAGCTTCGTGGCACATCGTTACGATCCGCGTCGGAATATTGCTCCAACACCACTTCGACATGAGCGTCGAGATCACGCAGTTCGGTCTCGGTGGTCGGTGCGTCCAACACCAACGGAGCGGCAATCACGCCAAAGTCGCCGATCACCAGATCATTACCCTCGTTGCCTTGGATATCGTCATTGTCGAGATCGCGATCAAGCGACGGGACATAGGCGATCCGGTCTAGCGGGGTACGACGACCGAGCTCGGCGTCAATTTTGATGAGCCGCATACCACGTCGCTCGGCAAGTTCACGTTCTTGCTCGCGAGCCTCGGTCCACAATTGGGTTTCAACCGCTTCGATTTCATTGACACTCAGCCCTTCGACAATCTTCGTGTTTGGCAAATCGGCCGTCGTTCCGGTAATCAACGGAGCCACGATTTTTGCATCGCCACCCACCAGCGTATCGTTACCATCGTCGCCGCGAAGAATATCTTCGCCAACGATGATTTGGTGATGTTCAACAAAATCAATTCCGAATCCGCTGACCGCAGGCAACGAAGGACGTGCGGCCGCGGCGTCGGCAAGCAGGCGATCGATCACACCGAGGTGAGCGGTGCTGACCAATTGCGATGCATCGTCAGCGATCGTTTCGAGGTCCGCCAAATGCTGCTGCAGAAGAGCCGATTTGACGACGACCGAATCGGTGCCCGAAAGCGTGCGAGTGATTGGAAGGGCGTAGGTGGCATTGTCGCCAACCAGCGTGTCGTCGCCTTCGCCACCCTCGAGCCGGTCATTGCCGATTTCGATTCGCTGTTGGTTGTTTGTGAGATGGTCGATCTCGAAATTGACCACACTTTGATCGAGTGCCAATCCTTCGAACGCGTACATCACACCCGCGACCGCGCCGGTTGCTCGATCGATCGCTTCGTTGATCGGAGTGAGTCCGGTTTGCAGTTCGCTGCTGACAATCATCTTGTCACCAAACAGCAAATCAGCACCGTCGTCACCAAACAGCGAATCATTACCATCGAGTCCACCGGCGTGGCCGATGAAGTGAGGCGTCATCGAAATTGCGGGGGAAAGCAACAAATCGTCGCTGGTCTTCAAATCGTCTTGCCCGGCAATTTGGGCAAGCTTTTTGTTAACACTGGTCAAACGATCCCAGCGAGGACGCTCGGCAACCAATCCGCCTGGCTGCGCCACCATCTCAGGCACAATCACTTGCCCAAATCCAGGCAATACCACTGTGATCCCGGACAACAGGTTTGCCGACGCATCGACGCCGATCAAACGAATCGAGTCGACCATTTGTGGCAGATCGGTTTCCATCGGCGCGGTGTTGATGCCGTGATCGCCAATCAGCGTATCGTTGTCGTTGCCACCACGCAGTGTATCGTCGCCTCGTTGGCCCAGCACGATGTCGTTGCCATCGCCACCGTCAACGATGTCATTGTCGGCATCGACCAGATCGATCAAGATCGCCACGGTTTGCCATTGACCGGTAAGGTCGTCCGTGTTTTTCCACCCATTTGAAAGATTCACGCCGGAGAGCACGATGCGGTCGGCGGCGAGCAAACGAGCAGCCAAGTCGGCTGGCGGATTTGCCAACCCCGTCGGGTCAATCGGGATGATGTCGGTGATACGACCGATTTCTTCGGTTAACAGGTCGCGGTGCCATGTGCCGTCGCTATTCAATTGCGGAGTGCCATCGTCATTGAAATCGCGAAGAATCTGACCTGCGTCGGCAAGGATAAAATCTTGTCCACCATCGCCAAAGATCGTGTCGCTGCCGAGACCGCCGATGATCTCGTCATCGTCGTCACCACCGTGAATCTCGTCGTCGCCACGTTGACCGCGAAGGATATCCTGTCCCGTACCGCCTCGCAGCGTATCGTTGCCCTGGATCAAATCACGATCGTCAAACGGTTGGACTTCGCGAATCACGATCGAGTCAAACGGCGCGAGGTAGTTTTCCCAAGTTCCCAATCCGACACTCAACAGCGTCCGTGTGATGATCCCGTTGTCACCCAAAACGACATCGGCATCGTCACCGCCGTCGATGGTATCATCGCCATCGGCACCAAACGGCACGTTGTGCCCGCCGATGATATCGTCTTGCCCCTCGCCACCATTGATGGTGTCATTGGCTTGGCCGCCAAAGATAAAATCGTCGCCATCATCGCCATCGATTTGGTCATCCCCACCACCATCGGCTGTGGTGATGAAACGGCTGACGACGTTACGATCCACGGGCCGGCGGTAATCGATTTCGGCATGATCCCCAAAGATAATGTCGTAATCATCGCCGCCATGAATTTCGTCACCCGCGGTACCGCCAATGATGATGTCGTTGCCCGCACCGCCAAAGATCGTATCGACATCGCCCAAGGTCGGATCGATCGTGATGACTTGGTCCAGCGTCGCCGGGTCGGCATCGAAAGCCGTGAAATCCACTTTGCCGTTATCGCCCAAGATCACGTCTTGTAAATCACCGCCGGTGATGTGGTCCGATCCGCTACCGCCGAGCAAGATATTCAAGGCGTTGCCCGCGGTGATGATGTCATCGCCACCGATCGTCGGGGTCGTCGTCTCAATACGAGTCCGAATACCGCTGGTGGGATCAAAGACCGCGACCCCTTCATCGCCGATCACGATGTCGGGCTGCGTATCGCCGCCGGCTAGCAGGGTGTCATTACCGGCACCGCCAAAGATGATCTTTTCGCCTTCGCCGGCCGTGATGAAGTCACCGCTGCCGTGCGTCGGTTCGTTGGTTTCGAGTTGCGCCAGGATCGACACGCCGGCCGACACATCAAAGTCGGCGTTGCCGTTGTCGCCCAGAATCAAATCGTTCCCTTTTTCACCCGTTAGCGCGGTCGCGGTGCGATCAAAATTGATGTAATCGATACCGAAGCCAGCGAAGATGATGTCATTATCATCGTCGCCCGAAATCATGTCGCTACCGCCGATCGACGGCGATTTGGTGCGAACCGATTGCACCAGACTTGCAACCGCCTTTCCCGTGACAGGAGCCAATGCGGCACGATCAATCACGCCCGTGTCGCCGAACAGGATGTCATTGCCGTCGTGGCCCGATAGATCATCGTCGCCGGCGCCGCCAAAGATTTGGTCGCTGCCGAGACCGCCACTGATCACATCGTTACCGCCCGCTGCATCGTTGATCGTCAGAATCAAATTCGCTTGTCGAACCACTCCGTCGGTTTGGTTCTCGGGATATGTCGAGATGCGATACGCACTGGTGGCGTCGAGCGTTTCGGTAAAGTCAGGCGTGATATTGAGGGAGGTCGCATCGCCACCGGTGATCAATCGCGGCGTCTGTAAAAACCCGGTGCCGTTATTGATATCGACATACAGTCCGACCAACCCGATATCGAAACCATCGGCAACCGGGAATGCCGCATTAACGTCAAGTAGGTTCGCGTCGTTACCGAAATCGCCAGTCACCGCACCGCTAATTGGCTGAGGTGCATTTCCCAAACGCGTGACGATCGGGTGATTTCCGTTGCCATCATCGTCGCCAAAGTAATCGACACGTCCTTGGTCGCCGAACAGGATGTCTTCGCCGTCGCCGCCAATGATTCGGTCGTTCCCGAGTCCACCAAACGCGACAATGCCGAGCGTCGATCCGCTGGCGTTGATCGTATCATCACCGTCTTGGGCGTTGACTGCGAAGGCACCATCGGCCTGATTCGTGATCGTGTAAGTATCGCTGGAAACCGGGATTTCGCTCCACACTCCATCCAACCACAGCGTATCGGCGGTATTGCCAAGGATCGTTCGCATTTGCACGCTGCCGACAGCGTTGGTCATCGTAACCTTGAAGCCAGTCATGCTGTCGTCGGGGCCAAAGGATGCACTGCCGTCAACCAGCTTTGTGAACTCGGTTGCCGATGCATTCGCGCCGCCGGTCACGGTGCCGCTTGTGACCACGGAATCATCGATCTCATTGAGCTGGACGTTGACCACATCGCCCTTGCGATTGGTCACTGGCCAGTAGACATCGTTACCGGAATTGAGGAACGTCCATGTTTGATAGGTCTCGTCGGCAACCGTGTTCGGATCATCACGGCGAGTGTGAGTACCGAGCACGTTGAAGTCATTGTTGCCGCTGCCCAAATCGATCTGCAGCACTTCCAAGTTTCCGTAGCTGATTCCGCCAGCACGCATTCGCCCACCGATGGTAATATTTTCGCCCATATTCAGCCCCCACAATCGGGAATCGGTCAGATAGCCGGTGCTGTCCGCTGGGCTGTCTTCGTCGTGGATGAACATGTAGTCGACCGAGTTGGACTCGGTAACGAAGAAGTTCAAACTTTCCGAAGTGATCGCGTAGCTCTTGATCAAGTCATCCGAGCGGATGAAGAATCCATCGATATCGGCGGAGATCGCGGTAAAGTCGGCGGCAACCGTGATCGTGATCACGTCGTCGCCATTGTCGACCGCACTCAAGATCTCACCTTCGCCGGTTTTAGCTCCGGCCGCATCGGTGACTTCCAAGTGGCGACCAAGCAGATCATCGGCATTACCGATACCCAGCTTCAATCGCTGTTCGCGTGAGAGAGTCACCTCGACATCCGACGTCGCGCCGGGAGTAATCGTACCAACCGTATCGCCGCCGATTCCGAAACGCTCGTTCAAACTCAGCGTAACTTTGCCGCCACTCGCGGTCGCTGCGGTAATTAAGCGGAACTGGCCCACGACCGGATCATTCGGGCTGCCTGTGGTGGCCGAGGAGAACACGCTCAACCAGTCCGTGGTGGGATACGTCGCGACCACTTCGATCGTTTTGCCGACCAGATCACTCACGTTGCTGAGATCCGATGCCAATCCCAACTGCGTCAATTGATCGGCGGAAAGCACAGGCAAGTTCACATCAAAGCCATCGACCGACTCGACGTCGCCGGTTTTCTGTTTGACATTGGTTTCGTAAGGGAATTTCTCAGGTGGTCCGATGCCGACCAACGAACCTTCGCCGCCGGCGCCGTCGACGACGACCGGGCCAAGGATCTCGCTGAGCGTGTTGGGGCCGTCGGCAAACACCTTGGTATCACCCCCGTCGACTTTCGCATCGTCGATTGCTCGCACACCGATGCGAATCGGAGTGTCCCAGTTCGTTTCATCAAACGAAACGATCAGGTTGTCGGGATTGCTCGGATCGACCCGCACGCGGTCGGTCGGCAGACCGTCCAAGTTATAGATCGTGACCTGTTTCGCATCAGTACGAACGCCGCCGGTGCGAGTGGTCTTGGTAATTTCTGGAGTCACGGTGACTTCGACGCGTCCTGAACCGGTGCCGTCGTCGGGAGCGGCCGTCAGCACTAATTCGTAGCTGTCGGTCTCAAACGATTCGATCGTGGTTGACGTGACCGACAAGACCGCGGGGGTCGTGGTGGTGGTCAAACGATACGTCCCAGTTGAGCTGCCTACGGCCTGAGCTGATACGTAAAATGTCTCTGTACTAGCAGGAGCGTACGTTATTCGAGCGTTACGATTGGTTGCTCCGTCGACATCGTCGTGGATGACGATTTCGGTTCCGGCACTATCCATCAAACGCAATAGCGGGTTGTCGAGCGTTCCTTGGCTTGTCGCGGAACCTTCTAAATCAAATGTGTAGCTATTGCCAACGGACATTGTGATCGCGAACCAATCTTGGTCGCCGACGAAATCAATCGAACTCGCGATCGACTCGGGAACATACAGTCGAGCCGGAGTCGTGATACCCGCTGCGATGTCGTAGGTAAAACGAGTACGGAGCGTGTAAGTACCTGTATTAGCGGAATAGGCACCGGCCGATAATACGTAGTTTCCTGTGGCGGCAGGAGTAAACTCGATGTGGGAGTTTAGACCGGCGCCGCCATCATCGTTGTAAGCGACGCGGCGGTTGTAGCTATCGAACAACCACAAGTAAGGGTCGTTGTTCGTCCCTTTACCGGTCGCAGCCCCTTCCAAATCAAACGTGTAGCTTACCCCTGCGACGAGATAAACCGGATGAGCGTTGCGTTGGTAGGCGTATGAGATGTCGCCTGTCGCCTCGCCAGGCACCGAAAACTCATCAACCACATTGTTCGAGATCGTCAGCGTACTGGTGTTATCCGGCAGCACGCTCCAATTACGGTCAAGCGTCAGCGAGTTTGCAGTGTTACGCCGAATTAACGCAGTTTGCCCGACTCCCGTTCCGCCAGCCACCGTCACGGTACGACCGACAAGACTATGCTCTGCAAATGAAGCTCCGCTGAAGGCGACTGAAGTGAACGAGGCGGCCCCTTCGACCACGTCGGTCGACCCATCGGTCTCGCGCACTAGCACCGTGGGGGCGTCCGCATCACTGGTGCGAACTAATACTGGCTGGGTAAACACACCGTGGTACCCAGGATTGTTGTAGGTGTAGCTGACATGCAGATCGCTGCCCAAAACCGTTGCGATATTTTCACCGGCATGGAATACGATCTTATTGCTGATCGATTGCCAAACTGGCTTTGCTGCCGTTCCGGCCGGCACCAAGGGGTCATACTCATCAAGTGTTTGCCCGTTGTACATCACACTGGTGATCGAGAGCGGTTGTCGACTGAGTCCGACGAACTGAACGGGCTCTGCTTCGTTAATGATGAAATCATCTGTCTTGTTCGGATTCGGAAACTCATCGACGTCGGCGGATTGAGTTATTAACTGGATTAGATTCGTGTGGAAACCTTCTCGCCGCAGGTCATGCGAGGCAATCACGACGACTTGTTGAGCGGTGTTCCAGTTCGCGGAATCGAAGGTTAGCATGTTTCCGGCAATAGGGCTTCCGTCGATTTTTTGCAGCGTCAGTTGAGTGTCGTCGTATTGCAGAGCGACGTTGACCGCCGCGGTCGGTTCACGTGAAAGTTTGACAAGCACGACATCGCGTTCGCCGAGATGATCGCCGTCGCCGCCTTCGATGACGGAGGTAGTTGTGTCAAAGTCCTCAACCACAGAACCGGTGACGCTCGAGTTGATTCCTTTAGTTTCATCGACAATCAAACTGGCTTCGTCGTTGTCGTTGATTTCGACACCGACACTGGCGACCGCCAACCCATCGTAACGGGCAATCCGATACAAACTTTCTCCGGCGACCGGATTGGTTCGCCAATCTCCGTTCAAGATCAGCGTCGTGCTATTCAGAGCTCCCAGCACCAAACGCTGCTGACCAGCACCCGGACCACCGACGATCTCGATCGTAGCGCCTCGCAAACCTTCCGGACCGAAATCCGATTTGGTAAAGTCTGCGGCACTGGCGGTAAACGTCGTCCGCGTATCTAGCTCCGCAGGGAAACTTGGATCGATCGGCAATCCCGTGGGGCTCTCATCAATTCCTGTGACTTTTCCGATCAACGCATCATCGATACGAACTTGAAATTTGCTGTCGACATCGGGTGAATCCCCGATCGCCCAACCTCGATCAAGCGTTAGCTTCAAATCGCCGAGGACGCCTTTGTGGAACGTTGCCGAATTTGCATCCGCGGTAAATTGCAGGTCGAATGACACTCGTGACGCACCGTAAGTCGCATCAAAGTTGCCAACGCGAGCGGACGGAGTGAAGGTCAGATCCAAGTGCCCATCGTCAAGGATCGACTGTAGTTGCGTTTGCGTCAGGCTGATCGATGCTGTCATCGGTGAATACCATCGTCCTTCCCTACCTTGGAAGAACGTTCCGACATCGGTGCCATCAATATTGACAGTCAGGTATTCGTGAGTCTGGTCATAGTCGCCATTCACCGTAAGATTCAGGACTGCACCCGAGGTGACATCCACTCGTTGGTCGCCTGGCGTCAGATCCAGCGGAAACGAGGCGACATTGGGTGAATAGATCCCGGTTTGCGTCCCGGTCAACGTAATTTTGCCCTCGGCACCGGTGATGAATCGACTCTGCCCTATGCCCGATCCGTCAACGATTGTCACTTGACGACCGAGCAGATCATCAACGCTGTCCAGGAACGGATCTGCTGGATCAAGAGGATCGGCGATCGAGAATATTGCATTGGCGGCCGATAGCGGGTTGCCCGTCAACTCGCTGCCGTCCAGTTCGATCGAGTACGTACTGGTCACAGTCGGTAACTGGCTAACGGCCAACCACGATCGATCGACCGTCAGCTGCATGTTTCCATCAACCAAGCGAGCGTCTTCGATACGGCGTTCTTGCACGGTCACGCCATCGGCCAAGGTGACCCGAATGCTTTGGCCCAAGAATTTGTAGAACGGTTCGTTGGTGACAATCGTGATCGTCGGTTGATCGACCACGGCCAGCGGTTTGCCATCGATCGAAGCCGCACTGGATACAACTAAGTGGTTGACGACCGCGGACTGCTTTCCTTCCAATGCGGCGTCATTATACGTGAACGCAGCACTTTCGGACAATTCAGGACGCGTGAACAACAACCCGGTGTCTTGTTGGGTCACCCCATCGGCGCGGATTTCTACACGCTGAGGAATCATCCAGTTATCGGCAGTGAATTGGAGCGTGACGGCCGAACCATCAGCCTTCTCCTCCGCTCCGCTCGCAGGACTGGTCAAGCGGAACGCCAGCGATCCGAGTTCGCGTCGATCAGGACTCGGCAGCGGGGCGAGTGCTTTGACGAGCACGTTAAATCCAAGCAGCGGGGCTCGCGAAAGCACGACTTCGTAATAATCCAGCAGCGATGTATCCGACGATGCCGTCTCGCTGATGATGCTCGATCCACCACTGGTGCGAATTGAGACAAACGGTTCATCGTTGTCGGCCACGTTCGCGGAAACGCCGAATAACTTCAAATCTTGGTAACGCAAATCATTCGAAAAAGTGACATCGTTGGCGATGATCCCACTGTGGCCGAGCAAGTCATTACTGACCACCGGCGGCGTGTCGCCCGACATATTAAAGGTGTCTTCGCCCAGGCCACCAAACAGTTCGGTCAAGAATGTCACGGAGGTGCTTTGCACAAA
This sequence comes from Novipirellula methanifontis, assembly GCF_052161655.1. Lineage (GTDB taxonomy): Bacteria > Planctomycetota > Planctomycetia > Pirellulales > Pirellulaceae > Novipirellula. The sequence continues at coordinate 10,111,613 of NZ_CP197418.1, forward strand.
GAAGCGATCGTTCCCCTCGGCACCATCGACTCGCAGCGACTCGATGTTGGTGAAATCGATCGTCAATCCGGCTCCGTAAACCCCCGCATTGGTGACGACAAAATCGTCGCCGAACTCCGTTCCGATCACCGTCAGGGTGTCAAATCCGTCGCCTCCGTTGATGTGAACTGGTGCATTGACGGCGTACTGCACAAGGTCCGCTCCGGCACCACCGGTTATGTCGGTTCGAGCACGTTCGGGTTCGCGTGAACCGACCAGTGCAAACGCACGGACCTCGAAATCGTCGTCCCCTTCGTCCCCGTTGAGCGACAGCACGGCTTTGTTGTGAAACACGACAAAGCGATCGTTGCCGAGTCCGCCATTGACCGTCATTGGCGAACTGATGCCGTTGGACAGGAACCCGCGAGTCGTTTCGATGGTGGCGAACACATCATCGACCGAAACGTTGGCGTCTTCTTCGTTACGTTGGCTGCGGAACAATTGGCCGATTTGGAAGGTATCTTCGCCTCCTTCGCCATTGAGCGTGATTTCGGCAGCGGTATCGTCGGCGGCAAAGTAATCATTGCCAAGCCCGCCGTTGACGACGATCCGTTCGACTCCGAGGTAGTTGATTCGCTGGACTGCGGGATCGTAAGCCGGATCGGTAAGAGTGTGATCGGGGTCGCTCAGCATCGCGACAAACGCGTTGGATCCACTGACACTGGCTCGCAGCAGGAAGTGGTCATCCAGCAAGGTCCCGGTGGCAACAAAAATGTCGGTGTCTTGAGCCGTACCACTATCGACGATTCGGATCAGCGAGTTGGCTTTCCCTGCAACAAAAAGAACTTGGTAAGTATCATCGCCATTTTGTCCATCAAGGATGTCGTTGCCATCGCGTGACTTGATCAGATCGTCACCTTCACCCCCTTGGATTCGGTCGCTTGCCAAACCGCCATCAAGCGTATCGTTTTCGGCCCCACCTTGCAGCAGATCATTGTGTTGTTCGCCGTAGAGCACGTCGGCGCCATCGCCACCATCGATGGTATCGTTACCGAAACCGCCAAACAGCAAGTCGTCGTCATCGTCGCCGTACAACATATCGGCATCGCGGCCACCTTCGATGCGGTCACGTTGGGCACCTCCGCGAAGCGTGTCGCGACCGATACCGCCCAGGATTATGTCGACTCCCCTGCCACCTTGGACCGTGTCGTTGCCGGTTCCGCCATCTACAAAATCGTCGCCGTCGCCGCCATCGATATCATCATTGTCTCGCCAACCGCGAATGATGTCCGGTCCCGCACCACCGCGGAGGAAGTCGGCACCATTGCCACCGAACAGAATGTCTGTTCCGGTAAGGATCCCCGCTTCGTCGTCACCCCACAACGTGTCATCGCCACCGGCGCCATCGAGGGTATCATCGCCGCTACCGCCGACCAATTTATCGTTGCCCGAGCCGCCGACGAGAATGTCATTGCCCGCACCGCCATTCAGGTCGACGCTTAGAAACACATTAGGCATGCCAAAAACGCTGTCATTTCCCGTCCCACCGATGCCCGCTATGCGAACGACGTCGCTGAATTCCTGGTGAAAGTGACGTCCTGAAACCACAATATTTTGTCGCCCAGAATCGTCGGGCGCACTGGAGGCGCCGATATACAGTGCGGTGTCTTGACCGTCGTGGAACACGAGCGTCAACACGCCGTCGCCGCCTTGGTTCCCCAGGACGATTGCCGAGTAGTCTGCGGGATTCACCGGGATCGTAAATCCGATTGTGATCAGGTTCACGCGGATATCGATCAACTTGAAACCGATCGGCAGCAGCGGGAAATCGCTGGCACTGTGGGTCAGAAAAATCCCGACTTTGACACTGGCGAAGACATCCGCGCGGACTTCGATCCGCAGCCCATCATCAAACGCATCGTCTCCGTCACCGGAATAAGTCCCTGCGGAGTAGTTTTGAGTAAAGCTGGTCAGAATATCGAATTCATTCGCGCGGACACGTCCGTCGCCACTGGGGTCGTGAAAGTTTTGGTCCTGACCGAGATGCAGCGACAATTCAAATCCAACACGGGCTTGGATAAAGTCCTTAAACGCTCCGCCGGCGATCACCAAAAACGGATCGACGAAAACGCCCAGCCCGACGCCACCGAGAATACGAACCTGAGGTTCATCCATGCGAGTGCTGGCACCGCTGGCCCCCAGTCCCGAAGCGGCACCCGATTGGCTTCCTGCTCCGACATTCAAATTTCCGATCGCACTAGGATTCGGTTCGACGCCTTCAAAATCATCAAAGTAGAATCCATCGACGATATCGTCTGAGTTGCCGGTAATGCCAAGGCGTTTCAACCCGGTGGTGTCGAATGCCATTGCATAATCGGCGCGGGCTTCGAATGAGATCGAGATAAACGGCACCGCATACTTGTAGGCATCAAGTGGCTTGCCGACGACCTTCGCGACCGCTTTGTTGACAAGCGTTCCAATCGTACTTTCCCACGTCAATGGTTGTAGGTGATACAAGATCAACGACAACTCGGGAGTGCTATAGGTCATCAGATGACTATCCGCTTCGGAGCGTCCATCAAACCCCGTTTCCCCGAGCAATAGCCCAAACGACTCTTCAAAAATCGGCAACGCGATCGCGTCATACGTCAACCCGGATCCTTGTTGAAAGTGATCGTTATTGATGATTTTGTTAGTGAACCCACCGATGCCCTCGACTTTCTTCCGTCCAGGCAATAACTGGGTGGTCACCAAACTTTGCGCCGCCTCGTGAGCCGAGCTTGACGTATTACGAGCGATCGCAGCGACTTGACCGAGGATTGAACCGGATCGCGAACCATCCGCGTTCTGCACGGCGATAGCACTGCCGCGGAATCCGGCGATCGCCCCCGTGGTCGCAAACGTTCCGCCGCTGATCGCCAGCACAGAATCGCTGACCGAAGCGATCGTATACGTTCCTGGATTAATGTCTCCGGTGATACGAATCGTTTGCCCGACGGCAAAGCCGGCGTCGATCCATGTGGCACTCTCGGAACTTGTCAATGTGATTGCGGTCCCTGAAAAGTTCACGTCGATCGCACCGGTCATCCGCAGCGGCTTGTCTTTGAGCGATCCAAAGCTTCGTTCGGCATTGACGCTGGGGTCAAACAAATCACCCGATTGGCCTCGCGCCACCGATCCGTCGACAACAAAGCTGCCGATGTCGATCCACTCTTCGCCCGTCAATTTCATGATCGGCAGCAAGGTGATGTCGTCGAACTCTCGGTTTTCAAACAGATCCGAAAAGAATTCGCCAATCGCGTCGCGTTCGAACGGTTTGCCTCCGTCGGCCAACGCTCGTAGCGCTGTGGCGGCACCAGTGAAGTCCCCAATCTGACTCTCGCCGCCAAACGTTCCGGGAGCACTCGCGTAGGAGGTCTTGCCAAACAACAGCGATACAATCGGCATCGCCTCGCTCTGCAAAAAGACCAACAACGGGTCCACCGCTTCCAACGCGACACTCATCCGAGTGATAGCGGGACCTAGAAAATCGCGAACGAAACCGACCACTTCGAACTGAACATCATTGAATGCGATCGACGGCGTGCTCGTTTCGCTGACCAACGACGCCGTCACATCCCAATCCCAATTCGTGATATCCAATTGCATCCGATACGGCGGAAACGCGGCGCCGGTGGGCAGATCGGTTTCCAGATCCAATGAAATCGGGTTCACCGTGAATTCCGCTCCTACCTTCTCGCTGATACTCAACAAATTTGGCAGCGGGGCCCCACTGAATCCGGTTTGCGGAATGTTGGGAAACGGGGCCGCAGCAATCAGATCGTTTAACGATAACCGCGGGGTGCCGATGACCGAAGGGTCCAAGAAATCGATCACAAACGTGCCGGACATCTCGGATTGCTGTGGCGTTTGATCCCAAACGCGAAACGGCAAGACGCCCATCGTTGCGGTCATGCCATGCAGTTCATCCTTTCGCACAATACCGGTCGAAGAGGTTTCGTTTTCGAGCACCGTATCGACCGTGATGGTTCGTCCCGACGGATCAATTGCAAGGATCGTGTAGACACCATTGTTATTGGTCGTGCCGGTGATCGTGATCGAGTCACCGAGACGAAAACCATCGGCTACCCAACTACCGCTGCTGCGAGTGATCTCGTCACGCAGATCGATCGTAAACGTCTGGGGTGGCAGATTCGCGAACTCGAGCAACTTCGGCGTGAAGTTTTCGGTCACGTCGGTGAACGTCAAACTGGGGCGTCCGGTCAGCGAGACCTGGTACACCTCGACGCTGATCCCGCTTTTCGGACCTTCGGCGACCACGCGGTCAAGCGAGCTGGTTGTCGTCGCAAGATTGGCGTCGGTCGACTGGAGCGTTAATTCCAAACCGAACGGATCGATCGAGGCAATCACATACTGGCCGTTGTTGCCGTCCGAATGACGAACCTCGATGATTTGGCCAGCGCGAAATCCATCGAGTATCCAGTTGCCGCGGTCACGGCTGACCTTGGGTGCTCCGGTCACCGGATTGGTAAACGTCAATTGAGGATCACCCGTCATCGACACTGCCGCTTGCGGCAGTGCGACGTCCAGGACAATTTCCAAATCATTGGCACGTTGCACATCGATGTAAACACCATCCGCAATGCTGACACCGACCGACAACGGCAAGTGAAATCCGAACATGACATCGGCAAGCGCGTCGATTTCTAACCCCAGCCCCGGCAACAACAGATCAAGGTCGACAGGGAATTCTAACGTTTCCGTCGGAGCGACCAAATCCATTTGAAACTCGACTCCGACGACGAGTTCGCGCCCCTCCACCGTCACCGAATCGGTGACCATCTTGACATCGTCGATGTTGACGACACTGTCGCCCGATGCGGGGTCATTCTGTAGCCAATCGAAACCCCCGGGACCGAATGCGTCAAAAATGCCTTGGCGTACGGAATCGATCGAAATCGATTTGCCATACAAATTCAAGTTGTCGACAACCGAATCTCGCATCTGCAACAGAAAATCGGCGGCTTCGGCTAATTGGTTGCCGACCAATGGCAATTCGTTCCCCAACAGCGAGGTATCTAGCGCCGCGTCAAGCTTGGTGAACAGGTCGTAAAACCCAAGCTTGAAGCCGTCCATCGTGTCGGAGAGCGAGAAATTCTGCGTCAGCACTTCGAATGTGGACCAGTTGCCGTCGCCGCCGACAAGGTTGGTCGTCAGCAAGCTGCTGCCGTCGGCGGGAGCGTCAATGTTGCTGACCCCGGCGGTAATAAACGGAACCGTCGCAGGCGCATCGCTGGGGATCACTTGCTCAGGAAATGCTAATTCAAACTGGGCATCCAGTGCACCGGCCACTTGGATCGCCGTCGACGCAGCCGAAGCGGCGTTCCGCGCTTCGCTCGGCGTCGTCAAAGGAGTGTTTGTCTGCAGGTCGACCGTGTAGGTGGCCGGCGCGGTAGAGGTTCCCGCTCCATCGGCATCCAGAATCACATAACCACTAATGACTTGGGCGGGCAAACTGCCTAGCAGCGTGGTGAAGGTCAACGCATCATCGTTCACGCCTTGAATATCAAACGAGGCTTCGGTGCCCGATCCTGAACCAGCGGCTCCCGCTAGAAACGGCGCCGGAGCGGTGGGATCGGACAAATCGATTCCCAGTTGGACCTCAACCACCCCATCGGCATCGACTTGCATCGGGGCAGCACTGAGCGTATCGACGATCGCAGCGACCTTTTGCAGTCCCTGAGCGGTCAGATCGAGCCCCAACTTGGTCAAATCCAAGGAAACCGGAAGCATCGTGCTGATCGCGTCGAGATCAAGTTGCAGATCGAGCGTCAAGTTCTTGTTGGCGGGGTCAAAACTCAATCCAGCAACCAACGAGGCGCCATCGAGTGGCGCGGACAATTGAGCGTTTAGCGACTGCAGCGACTTGGGCTGTAATTCCTCGGGCAACGCTTTCAGTTCTTGCACACGAGCCTGGAACGCCTTGCCAAAACCAAACAACTCTCCGAGACTTTTCGAGAAGCCCGGCAGCCGATCCGCCAGCTTCGATTGCGTCTGAAGTTCGACAAGATAATCGCCCACCGAATCGAGATAGTCAAACATATCGGCAAGCGTGAGGTGCTCGACGGCAACAAGAAGACTCTGAACATCATCCACACCGGGAATGACCGGAGCGACGATTTCAACGTTGTCACGCACGTTGTAGAGATTGTTGATATCGACATCGAAATCGGTTTTCAGCCCACTACTGACTCCCGTTATCGCTGGCACCGGTTGTAGCTTCATGCTCAGATCGAGCGAGTTGGTAAAGTTCACTTGGTCGTTCACTAACCAAGGGAACGGGTTGCCCAAACCGCCCCACAACTGGCTAAGCGTTGCGGGGTCCAACGTCAACGATGCCGAAACTTTGGACGTCGCATCCGCAATCGTCAGATCCGAAAAATCAACCGCCAATGCACCGTAATGCCCGCTACCAGTGGCTCCTGACGCGGACACATCTAAATCAAACTGCAGCGTCGGTGTCGCATCGGACTGGACTTTCAAGTGGGCTGCAGCGGTATCGCCATGCAAGGGATTACCTGCGAGCACCTTCACGGGCGACTTCAGCTCAATCACAAACTCGGGATCCAATTCGTTACCGGCCGGGGTGCTAAAATCAACGTTCACCTCCGAACCACTGGCCAACCCAAGATCGGTCGCAGCAAAGCTGCCTCCGGCATTGGCGACCGTAAACGTCGACACGGCTCCGGCTTGGGCGCGATCAATCAGCGAGATCGTCCCGGTTCCCGAATCGGTAAAGACTTCGAAATCAGCCGTCGTCACGCCGGCACTGGTGGCGGCCGCCGCAATCCGGTCCGCAATATCCTTGATCGTCGCAGGCGGCACACTGCCATCGAGATCGACGACAAACGAGGAGCCTCCACCGCTCAGCGTGACCGTTAAATCGGCTGCGGTTGTGCCGTTGGTGCGAGCCACCACGCCGCCACTGCCATCAAACAGATGCGTTTCGGAAACCGAGGCTTGATCTTGTGGCGGGGTGGCCAAACCAAGGCTAACGCGGGCTCCGGAATTATTCAGTGCCGCGACGATCAAATCGTTGGCGATGGTGTATGTCGAAGTGGCATCGATCGCGGTGTCCCAATCGGAATCCAACGTCAACGTATCGGCGGTGTTGGCGATGATCGTTGCGCTTTGCCCTGCTCCGACGCCGCCGGTGATCGTCACCACGCGTCCCACCAAGGCGTCCGCGGCAAACGATGCGAACGCAGCGGTGTCCAAAAGTTTGTCGGCTGCGGCATCACTTTCCGCCGTGCCGCTGATCGAGGCTGCGGGCGACGTCCGATCAACCAACACGATCCCCGCATCCGCAATCTGCACATCAAAGTCCCAACCCGCTGAGAACGCGGTTGAACTCGGCAACGTCAAACCGGCCGCCGTCGCAGCCGCTTCGATCTTGGCAATCAAGTCACCCAATGTCACCAATGAATGTTCAATCGCGGTAAACTCGCTGCCGCCGAGGTTGCGTTGTTCCGCTGCACCGTCGATTCCAAGCGAGGCGGCGGCCGTACCGGTAACTGCCAAGGCCGGCGCGCCGACCGGTGTCGTTGCATCGATCAAACTAAGCGTGCCACGAGCGCTATCAAGGCTAGCGAATCCTGCCAAGCGGCTTGACACTTCATAGTTGTCGCTGGCGGTGGGTGGCGTGTTCCAATTGCTGCTCAGCGTCAATGTATCGGCGGTGTTGGCGGTGATGGTCGCGGTTTGCTCGCCAACAATCACTTGACGCCCCACCAAGCTATCGTTCGCTCCGAAGGGTGCTGAGGAATCGATCAACTGATTCGCGGTCGCCCCTGCCGCCACGGTACCGGTGATCGCGTCAGCGGCATCCGCTGCCGCACCGATTGCTTCGACCAATTCACCCAGCGTCGCAGGTGCCGCGCTAGTCGAAGCAAGATTGGCATCCAAATCGACGTCAAAGGTGGTGCCATCGTTCAAGGTGAATTGCAAATCGGCGTTGGCGTCGCCCGAAGTAGGTACGCCAGCACCTCCGTTGAGGCTTGCCAGTGTGATGGAGGCAAGCTCAGGATCAAAGTCGACAGCGAACGTGGTTCCATCGGCAAGATGAACGCGAATGTCGTCTACGCCTTCGAGCAGTGCAACGCCGGCACCCAAGTTCAATTGCGAAATCGGTGTCGATGACGAAAGCGGCGTGTTGAAGCCAACGTTTGTCAACGCGAGTTCGAACGGCAGATGTAGCATCGCGGTGGGATTCAAAAGATCGACGCTGCTGGTCGTGCTCAAACCGCTCAGCGATCCAAAATCGGGTAGATTCAGTGTGTCGGTTGAATCCGCAAAGGTCTTGGCGATATCGAGCGTAAAGCGGAACGTCGACGTGCCGGCGTCGTAGCTCATCGGACCTACGGTCGTGTAGGAGGAACCGCCACCGGTGGGCAGCGAGAGCATCTGCTGAAGCGTTGCAAAGTTTGCCCCGGGGTTGGGCGCTAATTGGATCACTGATTCAGGATTGTCATTGGCGTCCACGTCTTTCTTCACCGCGACCGCGGTCAATCCCAACTTGGCGGCCGCTGCGTAATCCTTGCTCGATCCATCCTGTTTCGCTGTCACATGAAACTTGTCGCTGTCCGACGCGGCGCTGGTTTTATCGACCAACAACAATGCACCATCGGATTCGGTGATAATTTCAAATTTCGAAGTCCCTGGCGACGCGGATTGGATACGGCTGGTGACATCGGCTAATGTGGTGGTGCCATCGAGATCGACATCGAACGTGGTGCCGTCTCGCAAGGTGACCGTGAATTCGGGGGCGTTATCGCCGCTAGTCCCCAACAATGTGCTCAACGTTTCGCCGGACTCGGGCACCCCGACGATGTCAGTTAGCGGCGTCGCAGCGGTGTGCGGCGGCAATTCGATTCGCTTGAGAAACTCGTCCTGGTACAAGCCGTCGACGTCAACCAAATCACCGAGGATCGCCGTAGTCCCCAACAACAGTCGCTCATTCTCAAACGTCTTCGAACCCAGCACGTCCACATAGCTGCCGAACTGCTGCATGACCTGCAACACCGATTTGGCATTCAGGTTGTAGAAGTCCTGAATCCCCAGCGAGATTAAGTTTTCGGTGAACGTCGGTGCGGCGGCACTGAACAGATCATCGCTGAAATGAATCATCGCGGGCGTGCCATCGGTGACCCCGGATACGCCGGTGGCTGTGGCGTAGAGGTCAATGTCCAGTTGCGCAGTCGCAGCGGCGTCCGAGACGAACCCATTCAATCGATTCGCGTTTTGCAGTTCATTGATCCGTAGCACTCCGTCCGATGCTCCCCCGTTCGTTCCGTCCATCCCCATCAAAGCACGGGTATTTAATGTGGTGTCGGCATTCAAAACGATCGTGCTGGATGCCCCTGCGGGCCCGTGCGCCCCAACGCCCAAGCCAAGTAGCCCCGCACTGAGGTCGAACGACGCATCGGCGACGTTCACGTCGGCAGTGACGCTCATATCGTTGTCGAAATCGGCAAAGAAGAACGGCGTTGCGGTGGCATCGACCCCAATGCTGAAATCCCACTGAAACCCGACGGTCAGATCGGTGGTCGCGCCAGAGGTCGTCATCAATTCCTCGAGCGCCCCATCGAGCCCCAGGATGGTCTCGCCCAAATCGAGCGAAACAGCGGAGTGCGTCACCGTCGCGACCACGTTGAGGTCCAGCGTCATTACATCGCCGTTCATCACTCCCGTTGCACCGACCGCGAAAGTCAAATTGCCGGAACCGGAGTAGCTGCTACCGCTCAGCGAGTCCAGTGCGGTTAGCAGTCCGACCAAGTCGGGATCATCTGACCCCAGGCTAGAAAAATAGGATGCGATTGGCTGCGACAGAGACTGGTCGAGGATATCCTCGATTGGCAGAAAATCGCCCATCGATTGGCCGACCAAATCAAGTTTTTCGCTCAGCTTGTCCAGTGACGCTAGCTCGCCACCCAGGCTTGCTAATTCATCGAGCCCATCGCTGAGTGCGGTTTGAGCGGCGGTTTGATCCAAGACAAGTGGAAGCCCCGAAAAATTGCTGGCCGCTGCGTAGCTGACTTCGCTCGAATCATCGGAGCGGACGACGACGTTTCCACCGGACTGAGTCACACCTAAGGTGGCGCTGACGTCCGAAAAGTCGACTGTGCCGCCACCTGCGTCGACGATCGTCGCGGTACCCCATGCATCGTCGAATCTGAACGTGTCGTTGCCGGAACCTCCGTTGAGCGTCGCCGATTTGCCTGCAAAGTTTTTCAGCGTGATCATGTCGTTGCCACCCGCAGCGTTGACATCAACTCCGGTGATTGATCCGATCGCGATGGTCACTTTATTTGGATCACTATCGGAATCTGATATTCCACTAGCCGTCACGGGCTTGCTATTAGAGATCACATAGTTGCCGCCCGAGACTTCGATCACGAAGTCATCATTCGCGTCGGTAGTGTCGGTCACCAGCAACCGATTACCACTGAGCGAAACATCCGCCGCCAGTAGACGGCGTAGTTCGAGCGATTCAAACGACGATCGCCGTGCGGCGAGGCGGTTGCGAGACCTTTTTTTGCCTAAAGACTTGCGGGCGGCAGCAAGACGGGAGCGACGGCGCAGCTGAGCAAGGAGTGAGTCGAGTTTCATCGCTGAAAATCCCAAATCCGTTCGGGGCAAAGGTCCAACGCCGGCCTTCATGGCCAACGCACTTCGGTCAGAATCGAAGCAAGCTTGAGACAAACTTCGAAAAATCCTGACCTTCTATCGAGCTATTAGTAGTCGAAACGGCGACAAAGCTCCAGACGAGTTTCACGCAGAAACTCAATTGTTGATTTTCCAATTTCGCCCTATCGGCGGTTGTCTCCATTTGCTAGTTGGAGGGACAACCATGAAGATTTTCGCTCAATTACGTGATATCCGTGGCCCTATCGCCTGCTCGCGGAATCCATCACGGTTGTGACGTAGGCGAAAAAACTTCATGAAACCAACATTTCGCAATGTCATCAGGCTGAGCTCACCTACCAACATCTTGTAACTGTCCAGAAATTCACCATGACACCGCACCCCACCTCGCCTCGCCTAACTGCCCCTGCGTTTCGACACGCTATCATTTGCCTCTGTTTGCTAGCAATTTCGATCGCATCCCCCAGTTTTGCTCAAGAGTTCGATGACGAGAGTCTTTCCGGATTCCTGAACGAAGGTGTCGGACAACCGACGGCACGCGAATCCGAGCCCCAGATCGTGCAAACCAGCATGGATGACTATGCCGGATCGAGCGATCTGAGTATCCAGGTTGCGGAACTGCAGGCCCAGATGAGCGAACAAAATTTCGAGATCGCAGCACTCCGCTCTGAATTGCAAACGCCTCTGTATCATTCGCACACGACGACATCACCCAAATGGTTCGTCACCTATGAAAGCGTGATCGTGCAACCGATCCAAAGTAATTCGACCGGACTGATCACCGAACGCGACGATGACGTGTTTTCGCATGTCATGTTCCCTTGGGAAATGGAACATAGTCCGCGAATCCAATTAGGCCGCGAAGCCAATGATGAAACACTGGGGTGGCGAGTTCGCTATTGGCAATTCCGTCATGGCGAATCGTTCGAGGCGAATGATGCCAACGGTTTAATCCCCGCCAGTTCGTTCACGCTTGGTACAGTGGGCTATTTGTTCGAAGACGGCGACGCATCGACAGGACTTCAATTCGTCGAAGAGGGGGTGTTCACGAGCAGCATTCGCACCGATGTGATCGATTGGGAACTGCAACGACAAATCGTCAAACCCCTGGATGTCTACGCAGGGATTCGTTACGCAAAGATCGCCCAGCGTTATCACGCGATGACCGACGCGGGTAACCTTGACGCCCGCAGCGAATTCCGCGGTTTTGGTCCCACCGTCGCCATGCGGTTCACTCATTCGTTGCCGCTGAATACATTGTCGCTGTTCGCCAATGCTCGCGGCTCGTTGCTATTCGGGCAAAAGAGTTTCACCGCAGAGGATGACGTGAACGAGCATGCTCAGTCGCTGAACGCGATCGATTTACGTTCATCCGAAGACGCGATTCACTCGTTCGCGGGCAACACCGAGATCCAATTGGGTTTGCGTTATGCACCAGCAAATTGGTTCTCGATGCAGGTTGCGCTGGAAGCGCAGCATTTCATGGATGTCGGCGGTGCGAATCCCACCGGCGTGTTCACCGGTCCAGATGGCGGCATGTCTGGCGACAGCCCGCTGGATGACAACCTCAGCTTCATCGGCGTCAGCACTGGCATCGAATTGGCGTACTAAATTGTGCTCCAACGTTGCTAATCAACCCGTAGCGACAGTCGCCAAGACTTTCATTCCCCCCCCAGAACCGCCGAAACTCTTGGCGAGTTTCGCTACGCGGAAGGTTCGCACTTAAAGCCAGGGTGTGAAAAAGCAGACGAATTCTTACGGCAGATCGTTTAGATCGGCTTCCGGATAGGTCTGGAGGAATCCGTTTTCATCCAGGTTCACCCAGCAAGCGAGCCGCTCAATATCGGCCTCGCTCAATATCGGATACATACTGTCACACGCGGTGGGTCTCTCCGTACCTTGCTGCGACCGCTGCTGCTTTTCATACAATTCTCGGATCCACACCTTCACAGGTGCTTTCCATCGCTGTTTCGGTCCGGGCACATTGTTGATTAATTTGGTGGGGTTCAGCCCCAAGGCTTTTGCTTTGCGAATGTCTTCCATGTTCAACCCACAAACATTCTTGGCTTTCGCCCAGCGCGGATCATGAGGCGGCTTCGCTTTTTTCTTTTTCTTCTTCGGCTCGATCAACCCTGCTTCGATTGCTGCGCTCCGGGCGGCACGTTGCGCGCGATGGTTTTGATGAACCTCCGCAATCCGGCTCGTCACCGACATCGACGAATCAAATTTATCGTCGCTGATTTTCTTTTCGAGCTGATCGACGGTGAAGCCAATCGAACGTGCTTGTTTTAACTGGTCATCGGACAAGCCATGTTGAAGTTGAAACTCGTCCCAAGCCTTTTTCAGCTTCTTCCGGCGTTTTCGCCTGCACGATCCTGCCATAATCTCACTTCGCCCTGAAATCCTACTCGTGGTGTTCGTATAACGATCCGGTTGCGGCGGACAACTTGAGCTCTCGGGTGAGCAAGTGCCATATCGGCCCCAAATTTAGCGGAAAATTCCCGGCATCACCAATCGGCTAGCAGCGGATAATCATATTTCAGCTGAGCGAGAGGGCTGTGGCTTGGTTTGAGTAGCTTGGATTGATGGCGGAGGGCAACGTGAATCAGGTGTCCAACATCGATGGTAGGCGTCGTCGGTAGTAGTGTCATTCAGCTTGCATTACAGCTAAAGCAAAGCAAAGTACGCACTGCACATCAAGAAACTGTCCCATACCGCACGCTGAGCAGGGATTACCTGATCAGGAACATCGCGACTGCGAATTTTTATTGGCCGGCTTTTGTCGCTTAGGTCATTCTCTCGCCGCAATATTTGCGGTTCTTTGCATTCAAGCAGTCCCGCGAGTTCTCAGGGGCATGATTTTGCAGTGTTTTTGGCGCGTTATATGCTTCACAAAGTCAGTGCACACTCTTTTACAAACACAGCATGCTCATCCATGTCGATGGGCTACACCACAAAAACAACGAGTCTCACTATGAGCCCCTTTGAACAACAACTGCACGTCATTCGCACGCGTCCCGGTTTTATTGCAGCGCTTGACCAAAGTGGTGGCAGCACCCCCAAGGCACTCGGGCAATACGGAGTCGATGAATCGGCGTGGAGCAACGACGAAGAAATGTTCGCGGTCGTCCATCAGATGCGAACTCGGATCTTGACGAGCGAGAGTTTGACGAAGGATCGCATCATCGGAGCGATCCTGTTCGAAGACACATTGCGGCGAGAAGTCGAAGGCCGCCCCACAGGTGACTATCTTTGGAACGTCAAACAAATTGTGCCATTTCTAAAGGTCGATGAAGGACTCGCCGAGCAGAACGATGGCGTTCAGTTGATGAAACCGATGCCGAAGCTCGATGCCAAGCTCGATCTTGCTAAACAACAACCGGTGTTCGGTACCAAAATGCGATCGGTGATCCATTTGGCCAACTCCTCCGGCATCGATGCGATCGTGGAGCAACAATTCGACTATGGCAAAAAAATTGCGGCAGCTGGCTTGGTGCCAATCATTGAACCCGAAGTCGACATCCACTGCAAAGAAAAGGCAAAAGCGGAGGAGCTTTTAAACACGGCCCTGATCAAACAACTCGACCGACTGGACGGTAAGACATTGGTGATGCTGAAGCTTACGCTTCCCGAAAAAGACAACTTGTATCTGGATTGTGTCGAACATCCTGCGGTCGTCAAAGTCGTTGCACTGTCGGGAGGATACAGCCGCGAGGAAGCGGACATGCGACTTCGCAAACAAGCTCACGTCGTCGCTAGTTTCTCGCGGGCACTGCTGCAAGATTTGCGAGCCGACCAGACGAAGCAAGAATTTGACGAGGCTTTGGACCGCGCTGTGCAAAGTATCTTTGATGCTTCGATGGCACCTCACGCGTTGTAATTGACCACTTTTAGTGATGCGGCGATGAGGGCGCTGAAGCAGGCGGGAGCCGAGGGGGCACGCAAAGTGCGCGGTCGGCCCTCACCCGGAGGCGGCCCTTGTAAGGGGCCTGTCCGACCTCTCCCAAAATGAATTTTGGGAGAGGTAAGTGATTGTTGTCTCTGCCAGTATTAGTGCCAAAAACCTTAAGTCCGGGCTGTTCTTGTGAGCCGACGGCATTAGCCGCGGGCATGGTGAAATCGGCGTTAAAAGGCCCGCGGCTAGCGCCGTCGGCTCAGTTCATCCGCGTTGACAACCCGATGGAACGGAACGCGGGCAGTGGCTCTAGCACTTTTCGATGGTCACAGCGGTGTGTTTGAACGAGGGGCAATTGCTCGAGGCATCGGTGCTGTTCATTGGGATCAGCGGGTTTGCTTCGGGGAAATACATCGCCACACACCCGCGTGGAATCGGATACTCGACGACTTGAAAGTTCTGTAGCGTGCGAGTTTCTCCAGCGTGATAACTGGTGACCGCGACAGGGTCACGCGAACGCAGCCCCTTTTCTCGCATATCCTCGGCATTCATCATCACCACGCGGCGGGCATTCAGAATCCCTCGATAGCGATCGTGGTTGCCATAGACCGTTGTGTTGAATTGATCATGGCTCCGCACCGTCGTCATCGCAAACTGGCCCGGTTGGATCGTGTCTTGCGGGATCGGGTTGATGGTGAAATTCGCTTTCCCGGTGCTGGTATTAAACTGACGCTCGCGAGCAGCATTGGGCAAGTAGAACCCGCCCGGCTGACGAACTTTTTCGTTGTAGTTTTCACAGCCATCGATCACTGCGGCGATGCCATCACGGATCAAGTCATAATCGTTGGCCCAGTCACGCCATGGGTTGTTCGCTCGATCTCCCAGCGTGGCCGCTGCCATTTCACACACAATCGCCACCTCGTTGCGTAAATCGGGCGATGCCGGTTTCAACTTGCCTTGCGAGGACTGAACGACGCCCATCGAATTTTCGGTGCTCGTGAATTGTTTACGAGGCGGATGGCCATTGCTTGATTCTCGCACGTCTTCTTCGGTGCGACCTAAACAGGGCAAGATCAGTGATTGCCGACCCGCTACCAAATCGGCGCGATTTAGCTTGGTTCCAATCCGCACATTGAGCCGCGTTTTTGCCAATCCCTCGGCGGCATAACGCGTATCAGGTAGCGCCATCAAGAAATTGCCTCCGAGTGAAACGAAGACATCAATTTCACCATGATGCAGTGCAATCGCAGCTCGCTGAGAATCAACGCCGTGCTTTCGCGGCGGATCAAATTCAAACGTCGTTTGCAAACGATCTAGCAAGGCATCTTTGGGCTGTTCCCACACGCCCATCGTACGGTCGCCTTGGACGTTGCTATGCCCGCGAACACAACACGGCCCCGCCCCCGGTTTGCCGATCGCTCCCCGCAGCAGCAACAGATTCAACATTTCAGCGACATTTTGAGTCCCGTTGGTGTGCTGAGTCACGCCCAAACACCAACACAAAATGATCTTTTCGGACAAACGAATCCAGTCGGCCGCTTGTCGCATCAATTCGCGATCGATCCCACTGCGAGCCACCAGAGTGTCCCAATCAGCACTGCGAAGGTCGTCAAGCAATTCATCCAATCCCGCAGCATGTTCGTTAACAAACCCCCAATCGATCACCGAACCGGGTTCGGCATCCTCCCACTCGATCATTTGCTTCATGATGCCTTTGAACAACGGGATATCACCGTTAATTTTGACCTGCAAAAACAAATCAGTCAGTTCCGTGGCAACCCCTAACATGCCAAGTGCCTCCTGCGGATTCATGAACCCCATCAATCCTGCTTCGGGCAGCGGATTGACGGCAATGATTTTGGCTCCATTGCGTTTGGCTTGTTGCAGTGCAATCAGTTGCCTCGGATGATTCGTCCCAGGATTTTGCCCGACGACCAAGACCAATTCGGCTTTTTCGAAGTCGTCGAGCTTGACGGTGCCTTTGCCGATCCCAATCATTTTTGATAATGCTCGGCCGCTCGATTCATGACACATGTTCGAACAGTCGGGAAGGTTGTTCGTACCAAATTGGCGAGCAAACAACTGGTAGGAAAATGCCGCTTCGTTGGTCGCTTTGCCCGAGGTATAGAACGCGGCACGATCGGGCGATGAGAGCGAATTTAATTCGCCCGCGATCAACGCATACGCATCCGCCCACGCGATCGGTTCGTAATGGGTCGCGTTCTCACGCAGCACCATCGGCTCGGTCAAGCGACCTTGTTGTTCGAGCCAATAATCAGTGTGTGTCGAGAGTTCGCTGACGCTGTACGAGCGAAAAAAGTCGGCGGTGAGTTTCCGTGAGTCAGCTTCGTGTGCAACTGCCTTGGCACCGTTTTCACAATAATCAAACGTTGCACGTTTACCATCGTGGTCCGGCCAAGCACAGCCGGGACAATCGATCCCCATTTTCTGGTTCAGCTGCAACAGGGGTAGCGTCCCCCGCACCACCCCCGCTTCGCCCCATGCGTAGCGAAAACTGTTCAAGACAGCGGAGATGCCTGTCGACTTCTGTTTGACCGGCTTTAGCTTCAAATTATCGTCGGATTTCGCAGGCAACAACCAGACCTCGCCATGCTGGGTCGGAATCGCCGTAGCAACCACGTTGTTGGCTTTGTCTGCGATGGACATGGGAAATCCTCGATCAGGAAGTGGATGGTTGGAGCGATGATTTTGCGAACAGCAGCCAGCAGTTAGCTTGCCACGATTCGCTTGGTGTCATGATAAACATTGTAACGATCCAGCTTGGTGAATCCGACGAGCGTCATCCCATGCCGCTCCGCTAGCTCGATTGCCAGACTCGATGGCGCCCCTACCGCGACCATGATCGGAATACCGACCACCAGTGCTTTTTGCACCAACTCGAAACTGATCCGTCCGCTGACAACTAGAATCGAACAAGCGAACACGCTGGCGTCGTTCATCCATTGTCCACCGATCAGCTTGTCTAACGCGTTATGACGCCCGACATCTTCTTCGACTGCTAGCAAGCTGCCTTCGCAATCAAACAACCCGCTGGCGTGCAGCCCTCCGGTTTGGTCGAACAGTCGTTGCGCACGACGAAGCCGTTCGGGCAATTTCCTTATCGATTCGGCGGCAACTGTTGGCGTCCCCGGATCGAGCGGCGATTGAATTTGCACTGTCACTGCTTCGATGGATGCTTTGCCGCAGACACCGCAACTGCTGGACGTAAAAAAGTGTCGTTGCAACCGCTGTAGATCGACTTGCAGCGTATCTCGAAGCCGCACGCGGACGACCGAACCGCTGCGGCAGGGACGAACCGCAACGACATCCTCGCGTTCAGTTACGATTCCCTCGGTGACCAAAAAACCGACCGCCAGCTTCGTGTCCGCACCCGGGGTTCGCATGGTGATTGAGATCGAACGATCTTTCTTTTTGCCGTCCTCGTCGATCACAATCCGGATCTCGAGCGGTTCTTCGATCGCAACGAGATCCGAAACAACCGCCGCCGATTCTGGTCGCACTTGCTGGACCTCAAATTCACGAGCACCGTTTTCATCCCCCCGTTTTCTACTCGCCTGCTGTCTTTCAGCGGCACGATGGTCGGTCGCATGCGAGAGTTGGGGCGGGGTATTTGAAATCATTGAGTTTCTCGTCGTGCCGGGCATGGCTTTTCAAGTTCGAGTGCAGCGTCATCTTTCATTTTACGGTGTCGCGACCCGCAACGAGCTATGCGTCGGCTGCCAAAGGGTTAATTGCCAAAAAGCCTTGGAAGCTGCCAGCGGCCGCGACAACAAAACAGTAAAGCAGGTCGTTCTGTGAGCCGACGGCGCTAGCCGCGGGCCCGTCAGCATTGTAAGAAACATGCCCGCGGCTAGCGCCGTCGGCTCAGTTTTGCCGCGTTAAAACCGGATGCAACTTAAATCGCGTGCAGATCCTTGCGGTGTCGCCCTGAGAGGCACGCGACGCTAGAAAAGACCGTAACGAATCTCGCGAGCGAGTTTCGGCGGGGCAGCGTGGTGAAAGACCGAAAGTCTTGGCGACTTTCGCTACGTCGAGCTCAGGCAAGAAACAGAATGCCGCAGACTAAATGCCCATCTGCTGGAGCATGTCGGCGATACGTCCGAGCGTGTTGGTCAGCAGCGGGTGCGACTTTTCAAATTGACGCGCTGAATCGCTGATCTGGTCACTCAGCGTGCTCTCTTCGTCATCGCTTCGCCCCAATACCGTTTCAATCTCGGCCATGGTTTGCCGCAAACGGGCGACGTCCTCGTCAGCGAGGTCGTCCGCATTTTCCAGTTCTTGATGAACGGTTTGCAATGCCAAGAGTAGATCTTCGCGAGTCATTAGACGTCCTTCCAGGCGCGTTGTGCTGCACTGTCCAAGACCGCGTCGCAAACCTTTTGCGTTTCGAGTGCATCGCGGAAACTTGGGTGCATCTGTTCGCCGGTTTCCAAAGATTTCAGGAAGTCGGCGACTTGGTGAATGAACGTGTGCTCGTAACCGATGTTCAATCCGGGAACCCACCAATTTTTCATGTAAGGTTGCTCGCCGTCACTGATGTGAACACTTCGCCAACCGCGAACGATCGAATCGTCGGCGTGATCGAAGTACTCGAGGCGATGCAAATCGTGCAGGTCCCAGCGAATCGAGGCGTGTTCGCCATTGATTTCAAACGTGTACAGCGCTTTGTGGCCACGAGCGTAACGTGTCGATTCGAACAAGCCCAGCGAACCGTTATCGAAATGGCAGAGAAAGCTACAAGCGTCGTCGATCTTGACTGGCTCTTTCTTGCCCGTTTCCGAATGCATGCGTTCTTTGACAAACGTCTCGGTGACGGCCGAAACATCTTTGATGCTGCCGTTGAGCCAAAGTGCTGTATCGATACAGTGGGCCAACAAGTCGCCGGTCACGCCGCTACCAGCCGCTTCGGCATCCAAACGCCACGTTGCCGCACCGCCCTGAGGCACGTCGGCATTGATCGTCCAGTCTTGCAGGAAGTTGGCTCGGTAGTGAAAGATCCGTCCCAAGCGACCTTCGTCAATCAGTTGTTTCGCCAGCGTGACGGCGGGCACGCGGCGATAGTTGTACCAGACCATGTTTTTGACGCCGGCCTTTTCGACCGCTTGGCACATCTCTTCGCCTTCGGCTTGGTTCATTGCAAGCGGCTTTTCGCAAAGCACCATCTTGCCCGCTTCGGCGGCCGCAATCGAAATCTCTTTGTGCAAGTTGTTGGGCGTACAGACATCGATGGCATCAATGTCGTCACGCTTGAGCATCTCGCGCCAATCGGTTTCGACCGACTCGTAACCCCAGTTGTCCGCGAACGCTTGCGCCTTTTCTTTATTACGGGCACAAACCGCCTTCAGAACCGGCTTGTATTCGCATGGGAAAAAGTGATTCGCTTGGGCATAACCGTTCGAGTGAGTTCGTCCCATGAACCCGTATCCAACCATACCAATATTAAGCGGCTTCATCGTGCGTGTTTCCTTGTTGCGTTTGTAAGCGAGTTCGATTCGTTCGCGGTGGAGCGTTAGCGAAAGCGGATTAGGCGGTTTGCGTGGTGCAGTGCGTGTCGCGGACCTTGATCATGGTATCGAGAATCGTGTTCCATGTGTGAGGGTCTTCGAGCATCGCATTGGGGAACATGCATCCGTCCCAGCAAATGTGCTTGATGCCACGCTTATCGGCGTCTTTGAGCCAGTATCCCGAGCACTTGACGATATCCAATTTGCCGTTGGGATCATCCGCCGGGCAATGTTTTCCAGTCTTGTCGTGCGAACCAGCCCCGTGAACTTCGCCATCATTCTGCGCGACGTGAAAGTCGATCGTCCAGGGGCGAAGCTTGTCGGTCATCTTTTCATAGGCCGCATAGAACTCTTCGTCGCTGTAGCCTTCATGCAGCAACGCATGCTCGGGGGCGTTGTAGCCCATCAAGTACAGATAGGTGTGCGCCAAGTCGGCTTGGAATCCAAGCGATTCGGGCATCCCGACCGCTTCGAGCAAGTCGAGGATATCTTTCCAGCTGTGCATGCCGGCCCAGCAGATTTCGCCTTCGGCCGCCAAACGCTCGCCATGGTCGGCCGCGATCTTGGCCGCTTCTTTGAACGTGTTGGCAATCTTCTGAGTGTTTGCCTTCTTGTCTTCACGCCACTTCTCGACGCCAAACTCGGCGCTGTCGATGCGGATCGCTCCGTATTGACGCACGCCGTGGTCGTTAAAAATCCCCGCGATACGGCAAGCCATCTTCACTGCCGAGAGGAACTTGGCTTGTTGCTCGGCATCGCCCATTGCCGAATCACCGACGGTGCCAGGCCAAATCGGCGCGACCAACGAACCGACCGCCAAACCTTTGCTGGCGATCAAGTCCGCAATTTTGCGAATCTCGTCGTCGCTGGCTTCGGGATTGGTGTGAGGCAGGAACAAGAAGTAATCGATACCATCGAACTTTTGTCCGTTGACTTCTGCCGCAGCGGTCAAGTCGAGCATTCGCTCGAGGCTGATCGGTGGCTCCTGGCCTTCGTCGGTACCTTTGCCAACCAGTCCCGGCCACATTGCATTATGGAGTTTCATCGCTTTGATTTCCTAGAAGTGTTCGTGTGAGTCGCTGGCGGTTAGGTAGGTCGTTCGGTAAATGCCGGTGAAACGACGATCCTCTTGTGAGCCGACGGCGCTAGCCGCGGGCCCGTTGATATTTGCCCGCGGCTAGCGCCGCCGGCTCAGATCATTATGTGGAATGACTTATATTGGCATGCTTAGCTGCCAGCCTTGGGCAGATTCTTATGCGTGTTTGGACCGAAGTACCTTAGTCCAACCAACGGTTCGGTTCCAAGGTTTTCGATCTCGACGCCGTTCGTTGCAGCGACATGTGAAATGAAGACTTCATCCGAAGTGTTTTCGCCAAAGCGGATCATCGCGGGCGTCTGCAGATCGAGTGATCCCATGCGGCCGCGGCCTTGAACCGTAATCCAGCTACTCGCACCAGGATCCTGCAAAGTGCATTTCGCACCGGGCTGGATCGTCAATTCTTTGGCGCTGAACAATTGCTCGCCATCGACGGTGCCGTAAACGATCCACAGATCTTCGAAGCCATCACCACTGCGCTGTTCGTCGCGAACCGGTTCGAGATAGTTGCTGTTTTTAAAGTGGGTGTCGACGTTCTTGTCCCAGTCCAACTGGCCGACGATAAAGTCGAGGTCCTGGTGTTTTTCTTCGGGCATGTCTTTGACCAGCAACGACCAAGGCACATAGCGGCCTTCGACGATCGATTGGTACATCCCGAACACGTCGCTGCCCCATTGTGGTTCGTACGTGCACAGCGATCCCGGAGCATGCAGTACGCCTGGCGGAATCAACCAACCGGTACCACGCTTCAGACGATATGCACGGCTGAGGTCGAGGATGCCATTGTCGCCAGCGTTCCAATTTTCCAAGCAGCGACGCACATCTTCCTTTTGCGTTCCCGGCTCGAGTCCCATGAACGTGTAGGCAAAGTTGTTGTCGACGTTGTTCAGTTGGGGTGGGAAGTAGTAGCTTTCGGGTTTTCCTTCCTGGCCGACCAATTTTGCATCTTCGAAACTTTGGTGCATGTGATGGGGGATCGGCCCCATGTTGTCAAAGAATTTCGAATAAACCGGCCAACGATCGTATTTTGAATAGATCGACTCGCCGACAATATCGTTACCACGCTCGGAGACAGCGTCCTTGAGCATGAACTTTTTGCCTTCGAAGAGGACAAAGCTCAAGCCCTCGTGCCAGACACGGCCTTCGTTAGCCGCTTCGGTGGTACTACCGAACCAACGTTCGTCGATACCGCCGCGATCAGCGCCAAATCGATAGTAATCGCCGGGGTGCAACTTGATCCGACGTCCGGGATGCAAAAACGATCGTGGCACCCAAGTGGGGGTCAAACGCAACAATCCCTCGCCCGCGTCCATTGCGGAGTCGAGAATTCCAGCAACAGAGTCACCTTGGATCAAGCCTTCGTCCAGCTTAATGTTGCTCATCGATCGTAGCACCTTTGAATCTCGGAGAGAAAGAGTATGTTCAGGCAAGAAACGTGTTCTTCGGTCACTGAGCTTGGTCAAGTGAAGAAGAAAACGCTTCGTGGGCTAAAATCAACGCCCTAATTTGGTTTCTGAGGAAGTTATGTTTTATTTGCTTCACCGCGAAGGAGCAAGAACGCCACCGATTCAGAACCCTAAAAAGAAGACCTTACTTGGTCCAATCACAGCTACTAACGCCTAATTGCCCTCGCTTTCAAAGATTCAAAGATCATGGCAGAAATTGTCGCACTTCGAAACTGGGACCGCCGCGAGTCCCAAATCGCCTGGGATAGCGACTCACCCCTTTCGATGAACGTGGAAACACGCATGGGCGAGATCAAGACCCGCCATGGCCGTTTTGTCGGCGGCGCGTCGGATAATGTCGAAGTTGTCGAGATCGACACCGGCGTGATGCGGGTCATCGTGCTGCCCACGCGTGGTATGTCGATCTGGAAGATCGAAGCCGAGGGAATTCGCTTCGGCTGGGACTCGCCCGTCACTGGCCCCGTCCATCCGTCCCAGGTTCCGCTGTTCGACCCCAGCGGCCTCGGTTGGCTCGAAGGCTTTGACGAATTGGTCGCCCGCTGTGGATTGGAGAGCAACGGAGCACCGGAGTTCGATGAAGCCGGCAAGCTCAAACACCCGCTGCACGGCCGGATCGGTAACTTGGCGGCTGATTCGTTGTCGATTGAGTACGACGAGGCGTCCGGCCGACTCGAGTTGATTGGCGAAGTGATCGAATCGCGATTGTTTTTTAAGCGTTTGAGACTAAAAACTCGATTGCGAGTCCATGCAGGCAGCTACCGTGTGGATCTGCTGGATGACGTCACCAATGAATTGTCGACTCCTGCAACGATGCAGTTGCTTTATCACATCAACGTGGGCTCGCCGATTCTAAAGCCCGGTGCGGTGCTCGAGGCGGCCTGCGAAGAACTTGCTCCGAAAGACGCATTATCGGCAAGCGAACTCGATACATGGAACCAATTTGATAAACCCGAATCGGGCTATCAAGAACGCGTCTACTTTGCCAACCTGGTTTGCGACGATTCGAGCGAAACGACCGCGATGCTCCGCTCGGCCGAAAAGAATCGAGGTTTGGCTGTCACCTTCAATGTCAGCCAACTTCCCAATTTCATTTTGTGGAAGAATACGGGTGCCAAAAGCGATGGCTATGTGGTCGGAATGGAACCCGCAACAAACTTTCCCAACACGCGTTCGTTCGAAGCGGAGCAAGGCCGAGTGGTAGCGATCGAGCCTGCTGACACGGTCTCGTTCCGTTTGTCGTTGGAAGTGTTGACCGATGAAACGTCGGTCGAGAAGGTTAGCGCGCGAATCAAGGGTCTCGCCGCGATCCACACTCCGCAAATCCACGACGACCCCAAAGTGGGTTGGTCGCTGTAAGGCACACTAGAGCATTTTTATCTTTGACGTAGCTACCGTCGCCAGACGGTGGTGATTCGCATTTGCGAGCCAACACTCCACGCTACGAAACGCAATGCTGCTTTGGGCAGCGCCAGAAAAAGAGGGCTTCGGCAGTAGTGCCGTGGCCGACTTACGTCAGCCCTCGGGTTCACCCGTGATGCTTGACCATCACCAATTCGCTGAATCCGGAGTTGAACATCACTTCGTCCATGAAGCTAGTGACCAACATCATCCCGCGACACTGCTCTAGTTCGAACGATTCTGGTGTTCCTGGTGCGGGATTGAATCGAGCCAAGCGGCCGTTCCCATCGTGTGAAACGGAAATCCGCGTGTCCTTGTCGCCGCCGGACACCTTTAAATGGACACTGCGTTTTCGATACGCATCCGAGCCGGCACGCTTCATTAATTCTGCATGGCTATCTGGATCGCCCGCGATCACCTTGCCCACGATCGGGTCTTCGTCACTGAGTTCCAAATTGCCATAACAGACGGCATTAAACAACGCACTTGCTACCGCTACTCCGATCCGAATGCGGTTAGTCGAATTGAGTTTTCCCGAGGCGGCTAAGGCTTGAATGACAATCTGAGTCGCCGGATTGATTGAATCAATGTAGCTACCGAGTTTGAAGTAGAACTCCGGCGAACGCAATTGCCCCGACAGCGGCTGCGAAAACCGATCACTGCATGCATAGGCGATGGTTTGCCGCACGACCGGATTGAGCAACATGTTGAGCGAATTTTTGGGGACAAAATTCACTGCGCCCAATGCAAGTGCGTCGACCGCTAGATCCTCGGAACCGCGAGCTGTGACAACGACCGTGGGCAATTGCGATTGCTCGGCAACCAACGTCTGGACCAATTCCAATCCATTCATATTGGGCATTCGCAGGTCCGTGACCACGAGCTCGGGCATGTGCTCGGCAATCGACGCCATCGCTTCGCGTCCGTCCTGAGCACAACGCACTTCGTGCGCGTCATCTTCGAGCAACGTCTGCATCAGCACCGTATGCGTCGGGCTGTCGTCGCACAGTAAAATAGAAGCCATCATGGACTCGTTTGTTAAGTGGAACGGAAACGCACGCGAGCCGTATTGATCAAACCCAACTTTTCAGCATA
Organism: Novipirellula methanifontis; assembly: GCF_052161655.1. GTDB lineage: Bacteria > Planctomycetota > Planctomycetia > Pirellulales > Pirellulaceae > Novipirellula. Next base: position 10,136,771 of record NZ_CP197418.1, read on the forward strand.
GGGCTCAAGTCAATTAAGTAAGGCTCCGTTCCACGCCAGAAAAGGCGCGTGCACTCTATAGTTTAAACCAACGCCGCCCGCCGTGTGAAATGCTGCGGTGCCAGTCGGGCAAGATTTTTTCCCTTAGTGCAGTTCCAGCATCTCACCCTGTGGCGACACAGCACCGCGATTCAGTGAGTTGCGGATCAACCTTTTGCCCGGCCACGAGGCCCCAAACGGCCAAACATGCGGTCCAATTCATCCCGACTGAAGAACAATGCGGTGGGGCGTCCGTGCGGACAATGGTGCGTATCCTGGTACAAATCACGCTGCTCGAGTAAGCTAGTGATCTCCTCTCGCGTGAGCGGATCGCCCGCTTTTACGGCCGCTTTACACGCGATGGTGCTGAGCAAATGATTCAACAAATCTTGAGCATCGGGCTCTTTGCCCGCCGACATCACCGATTCCAATACCGTTCGCAGCATGTCGCCCGGCGCCATGCGCTTTAGCATCGCGGGGTAGGACTGAATCAGAATTGTCTCGCCACCAAATTCGTCAATTTCGATGCCAATCTTGGCTAGAGTTTCTTTGGAATCGAGCGCGGCCGTGCGTTCGGCCGGAGTCAACGAGACGGGCTCGGGAACGAGCAATCGTTGCGATTCCAATCGCTCGGATCCGCCTAGCACTTTGTCCTTAACCCGCTCGTACAACACTCGCTCATGAAGCGCATGCTGGTCAATCACCACCATCCCCTTCTCGTCTTGCGTGACCAAGTAGCGATTGTGGACTTGAAACCCGAGGTAACAAACCGTCGGATTGCCGTCACTCGCAGCGGGCTGTGGATCCCAGGGTGCAAGCTCCGCAGGCTCGCCCGTTGCAGGGTCGGTCTGCGGTACCGCAGCACCGCCATCAACGGCGGATCCACCAGCCACATTCCCAGGCGAAGGGCTGCCTGAGAAAGGCGTGCTGCCTGGAAACGGCTGGAACCCGGGCACCGCTAGCGATGGCATCGACTGCGACGACCCGGCAGGCGACAAGCTTGCAGGCATTGGGTTACTGTCGCCCGTACGAGCCCAATTGATCACCCCTTGCCGTTGCTCGGCTTCGACGCGGCTTGGCAACCCCAGCACACTGGGGGCGGGAGCGACCACGTCACCACTCTGCGCACCGCCATTTGAATCGTTGTCGGATTGCGATGTGGACGTAGGGCCGACGCGATGCGTCATGTTGGTTTTCAAAAACTGGTAACGCAGCGTTTGCAATAATCGTCCATAGACGCGGCCGCCATCAGTAAATCGCACTTCCAACTTCGTCGGATGCACGTTGACATCGACCATGTCGGCTGGCATCTCCATTCGCAGGAAACAAACGGGATGTCGGCCCACCATTAACAAACCGCGATAAGCTTCGGTCAAAGCATGCTGAAGCGAACGGTCACGGATATGTCGCCCGTTTAAAAACATGTATTGCATGCGATTGTTACCGCGACTGACCGAGGGATCACAGGCATAACCGCTAACGCGAATTTGAGCATCATCACTTTCGATCGGGATCAATGAATCCGCAATCTCGCCGCCAAAAAACTCGGCGATCCGGTCCGACCAACGCGATGTGGGCGCCAAGTCGTAAAGCGTCTTTTCGTTAGAGGTCAAGACAAAATGAACCTTCGGATTGGCCAAAGCGATTCGCGTGAACGCTTCGACAATATGCCCCCGTTCGGTCTGTGCCGTTTTCAAGAAGCGATGACGCACGGGAGTATTGAAAAACAGATTGCGAATTTCCATCACGGTCCCGACGGGGCATCCGCATGGCGTCGGTGATTCAATCACACCGCCGCGGACATTGATTTCGGACCCACAATCGTCCTCAATCGTTCGGCTGCGAATAGTGAGCTGCGAAACGCTACCGATCGATGCCAGTGCTTCGCCGCGGAACCCAAGCGTGTGAACGTGAAACAACGACTCTTCGTCGGGCAGCTTGCTGGTCGCATGACTAGCCACCGCCAGCGGCAGTTGCTCCGAAGTCATTCCGCAACCATCGTCGCTGATGCGGATCAATTCGGTACCACCGCCATTGATCGTCACCTCGATGCGAAAGGCTCCCGCATCGACGCTGTTTTCAAGCAATTCCTTGACGACCGACGCCGGCCGTTCGATTACTTCGCCAGCAGCGATCTTGTTGACAAGATTGGGGGGTAATTGACGGATGGTCGGCAGCGGTTTTGCAGTAACAGTCATCCTTACGAATGTACCGTTTTACGCAAAATCAACAACCGAGAATCCGTCTGAAATCCAATGCATGCAAGAGAGTTGCGGCTCGATGGGGGAGCCGCAAGGCGAATAATTGGAAAGATTGGAAAAGTGAGCCAAGCTCCAGCCTGGCATCGTTTTTTTCAGCATTCCCCCGTAGTGGATCTTGCTAAAGATCCCGCCTGAAGGATCTTTAGCAAGATCCACTACGTCAGTTATCTGGCATCACATCTCAAGTGATCTTCGCCATTTAGCGGACGACTAATAACATTCGGGCGTTGCCACGCCGGACGACCAATCGCAATGGTTGCCGTTGCTTTTGGGCCTCGTCCAAAATCAGCGACAATTGGTCGACCGAGGATACTTGGATGTTAGCCGCCGATTCGATCACGTCGCCAACTTGCAGTTCTCCCTGAGCGGCGATGCTGCCGTCTTCGACACTCGCCACAATCAAGCCACTTCGCAGCCCTTCGTAACCGTATTGCTTGGCGGTTTCCGGAGTGACCGGAATCAACTCGGCGCCAAACAGCGATCCCGCGCCGAACATTGCCATTGCTTCATCAGTACGTTCCTGCAAATTCACTGTGACCTGCGATGTTTGCCGATTGCGAATAATCTCCATCTCCACAGCAGCCCCAGGCGGACGACTCGCGACATAGTTTCGCAATTGAGTTCCCGAACGCACCGGCCGACCATCCAACTTTGTCACCACATCGCCAGGCTGCAGCCCCGCCTTCGCTGCGGGCTGATTCTCGAGCAACCCTCCAATCAATGCACCCGAGTTGACCGTAAGGTTGTATTTCTTGACGCTTTCGGGAGTCACATCGACCACCTGGGCGCCTAAGAAACCTCGCCGCACTTGGCCTGATTCAATAATTGATTCCAACACCGGTTTTGCCAAGGAAACCGGGATTGCAAATCCGATCCCAGCACTTGCACCGCTGCGTGACAAGATCGCCGTGTTGATGCCAACCAATTCGCCTTGCAAATTGACCAGCGGACCGCCCGAGTTGCCTGGGTTAATCGCCGCATCGGTTTGCAGAAAGTCTTCAAAACCATTTCCATCATCGACAATTCCTTGCACTCGGTTTTTCCCGCTAATGATTCCCGCGGTCACCGTTTGTTCCAAGCCGAATGGGCTTCCGATCGCCAATACCCAATCGCCGACACGGATGTCGTCCGAGCTGCCTAGCAGCACAGGTTGCAACCCATCCAAATCGACCTTGATTACCGCCAAGTCGGTTTGCGGGTCGGTGCCCACCATCTTTCCTAGGACAATCCGTCCGTCGTTCAACTCGACTTTGATCTCGTCCGCGCCCTCCACGACGTGATTGTTGGTCAATACGTAGCCATCCTTGCGAACGATCACCCCGCTGCCCATCCCTTCGGACTCGCGGCGCTGAGGAGCCTGGGGTTGGTAACCAAAAAAGTCTTCGAAGCCTGGCGGCAACGCGCGTCGCTGGCTTTGTCGGCCGCCAACAATCTGAGTTTGCTTGGTGCTGATACTAACGACACTGGGTCGCAGCGCTTCGGCGACGTTACGAAACGATAGCGATAGATCTTGTGCGGTGTTCAGATGCTGACCTTGGATCGGCACCCGTGATTGATCTTGCGCGAGACTACCTCGCTGCAGCGAATCAGGCAAACTCAACACGACACCGGTCAGCAGTGATCCAAACAACATTGCCGCCAAGGCAACGCTTACACGTTTCCACAGATTGTCCATCAGGATGACTCCAAACTAATCGAATTTGAAAAACTGTCTTTGCCCCGCTCATCTTTACCCGGCATGCTCGCAGCACCAACCCTTATTGTAGCGAGCTACAACCCCGCCCCCTGCAGCGTCGGCCATTTCGCACTGCGAGGCTTCGGCACTTTCGGCACCCACATGTTGCGGCCCCGGTGGCACTAAGGGCGGCACCAATCGCGGTACTAAGGGCTACAAACTGCGGGAAAGCCGGAAACTCAACGAAGACTACCCAGATTAAAACCTGACCTTCTGTCGATGCGACAGCGTTAGCGGGAAACGTCCAAGCCGGAGCAAACGCTAGGCCAAAAATGCACACTTTCCGACTGCGAGGGCTGGACATTTCCAGCTGCTAATCTGGTACGCTATCGAACGATCCTTCGAGTGATCCAAAGCAAGCACGGAGCTAATAAAACTGTATGCGAGATACTTTGACGGTCATTTTGGCCGGAGGGCGGGGTTCGCGTCTGGAGCCCTTGACGCGTGACCGAGCTAAGCCAGCGGTCCCCTTTGGCGGCCTGTATCGGATTATTGACTTTGTGCTTAGCAATGCACTCAATAGCGACATGCGGCGAATGTTGCTGTTGACCCAGTACAAGGCGCAATCGCTCGATCGCCACATCAACCTTGCCTGGCGCAACTATTTTTGCCGCGAACTCGGTGAATTTATCGATGTTGTCCCTCCTCAGCAGCGGATTGACAACAATTGGTACCAAGGGACCGCTGACGCCGTCTATCAAAACATCTACGCAATCGAGAGCGAGCAGCCCAAAGACGTCGTGATCCTGGCGGGCGACCACATCTACAAGATGAATTACAAGCCGATGGTCGATTTCCATCGCAAAATGGGAGCCGACATCACGATCGGAGCGTTGCGTGTCAGCCGTGATGAAGCGAAGCAATTCGGGGTTATGCAAGTCGACTTGGATAATCGGCTGACCGGATTCCAGGAAAAACCGGCCGACCCGATGGCAACGCCCGACGATCCCGATGTTTGTCTGGCATCGATGGGCATCTATGTCTTCAACGCTCGGTTCCTGTTCGAACAGCTCTGTGATGATGCGACCCGAACCGAAAGCGATCACGACTTTGGCAAAAACATCATCCCGGCGGCAATCGAAAAGCATGGGGTTTATGCGTTCCCGTTTCTAGACGAGAACCGAAAACGCGATGCCTATTGGCGTGACGTCGGCACCATCGATGCCTACTACGAAGCGAACATGGACTTGATCGGCGTCGACCCGCAATTGAATCTTTACGACCAACATTGGCCGATTCGCTCGTTTCAGCCGATGATGCCACCACCCAAATTCGTGTTCGGCAGCGAAGGCCACTCGTCCCGACGTGGCGAGGCACTCGATTCCATGGTCTGCCAAGGCGCGATCATTAGCGGCGGCAGCGTGGCGCGTAGCATCGTTGGGCCCAACGTCCGGATCAACAGCTACGCTCATGTCGAGGACAGCATCCTGTTTGAAGGTGTCGAGGTCGGACGTCGATGCCGTCTGCGGCGCGTGATTGTGGACAAAGGAGTCCGCATCCCGCCAGAAACCGAAATCGGTTATGATCCAGCAGCCGACGCGGCAAGGGGGTTCACGGTCACCGAAAGCGGGCTAGTGGTGATCGCCCGGGGTGAACAATTGGACCCGACTCAAACGCCGGACGCAGTGCACTTCTAGTCCCCCGCTAGAAGAAAAACGGGCTATTCTACTCGCCTCGAACCAGCGAAACTCCCTCGTTAACTATATTGGGCAAACGGTCATCAACGAAGAACTACTACAGGGAAACCTGGTCCTAACGATGGTCGGCATTGTCTCAGGCCTAGTGCTAATAGCCGTGGGGCTGGCGATCGGCTATCGATTTGGACGCCAACGCAACGAAACAGCGGGAGTGGCGATGTCTCAAGACGAACGCGAACGCGTCCTACAAATGCTGCAAGAACTTGGCGCTTGGACGAACGAATACTCCGGCAGCGTGTCGAAATATCAAACGCGACTGGGTGAATTGAGCAACGAAGTGCGAGTGGATTCCGATTCAGGTCAATCGACACCCAAGGTGGTTGCGCTGCTGAAGCAGATCATGGATAGCAACGAGCAGTTGCAAACGCGGCTCGAATCTGCCGAACGTCAACTCGACAAGCAAACCAAGCAAATCGAAAGCTATCTGACCGAAGCTCGTACCGATGCGTTGACGGGGCTGCACAACCGACGTGCCTTTGACCAAAAACTTGACGAGGTGTTCACGACGTTTCGCAAAGGCGGCCGCTCGTTCGCGTTGGCGCTCGTTGACATCGATCACTTCAAAAACTTTAACGATACCCACGGGCATCAAGTCGGTGACCAAGTGCTTCAACAAGTCGCCAAGCTGCTAAAAATCGAACTCGATGACGCAATCATCGTGGCCCGTTTTGGCGGCGAAGAGTTCGCGATCCTGATGAACGGCCCTCTGCAAATCGCGTCGGACAAGATGAACAGAGTTCGCAAGACGATGGCGTCACATCAGATGGAGACGGGCACGAAATCCTTGTCGGTCACGATTAGCGTCGGCTTAAGCGAACCACGCGACGATCTTGTCGCCAGCCCCGTGGTGCGACGTGCTGATGAAGCACTGTATGCCGCCAAAAACATCGGCCGCAACCGAGTCTATTATCACGATGGCAAAGGCACATCGTTGGTCGGTGCGCCCGAAGTCGCCAAAGGCTAAACGGTTCTTACGCCCTCCCCACCCCTTCCGAATTAACCCGCGTCCGGCAACGTACCGGTCCTCGAACCACCATTTCCCGAACTA